>DATAYY010000110.1:0-48666 GCA_036272325.1 Caldimonas sp. | reverse complement strand
CCGCAGTCGTTCGGCCCCGGAACGTCGGCGGCGACGAGCACATCGACGACGCCGGGCAACGCCGCGATCCGTTCGCGGTCGAAGCCGATCAGACGGCCGTGGGCGACCGGCGACAGGCCGAGCGCCGCGTGCAGCGTGCCGGCGAGCTCGGGCAGGTCGTCGACGTAGGGCGCCGCGCCGGCGACATGCAGGTGCGCGGATTCGTGCGCCAGGGCGACGCCGACGCGGGCCGAGCCGGCCGTCGCCGTGGAGTCGCGCGCGCGCAGCAAGCGCGGATCGAGGGCGCGATTCATGGCGTTGCTCCGATCGCGGGCGACCAGAGGGCAGGCGCGGCCGCCCAGACACTCGTCGCCGCGGCGGCGAGCGGCGCATCGGCGCGCGTCTCGAGCCAGAAGCGGCGCAACAGGTTCTGCGCCACCTGCATCCGGTAGCCGGCGCTGGCGCGCATGTCGGTGAGCGGCGTGAAGTCGCTCGTCAGCGCTCGCTGGGCGTTCGCGAGCGCGGTCTCGTCCCAGCGGGCGCCGACGAGCGCCGCCTCGGCGCCGGCCGCACGCTGCACGGTCGCCGCCATGCCGCCGAACGCGAGCCGCGCGGCGACGACGGTGCCGGCAGCGTCGCGCTCGATCGCGAGGCCGGCGCAGACGGCCGAGATGTCGCAGTCGAAGCGCTTCGAGATCTTGTAGGCGCGCACCTCGGCGCCCTGCTGGTCGAGCGGAACCTCGATCGCCTGCACGAACTCGCCCGACCGCAGCTGGTTTTCCATGTAGCCCGAGTAGAACCCGGCCAGCGCGACGCGCCGGATCGCTTCGCCGCGGCGCAGGACGAGGGTCGCGTCGAGCGCCATCAGCACCGGCGCCGAATCGCCGATCGGCGAGCCGTTGGCGACGTTGCCGGCCATCGTTCCGGTGTGGCGAAGCGGCACGCCGGCAAAGCGGAGCCAGACGTCGGTGAGCGCCGGCCAGCGCGCGACCAGCGCCCGCCACGCGTCTTCGAGCGACGCGGCGCCGCCGATCGTGAGCACGCCGTCGCGTTCCTCGACGACCTTCAACGCGTCGACCGCGCCGATCGAGAGCAGCACCGGCAACGGGCGGAACATCTTGTTGACCCAGAGGCCGATGTCGGTCGAGCCGGCGAGGATGCGCGCCTCGGGATGCGCGAGCCGGGCGGCGGCGAAATCGTCGAGCGTCCGCGGGGCGATGAACTCGCAGCCGCTGGCGTCGATCGATCGGAGCGCCGGTGCATGGCGCAGTCGTTCGAGCGCCGCGACGATCGGTGCAGCGTCGAGCGCGGCTGCCGGCAGCTCAAACATCCGCTCGCCGGCGTCGACGATCGGCCGGTAGCCGGTGCAACGGCAGAGATTGCCCGACAGCTCGTCGGCGAGCCGCCGCCGCGACGGCCGCTCGCCGCGCGCGACGTGGTGCTGGTACGTCGCCCAGAGCGACACCACGAACCCCGGCGTGCAGAAGCCGCATTGCGAGCCGTGGCAATCGACCATCGCCTGCTGCACCGGATGCAGCCCGCCGCTCGCCGAGCGCAGGTCCTCGACCGTGAACAGCGCCTTGCCGTCGAGGGTCGGCAGGAACTGCAGGCACGCGTTGGCCGTTCGCACCCGGAGCCCCCCGACGACGTCTTCGGCGGCACACGCCGTCGGCGCGAGCTCGGCGACGACCACCGTGCAGGCGCCGCAGTCGCCTTCGTTGCAGCCTTCCTTGGTGCCCGTGAGGCGCGCATCCTCGCGCAGCCAGTCGAGCACCGTGCGCGTCGTCGCGACCGGCTCGACGGCGACGACGGCGCCGCGGTGGAAGAAGCGGATCGGGCGGCTCGTCATGGTGTTGCGATGGTATACACGCATCTCGCATGGCCCTGCCGTCTTCTGCCACCGCCAGCGGCCTTCGCGCCGGTGGCGCCGAGCGCATCGCGATCCGCGGCGATCTGCTCGATTTCGTCGCCGAGCCGGAGTGGGGCGTGACGGAGTCGCCGGCGGTGCGCTTTCGCACCGACCATTGGTTGCTCGCCGAAGGCGGCCGCATCGTCGCCGTGCAGGCGAAGCCCCCCGAACGAGACTGGCGACGCCACGACCACGCCGGCTGCCTCGTCCTGCCGGGCTTCATCGACAGCCACGTGCACTCGGCCCAGATCGACGTCATCGCCAGCTACGGCACCGCGTTGCTCGACTGGCTGACGACGCACACCTTTCCCGCCGAGGCGCGCCACGCCGAGCCGGCGCACGCCGAACGCGCGGCCGCGCACTTCCTCGATGCGCTGCTCGCGCACGGGACGACGTCGGCGGTCGTGTTTCCGACCGTTCACGCGGCCTCGGTCGATGCGTTGTTCGCTGCCGCCGAGGCGCGCGGCATGCGCCTCGTCGCCGGCAAGGTCCTGATGGACCGCAACGCTCCGCCCGATCTCGTCGACGATGTCGCTGGCGGCGAGCGCGAGATGGCGGCGCTGATCGCGCGTTGGCACGGCCGCGGCCGTCTCGCCTACGCCGTCACCGTGCGCTTCGCGCCGACGAGCACGCGCGAGCAGCTCGCGCTGGCCGGCCGTCTTTGCAGCGCCGACCCGACGCTCTACCTGCAGACGCATCTCGCCGAGAATCGCGCCGAGGTGAGCTGGGTGCGCGAGCTCTTTCCCGAAGCACGCAGCTACCTCGACGTCTACGCGGCGGCCGGCCTGCTCCACGCGAAGAGCATCTTCGCGCACGGCATCTGGCTCGACGACGCCGACCGCGCCGCGCTCGCCGCGGCGGGGGCGCAGATCGCGCACTCGCCGTCGTCGAACCTCTTCCTCGGCAGCGGCCTGTTCGCTTGGCGCGCGGCGCGCGAGGCCGGGGTTCGGGTCAGCCTCGCGAGCGACGTCGGTGGCGGCACGAGCCTCTCGATGCTGCGCAACATGGCCGACGCGTACAAGGTCCAGGCGCTCGCCGGCGAGCGCCTCACCGCCTGGCAGGCGCTGCACGCGGCGACGCGCGGTGCCGCGGGCGCGCTCGGCCTCGGCGGCGAGATCGGCAGCCTCGAGCCGGGCGCGATGGCCGACGTCTGCGTCTGGGATCCGGCCGCGAACCCGGTCGCGATCCGCCGCGCCGCGGTGGCGCGCACCTTGCATGAGCGCGTCTTCGCCTGGATGACGCTCGCCGACGAACGGAACCTCGTCCGCGCGTTCGTCGCCGGCCGTTGCCACTACGATCGCAGCGCCGCCGCCTGACCCTGCCGTCCGCAATGCTTCGTCTCGAGCTCGTCGACATCAGCAAGTCCTACCCGGCCGTGAAGGCGAACGACGGCGTCGCGCTGCGCGTCGCGCCGGGCGAGATCCACGCCGTCCTCGGTGAGAACGGTGCCGGCAAGTCGACGCTGATGAAGATCATCTATGGCGCCGTCCGCCCCGATGCCGGCGAGATTCGCTGGAACGGCGAGCGGGTGCAGATCGCGTCGCCCGCCGAGGCGCGCGCGCTCGGCATCAGCATGGTCTACCAGCACTTCAGCCTGTTCGACACGTTGACAGCGGCCGAGAATGTCTGGTTGGGCCTCGACAAGTCGCACACGCTGGCGGAGGTGACGGCGCGGATCCGCAAGGTCGCCGGCGAGTACGGCCTCGACGTCGATCCGCTCCGGCCGGTCCATACGCTCTCGGTCGGCGAGCGGCAGCGGGTCGAGATCGTGCGCGCGCTGATGACGCACCCGAAGCTCCTCATCCTCGACGAGCCGACCTCGGTGCTGACGCCGCAGGCGGTGCAGACGCTGTTCGTGACCCTGCGCAAGCTCGCCGAGGAGGGTTGCTCGATCCTCTACATCTCGCACAAGCTCGACGAGATCCGCGCCCTCTGCCATCTCTGCACGGTGCTGCGCGCCGGCAAGGTGACGGGCGAGGTCGATCCGACCAAAGAGACCAACGCCAGCCTGTCGCGCCTCATGATCGGCGCCGAGCCGCCGCAGCTGCAGCATCGCGAGCGCCATCCGGGAGCGGTCGTCCTCGCCGTGCGCGATCTCTCGCTGGCCAAGGAAGATCCGTTCGGCACCGCGCTCGAGAGCGTCTCGTTCGACGTCCGCGCCGGCGAAGTCGTCGGCATCGCCGGCGTCTCCGGCAACGGCCAGCAGGAGTTGATGGCGGCGATCTCGGGCGAGGACCGACGGGCGCCGCCGGGATCGATCCAGCTGTTCGAGCGCGACATCGCGCGGGCGTCGCCGCGGACGCGCCGCGGCGCCGGCCTGCACTTCGTACCCGAGGAGCGTCTCGGCCGCGGCGCCGTGCCGACGCTTTCGCTGGCGCAGAACACGCTGCTGACGCGAACACGCGCGGTCGGCGCCGGCGGGTGGCTCCGGATCGGCGACATCCAGGCGCTCGCCGAAGCGCTGATCCGCCGCTTCAACGTCAAGGCCGGCGGCCCGGGCTCGGCAGCGAAGAGCCTTTCGGGCGGCAACCTGCAGAAGTTCATCGTCGGCCGCGAGATCGATGCCCAGCCGAAGCTGCTCGTTGTCTCGCAGCCGACCTGGGGCGTCGACGTCGGCGCGGCGGCGCAGATCCGGGGTGAGTTGCTCGCGCTGCGCGACGCTGGCTGCGCCGTGCTCGTCGTCAGCGAGGAGCTCGACGAGCTGTTCGAGATCTGCGACCGGCTGCTCGTGATCGCGCGCGGCCGCGTCTCGCCGAGCGTCGCCGCGGCGGCGGCAACGGTCGAGCGGATCGGCGAGTGGATGAGCGGCCTCTGGAGCGGCGCGGCGGAGGCCGGTCATGCTCAAGCTTGAGGCCCGCCCCGAGCCCTCACGCGCGATGTCGGTCGCCTCGCCGCTGATCGCGCTCGCGATCACGGTCGTGATCGGAACGGGCCTGTTCCTTCTCCTCGGCAAGGATCCGCTGCGCGGCCTCGCCGTCTTCTTCGTCGAGCCGGTGAAGAGCGTCTACGCGCTGACCGAGCTCGCGGTCAAGGCGACGCCGCTGCTCCTGATCGCGCTCGGCCTCGCCGTCTGCTTTCGCTCCAACGTCTGGAACATCGGCGCCGAAGGGCAGTTCATCGTCGGCGCGATCTTCGCCAGCGGCGTCGCGATGGAGGCGACGGCGACGACGGGCGGCTGGTTCTTCGTCCCCGTGCTCGTTGCCGGCGTCGTCGGCGGCATGTGCTGGGCGGCAATCGTCGCGCTCCTGCGCGATCGCTTCCACGCCAACGAGATCCTCGTCAGCCTGATGCTCGTCTACGTCGCCGAGCAGCTCCTCAACTATCTCGTCTACGGCCCGTGGAAGGACCCGCACGGCTACAACTTCCCGCAGACGATCACGTTCCTGAAGGTGACGCAGGTGCCGAAGCTCTTCACCGGCTTTCGCGTCAACGTCGGCGTCATCGTCGCCCTCGTCGCCGTTGCCGCGTTCTGGGCGCTGCTCTTTCGCACCTATGCCGGATTCCAGCTCCAGGTCGGCGGCCTCGCGCCGGCGGCGGCGCGCTACGCGGGCTTCTCGTCCCGAAAGGCGCTCTGGACCGCGATGCTCACCTCGGGCGGCATGGCCGGGCTTGCCGGCGGCCTCGAGGTCGCCGGGCCGCTCGGCCAGCTGACGCCGCACGTTCCGGCGGGCTATGGCTTCGCCGCGATCATCGTCGCCTTCGTCGGCCGGCTGCACCCGGTCGGGATCGTCTTCTCGGCGATCCTGATGAGCATGTTCTACATCGGCGGCGAGCTCGCGCAGTCGCGGCTCGGGCTGCCGAAGTCGCTGACCGGAGTCTTCCAGGGCCTCTTGCTCGTCACGCTGCTCGCGTGCGACACGCTGATCGCGTATCGGCTGCGCTGGAAGCCGCCAGTGCGGCCGACGGCGGCAGCGCCGCCGGCGATCGACGATGCGCCGCTCAGCCCGGTGGTCGCGACGTCGGTGCTGCCGGCGCGGGAAGGCACCTGATGGAGCAGTTCGCGCTCCTCGTCGCGGCGACCCTGAACTCGGGCACGGTGCTCGCGTTCGCTGCGCTCGGCCTGCTCATCAACGAGCGCGCGGGGATCGTCAACCTCGGCGCCGAGGGGATGATGCTCGTCGCCGCGATCGCCGGCTTCGCGACCGCCGTCCACACCGGCAACGACTGGCTCGCGTTCGGCGCCGGTGCGCTTGCCGGCGCGGCGCTCGCCGCAGCGTTCGGCGTTCTGGTCATCTGGCTCAACACCAACCAGTACGCGACCGGGCTCGCGCTCAGCCTCTTCGGCGCCGGCTTTTCCGCGTTCGTCGGCATCCGCTACACGCAGGAAAAGCTCGGCGAGCAGCACGGCTTTCACATCCCGGGGCTCGCCGACCTGCCGTGGATCGGGCCGGCGTTCTTTCGCCAGCATCCGATGGTCTATCTCGCCATCGTGCTGACGGCCGCGATCGCGTGGTTCCTCTACCGCTCGCGCGCCGGGCTGGTGCTGCGCGCGATCGGCGAGTCGCCGGAATCGGCGCATGCGCTCGGCTATCCGGTGCGCTGGATCCGGCTGGCCGCGGTCGTCGTCGGCGGCGCGCTATGCGGCGTCGCCGGCGCCTACATCTCGGTCGTCTACACCCACCTCTGGGTCGAGGGCATGACGGCGGGCAAGGGCTGGATCGCGCTTGCGCTGACGACGTTCGCGACCTGGCGGCCGGCGCGCGTCCTGCTCGGCGCCTATCTGTTCGGCGGCGTGACGATGCTGCAGCTGCAGCTGCAAGGCGAGGGCGTGCAGCTCTCGAGCCAGTTCCTGACGATGCTGCCGTATCTGGCGACGATCGTCGTTCTCGTCCTCATCTCGCGCAACGCCACCTTCATCCGCGTCAACATGCCGGCGTCGATCGGCAAGCCGTTCTTCCCCGGTTAGCGATCCGCAATAATGGTCGCTTCGCCTCGCGCGAAGCCGCTTCCTCGTCCCCCGGCCACTCACCCTCTGGAGCCACCAATGACTCGACTCTCGAAACGGTCCCTCGTCCAACTCGCCGGCTGGGGATCGCTCGCCGCGCTCGCGATCCTCTCGGGCTGCAGCAAGGAAGAGAAGACGACGACCACGACCACCCCGGCGGCGACGACCACCACCACCACGACCACGACGGCCGCCGCCTCTGCGCCGGCGTCGAGCGGGCCGCTGAAGATCGCGTTTGCCTACGTCGGCCCGGTCGGCGACGGCGGCTGGACCTTCGCGCACGACAACGCGAGAAAGGCAGTGGAGAAGGAGTTCGGCGACAAGGTGCAGACGAGCTTCGTCGAGAAGGTTCCCGAGGCGGCCGATGCCGAGCGCGTCTTCCGTGACATGGCGAGCCAGGGCAACAAGCTCATCTTCGGCACGACGTTCGGCTACATGGAGCCGATGCTCAAGGTCGCCGGCGACCTGCCCGACGTCAAGTTCGAGCACGCCACCGGCTACAAGACGGCGCCGAACATGAACGTCTACGACAGCCGCACCTACCAGGGCGCGTACATGGCCGGCGTCATCGCCGGCGGCATGACCAAGACCAACACGCTCGGCGTCGTCGGCTCGGTGCCGATCCCCGAGGTCGTCCGCAACATCAACAGCTTCACGATGGGGGCGCAGTCGGTCAACCCGAAGATCAAGACGCGCGTCGTCTGGGTCAACGAGTGGTTCAACCCGCCGAAGGAAACGGAAGCCGCGCAGTCGCTCATCAACGGCGGCGCCGACGTGCTGATGCAGAACACCGACTCGTCGGCCGTCCTGCAGACGGCAGGCAAGGCCGGCAAGTACGCCTTCGGTTGGGACAGCGACATGACCGCGTACGCGCCCAACGCGCACCTCGCCTCGGCGGTGATCAACTGGGCGCCGTACTACATCAAGACCACCCGCGACGCGCTCGACGGCACCTGGAAGGGCGACCAGCACACGTGGTGGGGCGTCAAGGAAGGCGCGATCGACCTCGTCTCGATCTCCGACAAGGTGCCAGCCGACCTCAAGGCCAAGGTCGAGAAGGTGAAGGCGGGCCTGAAGGACGGCAGCTACGAGATCTGGAAGGGTCCGATCATGAGCAACGACGGCAAGGAGGTCGTCGCCAAGGGCACCGTCGCCGACGACAAGTTCCTCGGCGGCATCAACTTCTTCGTCAAGGGAGTCGAAGGCAAGGTGCCGGGAGCCGACAAGAAGTAGCAGCAGGCGAACGGCAGGCGATGGACTTCGCCACCGCGAGTCGCGAGCGCCTCGCGGCGCTCGTGCCGCGCCAGCGGCTCCCCGAGCTGCTGCGCGCGATGCCCAAGGCCGAGCTGCACCTGCACATCGAGGGCACGCTCGAGCCCGAGCTGATCTTCGAGCTGGCAAAGAAGAACGGCGTCGCGCTCGCCTACCCGAGCGTCGACGCGCTGCGTGCCGCCTACAGCTTCGGCGATCTCCAGAGCTTTCTCGACGTCTACTACGCCGGCGCGAGCGTGCTGCTCGACGCGAGCGACTTCGAGGCGATGGCGATGGCGTATTTCCGCCGTGCCGCCGCCGACCACGTCGTCCACGCCGAGATCTTCTTCGACCCGCAGACGCACACCGCGCGCGGCGTCCCGATCGCGACCGTGATCCAGGGCCTGGCACGGGCGCGCGAGCGCGCGGCGCGCGAGCTCGGCATCACGAGCGCGCTCATCCTCTGCTTCCTGCGCCATCTGAGCGAGGACGAGGCGCTGGCGACGCTCGACGAGGCGCTGCCGTGTCGCGACCAGTTCATCGGCGTCGGCCTCGACAGCAGCGAGCGCGGCCATCCGCCCGAGAAGTTCGCTCGCGTCTTCGCCCGTGCCGGCGAGCTCGGGCTGCACCGCGTCGCCCATGCCGGCGAGGAGGGGCCGCCGAGCTACATCGAGGCTGCGCTCGACGTGCTGCACGCCGAGCGCATCGACCACGGCGTGCGCTGCGTCGAGAGCCCGGCGCTCGTCGAGCGGCTGGCGAGGGAGCGCGTCGCGCTCACCGTCTGCCCGCTCTCGAACCTGAAGCTGCGCGTCTTCGACCGGCTCGCCGACCACAACCTCGCCGAGCTGCTCGCTGCCGGCATCCGGGCGACGGTCAATTCCGACGACCCGGCGTACTTCGGCGGCTACGTCAACGACAATTTCGTCGCCACCTTCGAGGCACTGCCGCAGCTCGGCGCCGCCGATGCCTACGCGCTGGCGAGGAACAGCTTCGAGGCGAGTTTCGTCGACGCCGGGTCGGTCGAGGCGATGGTCGATCGCCTCGACGCGACCTTCGCCCGCTTTTGCGGATGATCGAGCTGCTCACCGATCCGCGGGCGTGGATCGCGTTCGCGACGCTGGTCGGGCTCGAGCTCGTCCTCGGCATCGACAACATCGTCTTCATCTCGATCCTGGTCGACAAGCTTCCCAAGGCACAGCAGGATCGCGCGCGCCGGATCGGCCTCTTCATGGCGATGTTCATGCGCGTCGGGCTGCTGCTCGTGCTGTCGTGGGTGGCCGGCCTGACCGCGCCGATCTTCACGGTGCTCGGCCAGGAGCTCTCGGGGCGCGACCTGATCCTGATCGCGGGCGGCCTGTTCCTGCTCTGGAAGACGACCGGCGAGATCCACCAGTCGATCACCGGCGAGGCAGGCCATCTCGCGCCCGCCGCCGCGTCGCTGTCGTTCACCGCGGCGATCGTTCAGATCATGCTGATCGATCTCGTCTTCTCGCTCGATTCGATCATCACCGCCGTCGGCATGGTCGACCGGATCGAGATCATGGTCGCGGCCGTCATCGCTTCGGTCGCGCTGATGATGCTGTTCGCCGCCGCGATCGGCCGCTTCGTCGGCGCGCACCCGACGATCAAGATGCTCGCGCTCGCGTTTCTCGTTGTCATCGGCGTCGTCCTCATCGCCGAGGGGTTCGATCAGCACGTGCCGAAGGGCTACATCTACTTCGCGATGGCGTTCGCGCTCGGCGTCGAGATGCTCAACATCCGGATGCGGCGCCGTGCGCGCGCTCTGGCACCGTCGCCGACGCGCGCATCGCACGTGAATGACCGGCAGTAACCAGCGGCGCCGAGTGCCCGCAGGGAGGTAGGAGAAGCAATGCATGCAGCAAACGATCGCCATGTCACCTTGTTCCATTCGCCGCACTCGCGCTCGGCAGGTGCGCTGGTTCTGCTCGAGGAGCTCGGCGCCGACTACGAGCTGAAGGTCCTCAATCTTCGCCAGGGCGAGCAGCGCCGGACTGACTACCTCGCCGTCAATCCGATGGGCAAGGTGCCGGCGATCGTCCACGACGGCGCCCTCGTCACCGAGCAAGGCGCCGTCTACGCCTACCTGGCCGACCTCTACCCGGAGGCCGGCATGACGCCGGCAATCGGCGATCGCCTGCGCGGGCCGTACCTTCGCTGGCTCTTCTTCTATGGCTCGGCGTTCGAACCCGCGCTCGTTGACCGCTCGCTCAAGCGCGAGCCGGCGCCGCCGTCGACGTGCCCGTACGGCGACTACGACACGATGCTGAAGACGCTCACCGACCAGCTCGCGCAAGGCCCGTTCCTGCTCGGTGAGCGCTTTACCGCGGCCGATGTCCTCTGGGGAACGGCGCTGCGCTGGACGACGATGTTCAAACTCGTCCCGGACAGTCCGGTCGTTGCCGACTACGTCATGCGGGTGACGGCGCGTCCTGCGGTCGCGCGCGCGGCGAAGATCGACGCCGACCTGCTCGCCGCGCAGAACGCAGCCTAGAGTGGCAGGCGTCGCCGCGACGGCGGAGCGTGCGATGGCGCTGTGCCGGCAGGGCCGCTTCGCCGAGGCCAGGTCGCTGCTCGAGCCGCTCGCCCGCGTCGACCGACCCGACCGGCGCATCCTCGAGCTGCTCGGCGTCGTCTATCTGCGCCTCGGCGACGCCGCCGCAGGCGGTGGCGACCTCGTCGCCGCGCTCGCGTCGTACGAGCGCAGCATCGCCGTGCGGCCCGACGATTTCCAGGTCCACTACAACCGCGGCGTGGTCCTCTACCACCGTGGCGAAGGTCTTGCTGCGGCGGCGTCGTACGAGCGCGCGCTCGCGCTTGCGCCGGGACTCGCGGCGGGCCACAGCGCCCTCGGCGTCGTCCAGAGCGAGGCCGACGCGCATGGGGCGGCGCTGGAGAACCTCGCGCGCGCGGTCGCGATCGAACCCGGCAACGCGGAGTTCCACAACAACCTCGGCCTCGGCCTCGACCGCGCGCAGCGGCCGGCGGCGGCGATCGCGAGCTTCGACGCCGCGATCGCCCTGGTGCCGCAGTTCGGTGCCGCCTGGTGCAACCGCGGCGTCGCGCTGCACCGGCTCGGCCGCTTCGCCGAGGCGCTCGCCAGTGCCGACCGCGCCCTGGCGATCGATCGCGACGATGCCGAGGCATGGTCGAACCGCGGCCTCGCGCTGCACGACCTTCACCGCGACGGCGAGGCGATCACCGCGCTCGCCCGGGCGACCGAGCTCGCGCCGCAGCTCGCCAACGCCTGGGCCAACCTCGGCGCCACGCTCAACGTCACGAAGCGCCACGACGAAGCGCTCGCTGCGTACGACCGCGCGCTCGCGCTTGATCCGCGGCTGACGACGGCGCGCGGCGACCGCCTGCACACGTTGATGCAGCTCTGCGACTGGCGTTCTTTCGATGACGAGGTCGCGGCGATCGGAGACGCGATCGTCGCGGGAAACGCGGTCGTCCATCCGTTCGTGCTGTTGGCGACGCCGGCGTCGGCAGCGCTGCAGAAGCGTTGCGCCGAGCTCTTCGTCGCCGCCCACTGGCCCGATGCGCTGCTTGACGACCTGCCGCGAGTGACGCCGCGCGCGGCTGGCGATGATCGAATCCGCATCGGCTACTTCTCCGCCGATTTCCGCGACCACGCGATGATGCATCTCATCGCCGAGCTGTTCGAGCGGCACGACCGGAAGCGCTTCGTGGTGCACGCGTTTTCGTTCGGCCCGACCGCGCGCGATCCGGTGCGCGAGCGCGTGATGACGTCGTTCGACTCCTGGCACGAGGCGAGCACGCTCGGCGATGCCGAGGTCGCGGCGCTCGCGCGCGAGGTCGGCATCGACATCGCGGTCGACCTGGCCGGATTCACCCGTGGCGCGCGGCCCGGCATCTTGGCCGCGCGCGCGGCACCGCTGCAGGTCAGCTATGTCGGCTTTCCTGGAACGCTCGCCGCGCCCTTCATCGACTACGTGATCGCCGACGACGTCGTGATCCCGGCGGCGGCGCGCGCCGACTTCGGCGAGGCGGTCGCGTGGCTGCCGAACTGCTATCTGCCCAATACCTCGTGGCATGCGGTCGCGCCACCGACGCTCGATCGCGCCGCCGCCGGCTTGCCCGCCGACGGCTTCGTGTTCTGCTCGTTCAACAACAGCTTCAAGATCACGCCGGACGTGTTCGCGGTCTGGATGCGGCTGCTGCAGCGCGTCGAGCGAAGCGCCCTCTGGCTGATCGAGGCCAATGCGTCGGCGGCCGCCAACCTGCGCCGCCATGCGGCGCGGCACGGCGTCGACGGCAACCGCATCGTCTTCGCGCCGCGCGTCGGTCGCGACGAGCATCTGCGCCGGCACGCGCTCGCCGACCTCTTCCTCGACACCTTCCACTACGGCGCGCACACGACGGCGAGCGACGCGCTGCGCGCCGGCCTGCCGGTGCTGACCCGGCGTGGCGACACCTTCGCGTCGCGCGTCGCGGCGAGCCTGTGCCAGAGTGTCGGGCTCGCTGCGCTCGTCGTCGCGAGCGCACCGGCGTACGAGGCGACTGCGCTCGCGTTGGCGACGGACCCTCGTCGTCTCGCCGCATTGCGCGAGACGCTGGCCGGAGCGCTGCCGACGGCGCCGCTGTTCGACGCAGCGCGCTTCGCGCACGACATCGAACGGCTCTACATCGCGGTGGACGAGCGGCGACGCGCAGGGCTCGCGCCGGTGCACCTCGATGCCGATCGCCTACCCGCGTCAGGAGCAGTCGTTCGCGCACATTGACGCGGTCGCGGGAGCGCCACGTGCTAGCAACGCTTCTCGCGACGCCGTGAATCGAATCGAAGTGCGCCGTGGGAACCCGGTCGGTGATTCCCCTGTGTGGACATCGCCGTCGCCGGTGGAAACTCGAAGACGCTGGCCTTGTCCCGGGTGAACCGCCTAGGCGTTCCCCAACATTGCCCGCCAAACGCAGGAAGGAATGACCCATGAGACACGTACTCCCGAGCTCCCACCTCCGCGCCGTCGCTGCCGCACTCGCCGCCTGCGGCATGCTCGGCTGGGCTCTACCGGCGTCGGCCGCCGATCCGATCAAGATCGGCGTGATCGCCGAGGCCCAGTCGGTCGCGGGATCGTCGATCGGGCCGGCCGCTCAGCTCGCTGCCGACGAGATCAACGCCAAGGGTGGCATCGACGGACGCAAGGTCGAGGTCGTCGTCTACGACAACCATTCTTCCGCGGCCGAGTCGGTGCGCGCCTTCCAGCGCGCGGTGAGCGAAGACAAGGTCAACGCCGTCATCGCCAGCTATATCTCCGAGGTTGTTCTTGCCCTCGAGCCCTGGGCGGCGCGGCTGAAGACGGTGATGATCACTCCGGGCGCGGCTTCCGACGTGATCACCCAGAACATCGCCAAGGACTACGACCACAACAAGTACACCTTCCACGGTTACCTGACCTCGAGCGCGCTCGCCGGGCTCGTCTGCGACGCCGCCAAGGATCTCCTCGTCACGCCCTACAAGATGAAGTCGGCCGTCATCTTCAGCGAGGACGCTGCCTGGACGACGCCGCTCGACGCCGGCTACGAGACCTGCTTGCCCAAGGTCGGCCTGAAGGTGCTTGATCACATCCGCTTCTCGCCCGACACCACCGACTTCACGCCGATCTTCAACAAGATCGAGGGCCAGAAGCCCGACGTCATCATCACCGGCATCTCGCACGTAGGCACGCAGCCGACGGTTCAGTGGAAGAGCCAGCAGGTGCCGATGCCCATGCTCGGCATTTCCTCGCAGGCCACCAACTCGACCTTCTGGAAAGACACCAACGGCGCCACCGAAGGGGTGCTGTTCAACGCCGTCTCGGGGCCCGGCGTCGCCGTGACGCCGAAGACGCTGCCCTTCGTCGATGCGTACACGAAGAAGTACGGCAACGTTCCGTCGTACTGCGGCTATACCGCCTACGACGACGTCTACATGCTCACCGACGCGATCCGCCGCGCTGGCTCGACCGACAGCGACAAGATCGCCGCGGCGATGGAGAAGACCGACTACGTCGGCACCATCGGCCGGATCGAGTTCCTGCCCAAGGGCGATCCCCATGTGCACGGCCTGCGCACCGGCGTCGGCTACATCACCGGGCTGATGCTGCAATGGCAGGACGGCAAGCAGCTCAACATGTGGCCGGCGAACCTCGCCAACGGGAAGCTGAAATTCCCGGCCTTCATCAAGTCAGCGTCCTGAGCACGCGCGAGGGTGGCGCGGCCGGGCCGCCTTTGCTGCCCACCGCGGTTTGACGAGCGGCCGGCGGACCCCCGCGCATGCAGTTCTGGCAGATCCTGATCGATGGCTTCGCCATCAGTGCCCTGTATGCGCTCGGCGCCACCGGCTTCACACTCATCTTCGGTGTCTCGGGCGTGCTCAATCTGTCGCACGGCGCGATCATGGTCGGCGCTGCCGTGGCAGCTTGGGCGGTGGCCGGCTATCTGCACGCCGACGCCTATGTCGCCGCGCTCGTTGGCATCGCCGTCGGCATCGTCCTCTCGTTTGCCACCTACTTCGTCACGGTGCGACCGATCCAGCGCTCGACACGCATCTCCGAGGCGGAGAAGGAGATCTTCATCCTGACGGCGACGTTGCTCTGGGGAATCATCATTCAGGAGATCGTCGCCTACCTGTTCACCAACAACGCAAAGACGGTGCTGCCGATCGTCCAGGGTGTGGTCATGGTGCTCGGCGTGCGCACTCCCAGCAACGAGTTCTTCACCGCCGTCGTCTGCTGGCTGGTGATCGGCCTGCTCTGGCTGCTCGTCAACAGGACGCGGCGTGGCAAGGCGGTGCTGGCGGCTTCGATGAACCCGCGTGGCGTCACCCTGCTCGGCATCGAGCTGTCGAGCATCTATCTGACGGTGTGGGCGGTCTACGGCCTGCTCGCGGGAATCGCCGGAATCCTTCTCGGCATGTTCCTCGGCGTCAGCTCGTACAGCGTCGGGCCGCTGACGGCGAGCGCCTTTTCGATCGTCGTCCTCGGCGGCCTGGGCAGCGTCTCCGGTTCGCTGATCGCCGCCTACGTGGTCGGCTACCTCGAGACGTTGACGGCCTACCTGATCTCGCCGGCGTACCGGACGATTCCGGCGCTGCTCCTGCTCATCGTCGTCATGTACGTGCGGCCGCAGGGACTTTTCGGCAGGAGATGAGCACGGTGCGTGCGCTGCTCGGCTCGCGGCTCTTCTGGATCGGCATCGGCAGCCTCGTCGTCGGCGCCTGCCTGCCGCTCGTCGCCTCCGGCTACGTGCTGGGTCTGCTCACGGTGGCGTTCTACACGGCCGTCTTCGCGATGTCGTGGGACCTGCTCTTCGGCTTCGCCAACGAGGTCAACTTCGGCCCGACCTTCCTCATCGGCCTTGGCGCCTATACCGCCGGCATTCTCGACGCCCGCTTTTCGCCCACCGTCTCGATGTGGGTCTGCGTCGCCGCCGGCGCCGTCGCCGCCGTCATCGGCGGCGTCGTTCTCGCCTTGCCGGCGCTGCGCCTGCGCGGCCCGTACTTCGGCCTGACGACGCTCGTCGCCGTGCTCATCCTGCAGAACTGCATCGTCGTCTTCGCCGAATGGACCGGCGGCGAGATCGGCCTCACCGTTCCCGACGTGATGTCGATCGACGCCCACGTCAACTACTGGATTGCCTTCGCATTCATGGCGATCAGCGGTGCGATCCTGTTCGGCCTGTCGCGCTCGCCGATCGGACTCATCCTGCAGGCCAGCGGGCAGGACTCCGTGCAGGCCGGCGCGCTCGGCTTCAACGTCGCCAAGCACAAGCTCGCCGCCTTCGTCGTCAGTGCCTTTTTCTCCGGCCTCGCCGGCGCCCTGATGGTCTTCTACATGGGCGCCGCGTCGGTCGGCACGTTCGTCGACATCGGAGTCGGCGTGCAGGTGATCATCGCCGCTGTTCTCGGCGGCCGACGCACCGTCATCGGCGCGGCGATCGGCGCCGTCTTCCTGATCGGCATGGGCGAGATCCTGCGGCCGCTCGGCGAGCTGGCGACGCTGATCGTCTCGGTGATCGCGCTGGCCGTGATCCTGTTCTTCCCCGACGGCTTTCTCGGCATCCTGCGCGGGAGGATGCGTTCGTGAACGCCGCGAGCGCGACGCCGATGCTCGAGGTCGACAAGCTCAGCAAGCGCTTCGGTGGCCTGGTGGCGGTGAAGGACCTGAGCTTTTCGATCCGGCCGGGCGAGATCCTCGGGCTCATCGGTCCGAACGGGTCGGGCAAGTCGACGGCGATGAAGGCGATCATGGGCGTCGAGACGCCGAGCGCGGGCTCGATCAAGCTCGACGGCGTCGAGATCGCCGGCCTGCCGGCGTACCAGATCGCGCGCCTCGGCGTCGGCCTCGTCTTCCAGCACTCGCGGCCGCTGCATCGGCAGACGGTGCTCGAGAACATCAAGGTGGCGCTCCTGCCCGACAGCCTCACCCAGCTCTTCGCCGGCGCCGACGTCGACCGGCAGGCACGCTCGATCGCCGAGCGCGTCGGCCTGGCAGGCGTCGTCGACAGGAAGCCGCCGACCCTGCCCTTCGCCGACCTGCGTCGCCTCGAGCTGGCCAAGGCGATTGCCCGTCACCCCAAGCTGGTGATGGTCGACGAGCCCTTTGCCGGCCTGACCGCTTCGGAGGTCGCCGCTTTCTCCGAGCTCATCCGCGAGTTCCGTGCCGAGGGTCGCGCCGTGCTTCTCGTCGACCACAACGTCAAGGGCGTCTCGGCGCTCGTCGATCGGGTTCTCGCGATGTACCTGGGCGAGTGGATCGCCGAGGGCGCGGCCGCCGACGTCATGCAGCACGAAACCGTGCGTCGCGTCTACCTGGGCGGTGTCATCGGGGCGAGCGCGCGCCCCGAGGCGAGCTTCACCGACAAGGTGCCGGCGCTGCAGGTCGAGGGTGTCGGCGTCTTGTACGGCAAGGCTCTGGCCCTGCAGGACGTCTCGCTCCACGTTCACGAGGGCGAATTCGTCTCCGTGGTCGGCCTCAACGGCGCTGGCAAGACGACGCTCTTCAACGCGATCTCCGGGCTGATTGAACACTCCGGCGCGATTCGCTGGGCCGGCGAAAGACTCGACGGCAGCAGCGCCGCACGGATCGCCCGCGGCGGCGTTGTGCAATGCCCGGAGACGCGCGAGCTTTTCGGCGACATGAGCGTACGCGAGAACCTCGACCTCGGCGGCAACAGCCTCGACGATGCCGAGCGCGACGAGCGGCTGCGCTGGCTGTTCGACCTGTTCCCGATCCTGCAGAGCCGCCAGACGCAGACGGCGCGAACGCTGAGCGGCGGCGAGCAGCAGATGCTCGCGCTCGCCCGCGCTCTGATGATGAAGCCGAGCCTGCTCATCCTCGACGAGCCGACGCTCGGCCTGGCACCGGTGATCCTCGAGACGCTGTCGAAGGCACTGGAGCGGCTGCGCGCGACGACGAGTATCAGCGTTCTCCTCGGCGAGCAGAACGTCACCTTCGCGTTGCCGCACGCCGACCGCGTCTACGTCCTCGATCACGCGCGCATCGTCTGGGAGGGCCCACCGGGACGCTTCGCGGAGGAGGCCGCGGCGGCCTATCTCTGATCGGCGCCGGGAAGCGGGGCATCGGCCGCTGCCGCGCCGCTGTCGAGGCTGATCCGAAGCCGGCCGCCGGCGATGCCGACTCGCAGCGAGCGGTGGCGCGCCAGGTAGCGGATGGCGACGGCTGCGGCGGCGAAGCCCGAAGCGGCGCCGATGGCCATCGCCCAGCGGGCGCCGAAGACATCGGCGACCCAGCCGACGACCGGCGCGCCGATCGGCGTGCAGCCGAGGATGATGGCGAAGAAGATCGCCATCACCCGGCCGCGCATGTCGGCCGTCGTGGCGAGCTGGACGATGCTGTTGGCGCTCGTGGTGAAGGTCTGCGCCGACGCCCCGATGGCAACGAGGACGATGCCGAACAGCAGGTAGCTCGGCATGACGGCGGCGACGGCGAGGCCGACGCCGAACATCGTGGCGGCGCCGAGCAGGAGCGCGAGATGGGGCTTCTCGCGCCGCGCCGCGAGGAGCGCGCCGCTCACCGAGCCGATCGCCATCATCGAGGTGAGCAGACCGTAGCGGCCGGGGCCGGCATGGAAGACGGTGACCGCCATGGTCGAGATGAAGATCGGGAAGTTGAGCCCGAAGGTGCCGATCAGGAACAGCATGAGGAGCACGACGCGGATGTCGGGGCGGCCGCGAAGGTAGCGAAAGCCGTCGGCGAGGCGGCCGCGCTGGTGCGTGCGCTCGCGTCGACGCAGCTCGCCGACGCGCAGCATCTTGAGCGAGCCGAGCACGGCGATGTAGGAAAGGGCGTTGATGATGAAGACCCAGCCGGTGCCGACACCGGCGATGAGAACGCCGGCGAAGGCCGGGCCGATCATCCGGGCGGCGTTGAACGAGGTCGAGTTCAGCGCCACCGCGTTCGACAGATGCGTCTCCTCGACCAGCTCGGAGACGAAGGTCTGCCGCGCCGGCGCGTCGAAGGCGCTGGCGCAGCCGAGCAGAAAGGCGAAGATGTCGACCTGCCACAGGCGGACGACGCCGGTCAGGGTGAGCACGCCGAGGCCGAGCGCCAGCGCGGCCATCGATCCCTGGGTGACAAAGAGGAGCTTGCGCCGGTCAAGATGATCGGCGGCGTAGCCGGTCAACGGCAACAGGAGAAGCTGCGGCCCGAACTGCAGCGCCATGATGACGCCGACGGCAGTCGCATTGTTGTGCGTCAGCTCCGTGAGGACGAGCCAGTCCTGCGCGGTGCGCTGCATCCAGGTGCCGATGTTCGAGACGATTGCGCCGCTGGCCCAGACGCGGTAGTTGAAGCCGCGCAGGGAACGGAAGGTGTTCATCGGCTCGGTCGCACCGCTGCCATCGCAGCTAGTCGAGCGACTTCAGCGCTGCGGTCAGCCCCGGCAGCATGCGCACCTGCATCTCGGCCGTGCCTTGCTCCTGCAACGACGCATAGAGCGGCAGCAGGAACGCGCTGAGGTCGTGACGGGCGGAGAGCGATGCCAGCGTCGCCGGGGCGGCCCCGGCGCGGCTCGCGGCAAGCGCGCCGAACCAGGCGTTCCACTCCTCGGTCGTGAGCGCGCCGCGCCTGCCGATATAGAAGACCGGCGCCATCAGGCGATCGCCTTCGCCGTAGACGTAGAAGTGGCCGGCCGGCATGACCTGCGCGGCGATCGCGGCAAGGATGGCATCGAGCTGGGCGCGATCGAGAGCGGGATTCAACGAGAGCTGCAGCATCAGGTCGGCGCCGTGGGCAACGCCGTGGCGCCAGCCTTCCTGCGGATCGAAGCCGCGGTAGTCGCGCACCGCGCCGAGATAGCGGGTGCCGGCGCGGACCAGCTCGGCGCGCTCGTCCGGCGAGAGAAACGGCGCCATGCGATCGGCACGCGCGACCTCGGCGAGCGCGAGCGCGGCGAACGGCTGTGCGAAGCCGGCTGCGTCGGCGCGCTCCGGCGCAAGGCGCGCGATCAGCGTCGCGCGAATGGTCTGCAGCGTCGCCGGATCGAGCTGGCGTTGCCGGGCCCAACGCGAGAGGGCGGTGAACGCGAGGTCGTCGCGCAGGGCCGGGTCGGCGGCGCCGAGGCAGTCGAGCAACTCGACCGCGAGCGCCTGGCGGCGATCGTCGTCGTCGAGCTTCCAGTCGGCGCGCCGCAGCATTTCCAGCGCTCCCCGGCCATGCCGGCAGGCGGGCAGGCGGCGGTCGCGACGCCGCAGCCGAGCAGCAGCGAAGCGGCGCAGAGAAGGCGCGCCGCGAGGGCGCGCCCGACGCTAGCCAGCGCCGCGCGCCGCCTCGCCGGCGCCGCGCCCGGCGAGGCGCGATTGCGCGCGCCGCTCGAACGGGGCGCGGTCGGGGCGCCCCATTTCCGCCCAGATGAACTCGGCCGCCGCCTCGGGGCTCATCGCGCGCGTGCGCTCGAACGCATAGACGTCCTTGGCAAGCCGCTCGGCCTCCATGCGTGCCATGTCCTGGTCGAGCTCGGCAATGCGCTGCGCGCAGCGGCTCCGCCAGGCGACGGGATCGAGGTTGTCCATCAGGCAGGACCTTTCGCGTTCAAGCTTTCGCGTTCAAGGATGGGGCAGTCGCCCCGGGCGCCGCGGCCGCCTGGATGATGGTCCCGATCGACCCGGTCGGCAATACATCCTGTCACGTTTGCGGCCGCGGCCCGGGCAACCAAGGAATGACGCTCCCAACGCTGTTTCCGGGCAAGGGCATGAACGTAGGGGATTGCCCGGATCGGGTCTGTCGGCGCCCCGCCGCAAGTCGTGTCGGGCACTTCCGACACGGTCGTCGCCGGGACGGCGTTGCAAGTCCGCCTTTTCGCTTGCGATCGGCTACCTCCTGCAACACGTCGCCCGCGACGACCGTGAACTTGCGCCAACGTTTCCACGGCGAACAAACCGTTGCAGCGCGGACCCCCCGCGAACGGGGCCTTGCCTCGTAGGATCGGCCGCGTCGGTGGTGCCGCTTGGCGTACCACCGGCGGTCGCGGTGCTTGCACCCGGCCGCAACGGTTGCGAGGAGAGGGCATGGCCTTCGTGATGATTGCCACCGGCGCGACGAGCCGGTCGCGGGTGCGGACCCTCCCGGTCCGGCCGCTGATCGCATTGGCGGGGCTCGCCGCCCTCGCGTTGCTCGCCTCGGGCGGTGCCGTCGGCTACTGGCTCGCCGAGCTGCCGCTGCGGTCGATGCCGGTGACGGCGTCGGCCGCGGTAGCGGCACCCGGGCCTCTTGCGCTGCCGTTCACGCTCGAGCAGGTGGGCGCCATTTCAGCGCGTCTGTTCCGGCTCGAAAGCGAAGCAGCGCAACTGAGCAGGAAGATCGGCGTGCTGAAGACCGAGGGCCCGCCGGCGGCGGAGCGCGCGCCGGCGCGCGCCGAGCCCGAGCCGCAGCGCGAACCCGTCGGCGCGAGCGGCGGCCCGTTGCTGCCGGAACGCACCGGCGCCGCCAACCTCAGCGCGGTCGACGAGCAGCTCGCCCGCATCGAACAGCAGATCACGTCGGTGGCGAACGCCGCGGCGCAGCAGTCGCTCGAGCTGATGCGCTTGCCGACACGCCTGCCGATCGCCGGCGCCGAGCTGACGTCGACGTTCGGCAATCGCATCGACCCGTTCGCCCATACCCGCGCCTTCCACGCCGGTCTCGATTTCGCCGCGCCGGTCGGAACGCCGATCGCTTCGGCAGCGGGCGGCATCGTCGCCTTCGCCGGCTTCAAGCGAGACTTCGGTTGGGTCGTCGAGATCGACCACGGCAACGGCCTGTCGACGCGCTACGCGCATGCGTCGGCGCTGCTCGTTCAGGCCGGACAGGTCGTCGTCCCCGGCGAACGAATCGCGATGGTCGGCTCGACCGGTCGCTCGACCGGACCGCACCTGCACTTCGAGGTGCTGCGCGCGGGCGACCACGTCGACCCGAGGCGCTACCTCGCCGGGCTGTGAGCGGAACGCTGGCGATGCCGACCGGATTCGGGCGCACGGCGACGCGCGATCTCACCCACATCGGCCTGACGCTCGCGCCGCGGTCGCGGCGCGGACGCTGGCTGATGATCGTCGCCGCGCTCGTCGTCGCGGCGCTGGCCGCGGGGCTCGGCGCCGGCGAGCTGCTGCGCGAGAACGCGCCGCCGATCGTCGTTCGCGCGCCAGCGCCGCCGAGCCCGGAGCTGGCACAGCTGCGCCAGCAGCTCGAGCAGTCGAAGGCGGCGCTGCGGATCGCCGAGGCGCGCGGCCAGGAGCTCGAGCGCCAGGTCGATTCCCTCAACCAGAAGCTCACCGAGTCGCAGGACGAGCTGACGTTCTTTCGCAAGGCTCGCGAGAGCCGCAAACACTGAAAGGAGCGAGCCATGTTCGCCAACGCCAAGAAGCGGCCGTTCATCAAGATGGCGCAGCTGTCGACGCTGATCGCCGAGGGCGTCGAGATCACCGGCGACGTCGTCTTCACCGGCGGCATGCGAATCGACGGCTGCGTCCACGGCGACGTCACCGGCCGCACGCCAGACGCGAAGGCGCCGGCGCTGCTCGTCCTCTCGGCCAAGGGCCGCATCGAGGGCTCGATTCGCTGCGGTGACGCGGTGATCAACGGCACCGTCGTCGGTGACCTCGATGTCGAGCATCGGCTCGAGCTGCAGTCCGACGCCAAGGTCACGGGAACGATCCGCTACCGCCAGCTGCAGATGGACGTCGGCGCCGGCGTGCAGGGCCATCTGCTGCGGGTCGAGCCGCAGCCTCCGGCCGACAACGTCGTCGAGCTCGGCGCCGACAAGGCCGCCCTCGTTTCGGAGCGGCGCTGACCCCGGACGATCGGCAGCGGCGACGACGGCCGCCGCGGCGAGCGCGGCGCCCCGAGCCGCGTCTTCGAACCGCGTGGGCCGCGGCTCGCCGCCGACCGCCGTCGCGCGCCGTCGCGCGCGCCCTGCTGCTCGCAAAACGCCGTCGCGACGGCAGACGCAGCGGACGCGCATCTGCGGCGTGCCGCGCCGTGAGCGTCGGCTGACAGGCGGCGACGCAAGCGGGCGAGAATCTGCTGCGTCTCGCGTCGCATTCCGGAGCGCTCCATGGTCGCTGTCTGCCGCCGCCGAATCGCCCTCTTCGCCGTCTTCGTCGCGGCCAGCCTGCTCGTTGCGCGGCCCGGGACCGCCAGCGCGCAGGCGGTCGTGACGGCGTGCCAATCGGTCGAGCACCGTCAGTTCGACTTCTGGGTCGGCCACTGGGAGGTGTTCGTGCCGTCGGGCAAGAAGGCGGGCGAGAACACGATCCAGGTGATCGCCGACGGCTGCGCGCTGCTCGAGGAGTGGAGCGGCGGCGGCGGCGTCACCGGCAAGAGCCTCAACATCTACGACCCCGTCGATCACCACTGGCACCAGACCTGGGTCGACAACAGCGGCACGCTGCTGATGCTCTCCGGCGGCTTCGCCGAGCGCAGCATGGTGATGTCGATGACCGGCCCGAGCCTGACCGATCCGGCCAGGACCGTGCGGCAGCGGATCACGTGGACGCCCGCAGCCGACGGCTCGGTGCGGCAACTGTGGGAGAGCTCCCTCGACGGCGGCACGACCTGGACCGTGCTGTTCGACGGCCACTACGTCCGCGTCCCGTAGCGCACGCTCCCGCCTCCTATCATTCGCCGGCCGTCGCGCGCCCGCCGCGATGGCGATCTCCCGCGGGCCATGTCGAGGACAACCATGCTGCAAAACCTCATGCGCGCAGGCGCGCGCGCCCTGCTCGCGCTCGCCGCGCTCGTCGCTGCATTTCCAGCCACCTCGTCGGAGCCGCCGTTGGTCGTCGGCTTCGTCTATGTGACACCGGTCGGCGAGGCCGGCTGGACCTACCAGCACGAGCTCGGCCGGCGAGCGATGGAACGCGCCCTCGGCGAGCGCGTGAAGACGATCGCCGTCGAGTCGGTCGCCGAGGGCGCCGATGCCGAGCGCGTCATGCGCGATCTCGTCGCCCAGGGCGCCGGCCTCGTCTTCGCGACCAGCTTCGGCTACCTCGATCCGGCGCTGCGCGTCGCGGCCGACTTCCCGCGCGTCCGCTTCGAGCACGCCGGCGGCTACAAGACGGCGCCGAACCTCGCGACCTACGACGCGCGCTACTACGAGGCGCGCTGGCTCGCCGGCTGGCTGGCGGGCAAGACCAGTAGGAGCGGCGTCGCCGGCTACGTCGCGGGCTTTCCGGTTCCCGAGGTCGTGCAGGGCATCAACGCGTTCGCGCTCGGCATGCGCGCGGCCAATCCGCAGGCGACGGTGCACGTGGTCTGGCTCGACACCTGGTTCGATCCCGCGAAGGAGCGCGCCGCGGCGCAGACGCTGATCGACCAGGGCGCCGACGTCCTCACCCACCACAGCGCGTCGACCGCGGTCGCGCAGGCGGCGCAGGCGAATTTTCGAAGCCGCGGCGTTCGCGTCGTGACGTATCCGAGCGACATGCGCGCGTTCGCGCCCGACGCCCAGCTCGTCGCGATCGTCCATCGTTGGGGCGGCTTCTACACCCGCGTCGCCGAGAGCGTGCTGAACGGCACCTGGAAGCCCGAGCCGGTCTGGGGCGGCATCGCGAGCGGCATGGTCGACGTCGACGCCGTCGCCGCCGGCCTGCCGCGCGATGTGGTCGCAGGCCTCGCGGCGCGCCGTGCCGAGATCGTCGCCGGCAAGCTCGTTCCGTTCGCGGCGCCGCTGCGCGACAACCGTGGCGTCGTTCGCCTCGCGCACGGGGCGCTGGGCGACGCCGAGATCAAGACGATGGACTGGCTCGCCGAAGGCGTCGTCGGCAGCGTGCCGAAGGCGCGCTGACGATACCCCCGGACGGATCTACGCGGGCTGCGGCTCGCTCTGGACGATGGCGTTCGCGAGCCTGGCGGCGGCAGGGCCGAACGCGTACGCGTCCATGCCGAGGCTGCCCATGGTCGCGCCGTCGTGGATGCGGATCGGCGCCGCGTCGCGCCCACCGACGCCGGCGGCGACGTACCACGGCAGCAGGTGCTCGTCGGTCGGGTGCATCGCGACCGCGTGCGGCGCCTGGCTGCGATAGGCAAAGAGAGCGCCCCAGTCGCGCGCCGCGGCGCGCGCCGCCATCCAGTGGCGGAACTCGGCGTTGTCGGCGAGCTCGGGCTGGTCGGCCGCGGGTCGCAGGCCGCCAGCGAACAGCCGCCTCAGGTTGTGCGTGATGCTGCCGCTGCCGAGAACGAGCACGCCCTCGCGCGCTAGCGGCCGAAGTGCTTCGCCGAGTGCGAACTGCGCCGCCGGCGGATCGCTCGGAACGAAGGCGAGCGGCACGACCGGGATGTCGGCCGCCGGATAGAGAAAGCGCAGCGCCGTCCACGCGCCGTGGTCGAGCCCGCCCTGGTCGACGCTTTGCGCCGCGATCCCCGCGGCTTGCAGGAGATGCACCACTCTCGCGGCCAGGGTCGGGTCGCCGGCGGCGTCGTAGCGGAGCGTCCGCAGCGTCGGATCGAAGCCGCCGAAGTCGTAGACCGCCTCGTGGCGCGACGCCGCGAGGACGACCGGGACGCGGGCTGCGGTGTGCGCGGAGACGGTGACGATCGCCCTCGGGCGGCCGAACGCGGCGTCGACGGCGGGGCCGAGGCGTTGCATGAACGCGCCTGCGGCGCCCGGCTCGAGGGCGATCATCGGCGAGCCGTGCGAGACGAACAGCGAAGGCAGCGAAGTGTCCATGGGGCATTGGAGCACCCGCCGCCCGGATCGCGATTCAGCCTGCTTGCACGCAACGTTCGCGAGTCGTGTACCTTCGGCGGACGATGACCCACCCCGCCACCGCCGGCGCCGCGCCGCGCGAGACTCATTCCCTTCCCACGCAGCGGGAGCCATCGGCGTGGCAGCTCGGCTGGCGCCAGCTCGGGCGCGACTTTCGCGCCGGCGAGCTGCGTCTGCTCGTCGTCGCGGTGACGCTCGCCGTCGCCGCACTGACGGCGGTCGGCTTCTTTGCCGATCGCATCAACGGCGGCCTCGCGCGCGACGCGCGCCAGCTGCTCGGCGGCGACGCGATCGTCTCGAGCGACCAGCCGGCGCCGGCGGACTTCACGGCGAAGGCGCGCGCGCTCGGCCTCGTCACCGCGACGGCGGCGAACTTTCCGAGCATGGCCCGCGCCGTCGACGAGAAGGGCGGCGCGACGCGGCTCGTCAGCGTCAAGGCGGTGAGCGACGCCTATCCGCTGCGCGGCAAGCTCCGCCTGCGCGGCGCCGCCGGAGAGCAGGAGGTCGATGTCGCCGCTGCGCCGGCGCCCGGTACGGTCTGGGTCGATGCCGGCGTGCTCGATTCCCTCGGCCTCGCGATCGGCGATGCGCTCCTGCTCGGCGACGCCCGTCTCACGATCGCCCGCGTCATCGTCATCGAGCCCGATCGCGGCACCGGCTTCGCGAGCCTCGCGCCGCGCGTGCTGCTGAACGACGCCGACCTGGCGGCGACCGGGCTGGTGCAGCCGGCCAGCCGGATCTCGTACCGGCTCGCCGTCGCCGCCAACACCGCCAACGACGCGAAGGTCGCCGAGTTCGTCGCCTGGGCCGAGGACGAGATCAAGGCGAAGGGCCTGCGCGGCATCCGCATCGAATCGCTCGCCACCGGCAGGCCCGAGATGCGGCAGACGCTCGACCGCGCCGAGAAGTTCCTCAACCTGGTCGCGCTGCTCGCGGCGCTGCTCGCCGCGGTCGCGGTCGGCATCGCCTCGCGCGATTTCGCCGGCCGCCACCTCGACGACTGCGCGATGCTGCGCGTGCTCGGCCTGGCGCAGCGCACGATCGCGTTGCAGTACATCGTCGAGTTCGCCCTCGTCGGCGTCGTCGCCAGCGTCGCCGGCCTCGTCCTCGGCTTTGCCGTCCACTACGTCTTCGTCTGGCTGCTCGCCGGCCTGGTCGAGGCGGTGCTGCCGCCGCCGGGCGCCTGGCCGGCGCTGTTCGGCGCCGGCGTCGGCTTCACGCTGCTGTTCGCGTTCGGCCTGCCGCCGGTGCTGCAGCTCGCGCAAGTGCCGCCGTTGCGCGTGATCCGGCGTGATGTCGGCGCGATCAAGCCGGCGTCGATCGCCGTCCTCGGCGCCGGCACGCTGGGCTTCGCTGCGCTCCTGCTCGCCGTCGCGAGGGATTTGAAGCTCGGCCTGATCGCGGTCGGCGGCTTCGCCGGTGCCGTCTGCGTGTTCGCGCTGCTGTCGTGGCTCGCGCTGGTCGTCCTCCGCCGCTCGGTGCCCGATGCGCGCGCGCCGCGCTGGCTCATCCTCGCGACGCGGCAGCTCGCGGCGCGGCCGGCGTTCGCGGTGCTGCAGGTGTCGGCGCTCGCGGTCGGCCTGCTCGCGCTGGTCCTGCTCGCGCTGCTGCGCACCGACCTCGTCTCGAGCTGGCGCGAGGCAACGCCGAAGGACGCGCCGAATCGTTTCGTCATCAACGTCCAGCCGCCGCAGGCCGAGGCGTTCCAGGACAAGCTCCGCGCGGCCGGCGTCAAGCGCTACGACTGGTTCCCGATGATCCGCGGCCGCCTGGTCGCGGTCGACGGCAAGGCGATTGCGCCCGACGACTACGCCGACCCGCGCGCCCGCCGCCTGGTCGACCGCGAGTTCAACCTCAGCCACAGTGCGACGCTGCCCGCGCACAACCTGGTCTCGGCGGGACGCTGGACGCCCGGCGAGGCCGGCGGCCTGAGCGTCGAGGAGGGCCTCGCCGAGACGCTCGGCCTAAAGCTCGGCGATACGCTCCGCTTCGACCTCGGCGGAACGCCGATCGAGGGCCGCATCACCAGCCTGCGCAAGGTCGACTGGTCGTCGATGCGGGTCAACTTCTTCGTCCTCTTCCCGACCGCGACGATGGTCGACGCGCCGGTGAGCTACATCGCCGCCTATCGCGCGCCGGAGACACCGGGATTCGACAACGCGATCAGCCGCGACTTTCCGAACATCACCTCGATCGACGTCTCGGCGTCGATCGCGCAGGTGCAGCGCGTCCTCGACCAGGTCGTCCGGGCGGTCGAATTCCTGTTCGGCTTCACGCTCGCGGCCGGCCTCGTCGTCCTGTTCGCCGCGGTCAGCGCGACGCGCGAATCGCGCGCACGCGAATTCGCAGTGATGCGTGCGCTCGGCGCCAGCAGCAGGCTGCTCGCGCAGGTGCAGCGCGCCGAGCTGCTCGGCGTCGGTGCGCTCGCCGGGCTGCTGGCGTCGCTCGCCGCGGTCGTCGTCAGCTGGGCGCTGGCGCGCTACGTGTTCGAGTTCAGCTGGAACCCGTCGCCGGTCGTTCCCCTCGCCGGCGCCGCAGCGGGTGCGCTGCTGGCGCTCGCGGCAGGGTGGTGGGGCCTGCGCGAGGTGCTGCGCAGGCCGGTGGTGCAGACGCTGCGTCAGGCTGCGGATCTGTAGCCCGATGCCGGACCGCGCTCGTGCGCGACTGTGCGGTTTGTCATTGCGAGGGGACGCGCGACCGATTCCATCGTCGAAGACGACGCCCTAGTCGGCATACTGAGCGGCTATGCCCGGGCAGTCTCGCGAGCGCGTCTTTCGCATCCTTCATCTCGAGGATTCCGAGCTCGACCATGAGGTCCTCGTCGCCCATCTCGTGCGCGGCGGACTGAATGCGCAGACACGCCGGATCGAATCCGAGGCGGAGTTCCTCGATGCGCTCGACGAGCCGTGGGACGTCGTGATTTCCGACTACAACCTGCCGGGCTTCTCGGGCCTGGTCGCGCTCGAGCTGCTGAAAGCGAGCATGCGCGAGATCCCGTTCATCCTCGTCTCGGGCGAGATCGGCGACGACACCGCGGTCGAGGCGATGCGAAACGGGGCCAACGACTATTTGCAGAAAAGCAATCTCGCGCGCCTCGTTCCGGCGCTGCTGCACGCGATCGACGCCGCCGAGACGCGACGGGCGCGTGTCCGGGCCGATCGTGACCTGATCGCCTCGAAGCAGCGCCTGCACGAGCTGGCGCAGCACCTGCAGACGAGCGTCGAGCACGAGCGGGCGGCGATCGCGCGCGAGATTCACGACGACGTCGGCGGCTCGCTCACCGCGCTCAAGTTCGACCTTGCCTGGATCGCGCGCCACTCGAGCTCACCGCAGGTCGTCTCGCGCGTGCAGTCGGCGATCGAGACGGTCTCGCACGCGGTCGAGTCGAGCCAGCGGATCATGCACAACCTGCGCCCCGCGATCCTCGAGCAGGGGCTCGCGGCGGCGCTGCACTGGATCGCGCTGCGGTTCGAGCGACGCAGCGGCGTCGAGTGCCAGATCCGGCTGCCGAAGCAGCCGCTCGAGCTGCCGCAGGGAGTGCCGCTCGTCGCCTACCGGACGGCGCAGGAGGCGCTGACCAACATCAGCAAGCACGCGCAGGCGACGCAGGTCCAGATCGACCTCTCGCTCGCCGGCGGCGTGCTCTCGCTCGAGATCACCGACAACGGCCGCGGCGTCAGCCAGGACGACCTCGCGAAGGCACGCTCGTTCGGCATCCGCGGCCTGCAGGAGCGGGCGACGACGGTCGGCGGCTGGATCGACCTCTCGAGCGGCCCGCACGGCACGACGCTGATCCTGTCGGTGCCGCTCGACACGCCGGAGAGCGCCTACGTTCCCGAGCCGCCCGACAAGTCCTACGACCCCAGCCAGTGGGCGGACGTCTGATGACCCGCGAGGTGCCCCAGCGATGATCCGCGTCATCCTCTGCGACGACCACGCGCTGATCCGGCGCGGCATCCGCGACACGCTCTCGGATGCCGCCGACATCGAGGTCGTCGGCGAGGCGGGCGACTACGGCGAGCTGCGCGCGCTGATGCGCGAGCAGACCGCCGACGTCCTCGTCCTCGACATCAACCTGCCCGGCCGCAGCGGCCTCGACGTGTTGCACGCGCTGAAGGACGAGAGCACGGCGATGCGCGTCCTCGTCGTCTCGATGTATCCCGAGGACCAGTACGCGATCCGTGCCTTGCGCGCCGGCGCGTTCGGCTATGTCAACAAGGGCGGCGACCCGGCGCTGATCGTCAGCGCGGTGCGCACCGTCGCCCAGGGGCGCAAATATGTGACGCCGGAGATCGCCCAGATGCTGGTCGAGAGCCTGACGACGCCGGCGGTCGAGAACGCGCACGACAAGCTGTCCGACCGGGAGATGCAGACGCTCGTCATGATCGCCTCCGGGAAGCGCCTGTCGGACATCGCCGAGGAGCTGATGCTGAGCCCGAAGACCGTGAGCGTCTACCGCGCCCGCGTCCTCGAGAAACTCGGCCTCGCCAACAACTCCGAGATGACGGTCTACGCGATCCGGCGCGGTCTGGTCGGCAATTAGCTGGCCCGCCGGCGAATGCACTCGACATAAGCCTCGCCGTCCGGCGGCTGCCCGCTTCGCTGCGCGTCCCACAGCATCCGGCCGAGGCACTCCATCGCCTGGTGCTGCGCTGCGTGGAGCGAGCCGAGCCTGGCAGCGAGCGACTCGACGGCGCTGCGGATCCCGCGCGGCTGGTCGATCGAGACCTGCTCGCTGATCGAGAGGTGCATCGACAGATGCAGGAACGGGTTCTCGCGCCCGTCCTCGCCCGAGTAGGCCGCTGCGGCCGCGGCATCGGCGTCGGCGAGATCGGGGCGGTATTCCGGATGCAATTCGATCCAGTCGGCGGCGATCGTCTCGAGCGGCGTCAGCGGCCTTCCCTGGTCGCGCTTTTGACGCGCGTCGATGAAGAACCGCCGGACATCGCCTTGCGTGGGTGCGAACATGGCCGATTGTCGGACGATCGTTCACCGCGCGTGAACGGCGCAGACGAAATCGCTTCACATCCCGGGCGACGGGCGTCGCGAAAATCAAAGCTCCGCCGCCTTTCCCGGCGACCCGATCGCAGCCATGAACATCAACACCGAACAGCTCTTCGACAACGCACGCACGCAGAACGGCTTCAGCTCGGAGCCGGTCACCGACGAGCAGCTCCGCAGCCTCTACGACCTGATGAAGTGGGGCCCGACCTCGGCCAACTCGTCGCCGGCGCGGATCGTCTTCGTGCGTTCGCCGGCCGCCAAGGCGAAGCTGCTGACGTGCGTCTCGCCGGGCAATGTCGAGAAGACGCGGTCGGCGCCGGTCACGGCGATCCTCGGCATCGACTACGCGTTCTACGAGAAGCTGCCGGTCCTCTTTCCCCACGTCGATGCGAGGTCGTGGTTCATCGGCAAGAAGGAGTTCGCCGACACGACGGCGTTTCGCAACGCCAGCCTACAGGGTGGCTACTTCATCATCGCTGCCCGCGCGATCGGCCTCGACTGCGGTCCGATGAGCGGCTTCGACAACGCGCGCATGGACGAGGCGTTCTGGGCCGGGACGACGGTGCGGACGAACTTCATCTGCAGCCTCGGCCGCGGCGACCCGTCGAAGCTGTTCGGGCGAAACCCGCGCCTCTCGTTCGAGGAGGCGTGCCGCATCGAGTGAGCGTCGCGCCGGCGCAAGCGCTGCTTCGGCCGCGGCGGACCCGCGACCCTAAGGGTCCGGGACTTCGCTCCAGCCGGCGTGTGCCTTCCGCTCCGCGGCCTGCTGTCGCTCGAGGGCGAACAGCTCCTCGAGCTGCTGGCGGCCCTGCTTCGCGGCCGCAATCAGGCGCGCCTCGTCGCCGCGGTGTGGCGCGATCGCGGCCAGCTGGGCGACGTTGTGGCGGCGAAAGCGCAGCGCCAGGTTGCGCGCGTGGTGCGGCTGCCAGCCGAGCAGCTCGAGCGCGCTGCGCGCGCTCATCAGCGCTGAATCGAGCGTCTCGCGCTCGATCAAGCGAACGCCGAGCTCGTACAGCTCGTAGTAGTGCTGGACGTTTCGCGCCCGGGCGACGATCGTCGCCTTCGGGAAGTTGGCGATGATCATCTTCACGCACTCGACGCTCTGCTCGATGTCGTCGATCGCGACGACGACGACGCGCGCGTTGTCGGCACCGGCGGTGCGCATCAGGTCGAGCCGGGTCGCATCGCCGTAGTAGACGCGCCAGCCGAAGCGGCGCATCGCTTCGATCTGCTCGGCGTCGTGGTCGAGCACAGTCGGCCGGATGCCGTTGGCGAACATCATGCGGCCGACGATCTGGCCGTAGCGACCGAAGCCGGCGATGATGACCGGCTCGTGCTGCGGCTCCTTCAGTTCCTCGGGCGTGCCGCGCTTGCCGTCGGCAAGGGCGGGAATCCACCAGCGGTCGGCGACGACGAGCAGGAGCGGCGTCAGCAGCATCGAAATCGCCACCGACGCGACCAGGAACGACGACACCGGCGCCGCGATGACACCGGCGGTCGCGGCGACCTGGAAGACGACGAAGCCGAACTCGCCGCCCTGGGCGAGCAGGATGATGAAGACCGGCCGCTCGAGCTGCGGAATCGGCATCACGCGCGCCATCGCCCAGAGTAAGGCCGCCTTCAGGAGCAGGAAGCCGACCACCGTCGCGGTGATCAGCAGCGGCTGCGCGGCGATGACGGCGAAGTCGATGCTCATGCCGACGGCGATGAAGAAGAGGCCGAGCAGGAGGCCCTTGAACGGCTCGATGTCGGTCTCGAGCTCGCGCCGGTACTCGCTTTCTGCGAGCAGGACGCCGGCGAGGAACGCGCCGAGCGCCATCGACAGCCCCACTGCGTTCATCAGCGCCGCGGTCGCGACGACGAGGAGCAGCGACGCCGCGGTGAAGATCTCGGGCGTCTCGCTCTTGGCGATCCAGCGCAGCGCCGGGCGCAGCAGCAGCCGGCCGCCGAGGATGATCACCGCGATCGTGCCGAGTGCCTTGACGACGCCGAGCCAGCCGTGTGCAGCGCTGCCCTCGGCGCCGCCGGCGCTGGCGAGAAACGGCACCAGGGCGAGGATCGGGATCGCGGCGATGTCCTGCAGCAGCGAGACGCTGAGGATGTTCTCGCCCGAGGTCGTGCCGAGGACGTTGCGCTCGGCGAGGACGCCGAGGCCGATCGCCGTCGACGACATCGCCAGGCCGAGCGCTGCGACCAGGGCGAGCTGCCAGCCGATGCCGAACGCGAGCGCGGCGAGCGCGAGCACGAGTGCCGAGCCGAAGAGCTGCACGCTGCCCCAGCCGAAGATCGGCTTTCGGAGCGACCAGAGCCGCTGCGGCTCGAGCTCGAGGCCGACCAGGAAGAGCATCAGGACGACGCCGAACTCGGCGAACTCGAGCATGTCCTCGGGTCGCGTCACGAGCCTGAGCCCCCACGGGCCGATCAGGATGCCGGCGCCGAGATAGCCGATGATCGAGCCGAGACCGAGGAAGCGAGCGAGCGGGACCGCGATCACGGCCGCGGCGAGGTAGATGAGGCTGGCCGTCAGCCAGGCGCTGTGCGCCATCAGGCCGGTTCCATCGAGCGATCGACCGGCCGGGCGCTTTCAGGCACCTGGCAATCGACGCAGTCCTCGACCTCGGCGATCTCGGGCCACGCCGGATAGTCGGCGAGCTTTTGGGCGTACGTCTTCGCGTGCGCGGCAAGCTCGGCGTCGCCGGCGCGGTGGGCACCATGGAGCACGAACGGCGGCAGGAAGCGCATTCCGCAGAGGGCCGCCGTCTGCTCGTACGGCGGCAGGAAGGCGTCGAAGAAATAGCGGTTGTAGCTGTCCGGGCGATACGAGTCCTCGGGGCCGCCGGTGCTCGCGACCAGCCAGAGGTCCTTGCCGCGCAGCGCGACGCCGCCGGGGCCGTAGGCCCAGCCGAACGCGAGCACGTCGTCGCACCAGAGCTTGAGCAGCGGCGGCATGCCGTACCAGCGGATCGGCTGCTGCCAGACGACGAGGCGCGCCGCGGCGAGCGCGTCCTGCTCGACGGCGACGTCGATCAGGTAGTCGGGGTAGAGCGCGTACAGGTCGCGCACTGCGATGCTGCCGCCACGGACGTCGTTGCCCAGCGCCTGCGCTGCCTGCAGCAGCCGGCGGTTGGCGCGCGACTGCTCGAGCTCGGGATGGGCGACGATGACGACGATGTCGGCGCCGCGCGGCGGCGCCTCGTCGGTGACGGTGGCGGCAGGGTCGGTCGCTGGCATGGCTGGAGTGTCGGTCGGGCGCGTGCGCCCGTGAGGTCGGGACGGCCAGGCGCCGGCGCTAACATACCCGCAAAACGAAGAGGGAGGGCCGCATGCCGGTGATCGTGGTCGCGAACCCGAAGGGCGGCGTCGGCAAGACGACGCTGTCGACGAACCTGGCGGGCTATCTCGCCTCGCGCGGCCACGCGGTCATGCTCGGCGACGTCGATCGCCAGCAGTCGTCGCGCACCTGGCTCGCGCTGCGCCCGGCCGGGCTGCCGACGATCGCGACCTGGGAGACGAGCCATCAGGAGGTCGTGCGGCCGCCCAAGGGAACGACGCACATCGTCCTCGACACCCCCGCGGGGCTGCACGGCAAGCGCCTCGACGAGGTGATGAAGCTCGCCGACAAGGTGCTGATCCCGCTGCAGCCGAGCATCTTCGACATCCACGCGACGCATGCGTTCATCGGCGCGGTGCTCGCGCACCGCCGCAGCGACAAGGTGCAGACGGCGGTCGTCGGCATGCGGACCCGCGAAGGGACGATCTCGACCGACCAGTTGCGCCAGTTCCTCGACGGCGTCAGCGTCCCCTTGCTCGGATTCCTGCGCGACACGCAGAATTACGTCCATCTCGCCGCGCATGGGTTGACGCTCTGGGACGTCGCTTCGACGCGATTCCAGGGCGACCGCGAGCAGTGGGAGCCGATCATCACCTGGGTCAACTGACGATGAAGTCGTACCCGACGCTCGCCGAGCTCGAGCACGAGATCGGTGCCGAAGCCGCGATCAGCGACTGGATCACGGTGACGCAGGAGCGGATCGACCGCTTTGCCGAAGCCACCGGCGACCATCAGTGGATCCACGTCGACCCCGAGCGGGCGAAGGCTGGTCCGTTCGGAACCACGATCGCGCACGGCTTCCTCACTCTCTCGCTGCTCCCGGAGATGGCGGCGAGCGCGATCCGGATCCTTGATACCAGGATGGGCGTCAACTACGGCCTCAACAAGGTCCGCTTCCCGGCGCCGGTGCCGAGCGGCAGCCGCATTCGCGGCCACTTCACTCTGATCGAGTTCGAGCGCCTCGACGGCGGCGCGCAGCTCACCTACGCGGTGAGAATGGAGCGCGAGGGCAGCGACAAGCCGGTCTGCGTCGCCGAATCGGTCGGCCGGCGCTTCACGTGAAGACAACGCCATGAGAGTCCTGCTGATCGACGATCACCCGCTGATCCTGAGCGCGCTGCAAAACGTCATCCAGGGCATGGGCGAAGCAGGCGCCGTCGCCGTCGTCGGCGTCGCCGGCGCGCGGGCGGCGCGCGAGGCGCTCGTCGCCGACGATAGCTTCGACCTCGTCCTGCTCGACCTTCGCCTCGGCGACGCCGACGGCTTCGATCTGCTGATCGAGCTGCGCAACGGCTGGCCGCAGATTCCGGTCGTCGTCGTCTCGGCGTCGGATCGAAGCGCCGACGTGATCCGCTCGATCGACCTCGGCGCGATGGGATTCGTTCCCAAGCGCGCCAGCAACGAGACGCTGATGGAGGCGTTGCGCGTCGTCATGTCGGGCGGCATCTATGTGCCGCCGATGACGATGGGCGAGGGCGGCCACGCTCCGGCCGAAGGCGAGCGAAGGGGCGGCGGCGATCCGAACGCGCGCCTAGGCGGCGACCATCCGGCGCGGCCGAACGCGATCGCCCAGTTCAAGCTGACGCCGCGCCAGACCGACGTCCTCGGCCTCTTGCTGCGCGGCCAGTCGAACAAGCTGATCGCGCGCGAGCTCGACCTCTCGGTCGAGACCGTCAAGGACCACGTCGCCGCGGTGCTGCGCGCGCTCGGCGTCAACTCGCGCACCCAGGCCGTCCTCGCGGTCAGCCAGCTGTCGAGCCAGGGAGCGATCGCGCCATGGCTCTCTCGACCGCTGCACTGAGCGGCGCGGCCGCCCTGCCGCCCGCCCTCGACGGCGTCGCCGGGCAGGCGCCGGCGACCGGCGCCCTGCCGGTCGACAGCTATCTGCTGCTGCTCGACCACGTCCGTGGCACGTTCGCGTTCAACCGCACGTCGCTCGCCGGCCACGCGATCGGCGCGATCATCGTCGAGATGGTCTTCGCAGGCGTGGCGCCGCGCGCTTTGCGCGTCGTCTGGGGCATCGCCTTCGCCGTTGTCTGGCTCGCCCGTGCCTGGCTCGCCGTTCGCTTCGCGCGCGACGAGCCGGCGACGATCGCCGGATTGCAGAGCCGGCTGCGCACCTGGCAGGCCGGAACGTTGGCCTCAGGCGCGCTCTGGGGCGCGGCGGCGTGGTTCTTTTCGCCGTACGGCACCGGCCTGCACCAGCTCGCGCTCGTTGTCGTCGTCTATACCTTCTGCGTCGCGTGCGTGCCGATCCTGGCGCCGCAGTTCCGGCTCTTCGTCCTCTTCGTCTTCCTCGTCTTCGTTCCAGCGATCGTCCGCGTCGGTCTGCAGGACGCCGCCCTCAGCTGGGAGGTCGCCGGCGTCATGACAGTGGCAATGGCGATGACGATGCTGCTCGGCCGCAACTACCGCCAGTCGTTCGACAGCATCGTCGGCCTGAAGCTGCGCACCGAGGCGCTCGCGGTGCAGCTGCGGGCCGAGAAGGCGGTCGCCGACGCCGCGCGTGCCGAAGCCGAGGTCGCCAACCGCGCCAAGACGCAGTTCTTCGCCGCCGCCAGCCACGACCTGCGCCAGCCGTTGCACGCGATGGGCCTGTTCGCCGAGGCGTTGCGCGCGCGCAGCCACGATCCCGAGGTCGCACGGCTCGTCAACAGCATCAACGAATCGGTCGATGCGCTCGAGGGCCTCTTCTCCGAGCTGCTCGACATCACCCGCATCGACAGCGGCGGCGTCGAGGTCCATCCGGCCGACTTCGAGCTCGCCGACATCTTCCGCAAGGTGCGGCTGCACTTCGAGCCGGCGGCGTTCGAGAAGGGCCTCGAGCTGCGCGTCCGCGGCGGCCAGCGCGTTGCCTTCGCCGACCCGCTGCTGGTCGAGCGGATCGTTCGCAACCTGGTCTCGAACGCGATCCGCTACACCAGCGACGGCTCGGTCCTGGTGAGCTGCCGGCAGCACGGCGAGCGATTGCTGCTGCAGGTCTGGGACACCGGCCCGGGGATCCGCGCCGACGAGCGCGCCCGCGTCTTCGACGAGTTCTACCAGGTGCCCGGGACGCAAGCCGTCGGCGGCGAACAGAAGAAGGGCCTCGGCCTCGGCCTGGCGATCGTCAAGCGCCTTGCCGCGCTGATGCAGGCGCCGCTCGCGATGCGCTCCGAGGAAGGCCGCGGCACTGCCTTCACGCTCGAGCTGCCGGTCGGCAAGGCGCCACGCGCCGCCGAGCGCGCGATTGCCGCCAGGGCGCCGGCCGGCTTGACTCTCGCCGGCCGCTTGATCGTCGTCGTCGAGGACGAGCCCGCGGTGCGCGACGGGCTCGAAGTGCTGCTCGCCGCGTGGGGCGCGAGCATCGTCTCGCTCGACAGCGCAGCCGCCGCATCGGCATGGGCAGAAAGCGCCGATCGTGCGTCGCCGCCGGCGCTCGTCATCGCCGACTATCGCCTCGAAGAAGGCACCACCGGGGTCGCCGCGATCAGTGCCATCCGCCGCCACTTCGGCGCCGCCGTGCCGGCGATCATCGTCACCGGCAGCACGATGAGCGGCCACGACAAGGAAGCACTCGAGCACGACTTCCATCTGCTGATCAAGCCCGTGCTGCCGAACAAGCTGCGGGCCATGATCGCGTTCAAGCTCAGCCGTCGCTGAGCAAGTCCTGCCGGCTTGTTTGGAAGGTCCTTCCCCGTTCCCGCGGGGTCGTTGATTTCGGGCCGCGCGATGCGACCGCCCAAACTCCTCGCCAGCGGCACAGACCGAGACCTTGTGCAGTGCCAGGTAGCGCGTCCGCTGAGCAAAATCGGTAATACGGCCCAATCGAGCGCAACCCATGCTGACTTGCCCAACCACTTCCATGTAGATTCGCCCGCTCTCAACCGTCGCTTCTCGAAACGTGGCCGACCGCAGGGTGCTGGGACCGAACGTGAAAGCTGCCATTGCGACCGCTAGCGAGTTGCCGGACACGTTGGGCGAGGAGGCAAGATATCGCCTCAGGGTCAGGCAGCTCGACCAGATCCTCGGTCACTCCGCGATCGCAGCAGTTCTGGCGACGATTTTCGCGGCGGTCATCGCTGCCTTCTTCGCGCCGACCGTTGGCGCGGGCTTGGCGCAGGCGTGGTTCGCGGCAAAAGCGGCCAGCGCTGCTCCTCGGCTCCTGGTTGCAGTCGGGTACAAGCAAAACCGGGTGCGCGAGATTCTTCGCAAAAGGCCATGGCTGCTGTATTCGACGATCCTGCTCGACGGAGCGATCTGGGGGCTCGCTGGTCTGGCCAGCGCGCACGCTCCGGCGGACGCCGCGTCGGCGCTCGTGGCCTGTCTCGCGGTCGTCGCCACAGTCGCGACGCTTGGCTTGCAGGTTCAACTTCTCGCGACGGCACTCTTCGTGACGCCGATCCTCGGGCTGACGATCGCCGGACTCCTGCTTCGATTCGACGGTCTCGGCCTGTTCGCCTCGGTTGGACTGAGCCTCCTGATCATCCAACTCTGGGCTTCCGCCTTCGCAACCGGCAAGCGACTTGTCAGAGAGTTCTTGTCGCGCGAGCGGCTGTCGCATACGTTGCAATTGCAGTCCGAGACGGCCGAGCGCCTCGAGATGACCAGCGAGCAGTTGCGCAGAGAAGGTGCCGTGAAATCGATGTTCCTCGGCACAATGAGCCACGAGTTCCGAACGCCGCTGCACGGGATTCTCGGCATCACTGCCATGATGAAGCGCGACCGATTGGATCCGGTGTCGCTATCGCGGCTCGCCATCGTGCAGGCGCAGGGCGAGCACCTGCTTGCTCTCATCGGCGCCCTGCTCGACGTTTCGCGTATCGAGACGGGGCGACTGGAGCTCCACACCGCCCCGTTCGATCTGGCGATCGAGATCCGCCAACTCGCGGAGCTCTATCGGGAGCGGACGGCGGCAACTGCCGTCGCGTTCGTCCTCGAAGCTCAGCTGCCGGCGACATGTTGGGTGGCGGGCGATGCTGCGCGCGTCCGGCAGATTTTGCACAACCTTCTGGGCAACGCCGTGAAGTTCACCAAGGAAGGCTGGATCCGGCTCCAAATAACGCGGGGGCAGCACGGCGAAACGGTGTGCAACGTCATCGATACCGGGCCCGGCATTTCGGCCGGTGATCAGGGCAGGATCTTCGAGGCATTTGCCCAGACGGCTGCCGTCGCGACGCAGCCCGATGTGGGAACGGGACTCGGGTTGACCATCTCACGCGAGCTTGCGCACGCGATGGGCGGCGAATTGACGGTCGAGAGTATCGTCGGCGTGGGCTCGAAATTCCAGCTCAAGGTGATGCTTCCCGCGGTGGACGCACCGGCAAGTGACGACGATTCGCAGGCGCGCGCAGCCAATTCATCGGTGGCGCCGCATTCGTTCTCCGGCTATCGCGTACTTCTGGCCGAAGACAACGATGTCAACGCGTTGATCGCCGACGCGGCGTTGCGCCAACTTGGCGCAGAGGTGTTGCGCGTCGGCAGCGGCCGCGAAGCCGTGGCGGCCGCAACGGGCCGGCAGCGACCTCACGCGATTCTCATGGACTTACGGATGCCCGATCTCGACGGTCTTGCGGCCACGCGCGAGATTCGGGCCAGGGAGCAGGCGGCTCAGATATCGCGCGTGCCAGTCATCGCTTTGACCGCCAACTCGAGCCGCGACGACATCAACGCCTGCGAGGCTGCAGGCATGGATGGATTCTTGAGCAAGCCATTTACCGATGAAGCGCTCATCAGAGTGCTCGCAGCCCATCTCGGTCCGGGAATCCCCTTCCTGGCAGACGAGAATGACGACTCAGGCGGAGGCTACGAGGCTCAACCGTGGGACGGGCGCAGCGGGGCGGTGCATTGACGAGATGCTGATGTCGGGATGCTCAGTCTCGACCATGAACCGCAAGAGGCGGTGGCGACCCGCGTACCAATCACTCGCTGCCGTCAGGATGTTCAGGACAAAGATTCGGTGGGGCAGACTCCAGCCATGGCCGAGCGGCACAAGGCGCTGGTCCGCATACATGTCCTTCGCGCCCAAGTACTGGTATTGCTTGATGAGCCCGGGCTTGCGCGCTCCAATGACTAGCCATTGCACTTTGTCCTGAAGGCACCGCACGTATCCGGCCTTCCAGAGGGCGGCTTTTACAAGTGGATCGGATCCCGGGGCGACGACGAGTCGAGTCATTTCGCCTCGCGTGTCAGCGGCCATCCAACCGGGAACCTCGAGGTATTGCTCGATTTCGAGCGTCGTGCCGCGCGTGTTATCAACGACGCGCATTGTTCCCACGGGTGCCCCGGAGATCTTGTCTTCGCACAGGAAGATGGATGTCCACGGCGACCGGTCGATCGAGTCAGGGTGAGCCATGTGCTCCCGGAGGGCGTGGGCGTGCCGCCCATAGCATGCGGCGCGGAGTGCGCAGACCTTCGCAATGTCGTCCTGCGTGTCGACCTCCCGGACAGTGAAGCTCAATGAATCGACAGACATGCTGCTAACCAGATCCGATGGGCAAGTTAATGCGCCGTCGCTTCATCCTACTGGCGAATGTCGATCCCGTCGAGGCGTCCGCCGCGACGAACGCATCATCGCCGACACCCTCAAGTCTTCAAGGAGTGGTCCACGCTGCTGTTGGTCGACAGGTCAACGATAGAGGTTCAATGTCGCTCTAGCGGCGTTGCATCGAACCATTGGCTCCTGGCCAGCCGTGCGCGCTGCAGCTGGAGCACGCAGCCGCGTCCACCAGCGGTGGATCGCGTAAGCCTTGCAGATGCGCTTGCCCTCGAAGCATCCGACTTGCCATCGAGGTGATGGCGCTCACGCCGGCTGGTAGGCGAGCCGGACGTAGATCGGCGCGAACGCCTCGGCCTGCGTCACCTCGAGCAGGTGCTCGCGCGCCAGCTCGAGCAAGGCGATGAAGGTGACGACGACGACCGGGGCGCCGCGGCGGGCGTCGAACAGGTCCTCGAAGAGGGCGAAGCGGCGCCCTTGCAGCGCCCGCAGGACGACGCTCATGTGCTCGCGCACGCTGAGATGCTCGCGCGAGATCAGGTGGTGCTGGTGGAGGCGGGCGCGCTTGGCGATCTCGAGCCAGGCGTCGCGCAGGTCGACCGGCGCGACGACCGGCAGCCGCGCCGCCGCTGCCTCCTCGACGGCGACGTGCGCGCGCAGGAAGTCGCGGCCGTGCAGCGGCAGCGCATCGAGTCCGGCGGCGGCGAGCTTCATCTGCTCGTACTCGATCAGCCGGCGGACGAGCTCGGCGCGCGGATCGTCGGGCTCCTTGCCGTCGGCGCTTTTCTTCGGCGGCAACAGCATGCGCGACTTGATCTCGATCAGCATCGCCGCCATCAGCAGGTAGTCGGCGGCGAGCTCGAGGTTGCGGGCGCGGATCTGCTCGACGTAGGCGAGGTACTGGCGCGTCACGCTCGCCATCGGGATGTCGAGGATGTTGAAGTTCTGGCGCCGGATCAGGTAGAGCAGCAGGTCGAGCGGGCCCTCGAACGCCTCGAGGAAGACCTCGAGCGCGTCGGGCGGGATGTAGAGATCCTGCGGCAGGTCGAACAGCGGCTCGCCGTACAGGCGCGCGACGGCGATGCTGTCAACGACGACGTCGACCTCCGACTCGGCGAGCGCTTCCATCACGGACCCGGGGGCGCGCTCAGCGCGGGCGCGTCTGGTAGACGTAGGGCTGCTGAGGCACGCGCGACTCCGAGTATTCGGCCTCGGCGGTGCGATCGATGCGCCGGTCCCACAACATCGAGCGGCCGCGCAGCTGCTCGTCCTCGAGCGTCGGGTTCCTTGCCTTGAGCTCGCCGATGAACGACGTGACGTCGGAGGTGTAGGGCTTCCAGAACCAGGGCATGGCGGCGTGTCGGCGAAAAGATGAAGTCTAAGCGCCCGGGCGCCGGCTGCCGCCGGGGCGGCGGCGGCAAGTCGTGCTAGGCCGGAACGCGGCGTGGCGGCCGGCGCGCGGGAAGGAATGCGGCTCGCCGCTACTGAGCCTTCGCACCGACCAGCTCGGCGAACGCCGTGTCGCGGTCGACGAACAGGTTCTCTCGGCCGAGAAGGGTGTCGAGCCCCCACCGGCGCATCGCCGCGAGAGGCTGCTCGTTGAGGCCGACGAGGACGAGGCGCACGTGCTTGCGCTGCAGCGCTCGGTGCACGTTCTCGAACGCGTCGAGGCCCGACGCATCGATCGAGACGAGCTTCAGCGCATCGAGGACGAGCGTCGTCGTCGCCGGCGGCAGCTGGTCGGGCAGCGCCTCGAGCTTGGCGGTCGCGGCGAAGAAGAGCGCGCCGTAGAGGCGATACGCGACGACACCTGGCGCCGTCGCCGCGTGCTCCGCGTCGGGCTCGACGCGGAATAGTGCGCTCATCCGGTAGACAAAGACGATGCACGCAACCGCGAGGCCGACCTCCATCGCCACCGTGAGGTCGACGAGCACGGTCAGGAGGAAGGTGCTGAACAGCTTGACGCGCTGCTCGAACGAGAACGCGCTCATGCGCGCGAACGCAGTCCACTCGCCCATGTTCCAGGCGACGAAGAGAAGGACTCCGGCGAGCACCGCGAGCGGCACGTGCACCGCCAGCGGCGCGGCGACGAGAACGATCGCGAGCAGCACCGCCGAATGGACGATGCCGGCGACCGGGCTGGTCGCCCCGGCGCGCAGGTTCGTCACCGTCCGCGCGATCGTTCCGGTCGCCGGAATGCCGCCGAAGAACGGCGCGACGATATTGGCGATGCCTTGCGCCATCAGCTCCTGGTTCGGGTCGTGCCGGGCCTTGGTCGTCATGCTGTCGGCGACGCGCGCGCACAGCAGCGACTCGACGGCGCCGAGGAGCGCGATCGTCACCGTCGGCACGAACAGGCGCTGCACGCTCGCCCAGTCGAAATCGGGCCAGACGAACGCCGGCAGCGCGCGCGGAATGCCGCCGAAGCGGCTGCCGATCGTCTCGACCGGCAGCGGCAGCCAGGCGGCGACGAGCGAGAGCGAGACGAGGGCGACGATCGGGCCCGGGATGCGCGTCGCGAAACGCAGCGCGCGCCGCGCGTGCTCGGACGACAGCGACACGCGCTCGTGCCACGGCAGGTCGGTCAGCAGGGTGTGGGTCGGGAGGGCCGCCATGCGCGCCCAGAACAGCAGCCCCGCAAAGCATGCCGCGCCCAGCGCGAACGCGGCGGGGTTGAAGTCGCCGAGGTGGGTCGCGATAGCGTGCGCCTGGGCGAAGAAGTCGGCCGGCACCTTGGCGATCGACAGGCCAAGCAGGTCCTTCAGCTGCGAGACGGCGATCAGGACGGCGATGCCGTTGGTGAAGCCGATCACGATCGAGATCGGGATGTAGCGGACAAGCGCGCCGAGCTTGAGCCAGCCGAGCGCGAGCAGAAGGAGGCCCGCGAGCACGGTCGCGATCAGCAGGTTCGCGACGCCGTAGCGCTGGACGATGCCGTAGACGATGACGATGAAGGCCCCTGCCGGGCCGCCGATCTGAACGCTCGAGCCGCCGAGGGCGGAGATCAGGAAGCCGGCGATGATCGCCGTGAAGAGGCCCTGCTCGGGCTTGACGCCGCTGGCGATCGCGAACGCCATCGCCAGTGGCAGGGCGACGATACCGACTGTGATGCCGGCGCCGAGGTCGGCGCCGAAGCGGCGCCTGTCGTAGCGGGCGAGCTCGTCGAGCAGGCGCGGCCGGAAGTGGTGCAGGCGCAGCGTGACGGCGTCTGCCAGGCGCGCGAAGCCGCCGGGCCGGGTCGCGTCCCGGCCGGCGACGCCTGCTTCCGGTTCGCCTTCGATCACGTCATCAGCCTGCGCCCGGTCAGCCGCTCGAGAATCGCGAGCGGCGCGCGGTCGGGTTCGGCGAGCTGCGGCGTGTCGATCATGAAGGTCTGCTCGAGCATGTGCTGGCCGCCCATCGCCGCGTGCAGGACCTGGTCGCTGTAGCACACCCACGTCGTTCCGGGCGCGAAATCGGCGCGTGCCTGCGGGCTCGTGCGCTGGAACTCGGCGTCGGCCTTGGCGCGATCATGGAGCCTCAGCATCAGGTGGTCGTATTCGCTGCGCCGGCGCTTGGTGATGCCGACCGTCGCGAGCAGCCATGCCGACCCGGGCAGCGGCCGCCCGAGCGAGGCGAGGTAGCGTCGCGCGTGCGACTCGAACGGCTCGCCGACGCGCCAGCGGCGCGACTCGCCGTTCGGATTGACGTTCGAGAACACGCGCAAGAGCCTCGTTCCGCGCATCGGATTGGACGGGAACGCGTCGACGTGGAGGCGGCTGTCGTCCTGGCGCCAGCTGCGCACGCGCGCGGTGACGTCGGTCGGCCGGAACGACGTGTTGCCGCGCCGCAGATGGCCGCGGTAATGTGGAAACAGGCGCAGCGCAAGCGCTTCGCTGTGCTCGGCGAAGCGCACGATCATCGCGCCGAGTGCCTGCAGGTCCTCGGCCGCGCCGACGGCGCCGCGCAGCTCGCCGGCAGGCCAGCGCACCGAAACGTTCTTCGCCTTGGGGTCGGCCCAGCGCGGGTCGAGGAAGCGCCGTTCGCCGTCGCCGAGCGCGAACGCGAGGTGAGGGAACGCGAGCACGTGGCCCGACTCGACGACCGCTTCGACGCCGCGCGTCGGCGCATCGTCGCCCCAAGTGTCGTCGTCGAAGCTGCGGACGACGTCGGCCGGATCGGTGAGAGAGGTGGTCGTCATCGCCGCTCGCCGATCAGCGGACGCGCAGCCCCGGCACCGCGCCGGCGTGCGGCTCGAGGACGAACAGGCCCGGATGCGCCTTGTCGTCGGCGTGCGAGGCGGCGAGCACCATGCCTTCGCTGACGCCGAACTTCATCTTGCGCGGCGCCAGGTTGGCGACGACGACGGTGAGCTTGCCGGCCAGATGCTCGGGCGCATACGCCGACTGGATGCCGCTGAAGACGGTGCGCGTGCGCGCCTCGCCGACGTCGAGGGTCAGCTTCAGGAGCTTGGTCGAGCCGGCGACCTTCTCGGCGGCGACGATGAGGGCGATGCGCAGGTCGAGCTTGGCGAAGTCGTCGATCGTGATGGTCGGCGCGATCGCCTCGCCGCCGGGATGCGGCAGCGCGATCTGCGCGTCGGCGGCCGCCGATTCCGTTTCGGCAGCCGAGGGCTCGAACAGCGCATCGAGCTGCTTCGGGTCGACGCGTTGCATCAGGTGCCGATAGCGACCGACCGCCGACAGCAAGGGCGGGGCGTCGCTCCAGCGAAGCGGCTCGCAGGCGAGGAACTCCTCGGCCTGCGCCGCGAGCGCCGGCAGCACCGGCTTCAGCCACATCGTCAGATGCTGGAACGCCCGCACGCTCGCCGAGCAGATCTCGTGCAGCGCGGCCAGCGACTCCGGGTCCGCCTTCTTCGCCAGCTCCCACGGCTTCGCGGCATCGAACGCCTGGTTGGTGCGGTCGGCGACCTCCATCGCGAGGCGCAGCGCCTTGCCGTACTCGCGGCCGTCGAACAGCTCGGCGATCTCCGCGGTCGTGCCGCGCGACGCCAGCTCCGCGTCGACGCGCCGCTGCGCCTCGACCAGCACTTGGCCGTCGAAATGCCGGGCGAGAAAACCCGACGCGCGGCTGGCGATATTGACGTACTTGCCGATCAGGTCGCTGTTGATGCGGGCGACGAAGTCATCGGGGTTGAGCTGGATGTCCTCAACGTGCGCGTTGAGCTTTGCCGCGATGTAGTAGCGCAGCCATTCGGCGTTCATGCCGATCTCGAGGTAGCGCAGTGGCGAGATGCCGGTGCCGCGGCTCTTGCTCATCTTCTCGCCGCCGGTGGTGATGAAGCCGTGCACCCAGACGCGATCGGGCACCTTGCGGTCGCTGAACTTCAGCATCGCCGGCCAGAACAAGGTGTGGAAGTAGGCGATGTCCTTGCCGATGAAGTGGATCTGCTCGACCGCCGGGTCGGCCATGAACTCGGCGAACGAGCGCGGCTCGCCGTTGGCCTTCGCGCCGCCCTTGTCGAAGTAGTTCTTGAGCGAGGCGAGATAGCCGACCGGCGCGTCGAGCCAGACGTAGAAGTACTTGCCGGGCGCATCGGGGATCTCGATCCCGAAGTACGGCGCGTCGCGGCTGATGTCCCAGTCGGCGAGGCCGCCGTGGCCGTGCTCGTCGACCTTGAACCACTCGCTCACCTTGTTGAGGACCTCGGGCTGCAGGCGCCCGGGCTCGCGCGTCCATTGCTTCAGGAAGTCGAGGCAACGCTGCGAGGAGAGCTGGAAGAAATAGTGCTCGCTCTGCTTCAGGATCGGCGGCGACCTGCTCAGCGTCGAATACGGATTCTTCAGATCGGTCGGCGTGTAGACCGAGCCGCAGACGTCGCAGTTGTCGCCGTACTGGTCCTTCGCGCCGCACACCGGGCACTCGCCCTTGATGTAGCGGTCGGGCAGGAACATCGCCTTCACCGGGTCGAAGAACTGCTCGACCGGCTTGACGGCGATCAGGCCTTCCTTTCTCAGCTGCAGGTAGATCTCCTGCGCCAGCTCATGGTTCTCGGCGCCGTCGGTCGAGTGCCAGTTGTCGAACGAGACGTGAAAGCCGTCGAGGTAGGGCTTGCGGCCGGCGGCGATCTCGGCGACGAACTGCTGCGGCGTCTTGCCGGCCTTTTCGGCGGCGATCATGATCGGCGCGCCGTGCGCGTCGTCGGCGCAGACGAAGTGCACCTGGTTGCCGCGCATGCGCTGCAAGCGGACCCAGATGTCGGCCTGGATGTACTCCATCATGTGGCCGATGTGGAACGGCGCGTTGGCGTATGGCAGCGCCGTGGTGACGAAGAGCTTGCGGGGCATCGGGCAATCGGTAGCGAACCCGGGATTCTAGGGACCGCGTCGCCGCGACGCCGCTACGCCGGGCGCCCTGCGCTATAACCATCCTTCCACTTCGCGCCTCCGCTTCGCATGGCCATCCAAGAATCCGCACTGCTTCAGGCCCTGCAAGCCGTCGTCGACCCCGAGACCGGGCGCGACCTCGTCACGGCCAGGCAGGTGAAGAACCTGCGCATCGAAGGCGGCGACGTCGCTTTCGACGTCGAGCTCGGCTATCCGGCGCGCTCGCAGATCGACGCGCTCCGCAGGGCGCTGATCGCGGCCGCGCGCGGCGTCGCCGGCGTCGCCAACGTCAGCGTCAACGTGACGTCGAAGATCGTCGCCCACGCGGTGCAGCGTGGCGTCCAGCTGCTGCCGAGCATCAAGAACATCGTCGCCGTCGCGTCCGGGAAGGGCGGCGTCGGCAAGAGCACGACCGCGGTCAACCTCGCGCTCGCGCTCGCCGCCGAGGGCGCGAAGGTCGGCATCCTCGACGCCGATATCTACGGGCCCAGCCAGCCGATGATGATGGGAATCGAGGGCCGGCCGGAATCGAGCGACGGCAAGACGATGGAGCCGATGGAGAACTACGGCGTCCAGGTGATGTCGATCGGCTTTCTCGTCGAGCAGGACAATCCGATGATCTGGCGCGGGCCGATGGTGACGCAGGCGCTCGAGCAGCTGCTCAGGCAGACCAACTGGGCCGACCTCGACTACCTGATCGTCGACCTGCCGCCGGGCACCGGCGACATCCAGCTCACGCTCTCGCAGCGCGTGCCGTTGACCGGCGCAGTGATCGTGACGACGCCGCAGGACATCGCGCTGCTCGACGCCAAGAAGGGCATCCGCATGTTCGAGAAGGTCGGCGTCCCGATCCTCGGCGTGGTCGAGAACATGGCGGTCCATGTGTGCGAGCAGTGCGGCCACATCGAGCACATCTTCGGCGCCGAGGGTGGCAAGCGCCTCGCCGCCGAGTACAAGGTCGACTACCTCGGCGCGCTGCCGCTCAACCTCTCGATCCGGGTCCAGGCCGACAGCGGCCGGCCGACGGTGGTGAGCGATCCCGACGGCGAGATCGCCGGGCTCTACAAGCAGGTCGCACGCCGGGTCGCCGTGAAGATCGCCGAGCGTGCCAAGGACTTCTCGTCGAAATTCCCGACCATCAGCGTCTCGAAGGACACCTGACGCGGGAAATACCCGGCAACGCTCCGCCTGTCGACGCCCCGTCTTGACCTAGGTCAGGTGCGGCGAGGCGGCCGCTACATAAAATAACTGCATGAATCGTCCGGTGCCAGCAGGCTCGGCGGTCGCTGTCGCATCCGTTGACGAACTTCGCAGCCGGATCAAGCGCAAGAGCCGCCTGAAGGGGCGTCAGGCCGACGAGACGTCGCTCGCCGAGGTGCGCGACCTGCTGGGCGAGCAGCCCGCAGACGGCTGGCCGCGGCATCGGCTGATCGAGCAGCTGCACCTCGTCAATGATCGCTACCGGGGCTTGCACGAGCGCCATCTGGTGGCGCTCGCGCGCGAGACGAACGTACCGATGGCCGAAGTGTTCGAGGTCGCGACCTTCTATCACCACTTCGAGGTGCGCGGCGACGGCGAGACGCCGCCGGCGCTCGTCGTTCGCGTCTGCGACGGCCTGAGCTGCGAGATGGCGGGCGCCCGCGATCTGCTCGCGCGCTTGCCGGCGCTCCTCGGCGCCGACGTCGAGGTGGTCACCGCGCCCTGCGTCGGCCGCTGCGAGCAGGCCCCGGTCGCGGTCGTCCATCAGTACCCGGTGCTGCGCGCCGATCTGGCGGCGGTCGAGGCGGCGGTGCGCGGCAACCGGACCGCGCATCCGGCCGCCAACGGCGACGCCGACTTCGATCCGGCGAGCCTTGCCGAGCGGAGCGTGAGCGAGCGCGAAGCCGACGTCGCGCCGGCGTTCGTCGACCACGCGAGCTATCTCGCGGCCGGCGGCTACGCGCTGGCGGCCGAGGTCATCGGCGGCCGCCGCGAGCCGGAGGCGCTGATGAAGGCGCTCGAGGCCTCCGGCCTGCGCGGCCTCGGCGGCGCCGGCTTTCCGGCCGGCCGCAAGTGGCGCATCGTTCGCGAGCAGCCGGCGCCGCGCCTGATGGCGGTCAACATCGACGAGGGCGAGCCCGGCACCTTCAAGGACCGCACCTACCTCGAGCGCGATCCGCATCGCTTTCTCGAGGGGCTTCTGGTCGCGGCGAAGGTGGTCGGCATCGATGCGTGCTACGTCTACCTGCG
>DATAYY010000109.1:0-48599 GCA_036272325.1 Caldimonas sp. | reverse complement strand
GTCCTGGGCGACGGCGACGTCGCCCGGCTGCACCGCTTCTTCGACGCCAACCTCACGAACTTCCTCGCCCTCACCGGCGAGCCGCCACGCGCCGACGAGGCCGAGCGCGAACTGCGCGACACGCCGGGGCCGGAGATGCCGTACCGCGAGATGCGGCTGCTCGGCTTCACCGACAGGAGCGACGCCGTCGCGAGCGGTGCGCTCGTCGCAATGACTTCCGTCGTCGCTGACCTCATCGCCGAGCATGTCTGGCACCTCGGTCTCTTCATCGTCGCCACCGCGCTCCACGGCAGCGGCGCCGCGCGCGCGATCTATGCCGACCTCGAGCGGTGGATAGGCGAGCGCGGCGCGCACTGGATCCGCCTCGGCGTCGCCGCCAGCAAACACGCGTGCGGAGCGCTTCTGGGAGCAATCGCGCTACGTAGGTGCGCGAGCGCGGGCCGATGCCGATGGGACGGAAGACCCACGGTACCTGGCGCTGGTCGCGCGCGACCGCCCGGGCACGGCGTGTGAGGGTGACCGTCTTCGGTCGGCAGCGCTGTTGCGGCGTCGGCGAGTAGCGAGCGCAAAGGTCAGGCCGCCGGAATCAGCGCGATCGTCGACGGCTCCGGCAAAGGCGAGCGGCCAGCGGTTCAGGGTCGGCATGGTGCGAGTCCTAGGCATCGGTATGGCAATATACGGCCATGCATAACGAGGTCGACATGCCATCACGCCGCTCCCGCCTTCTCGCTGCCGCGCTTGCCGCAGCGATGTCCGGCTTCAGCGTCGCTGCGTCGGCCGCCGAGCTGACCGTCTCGGCGGCAGCGAGCCTGACCAATGCCTTCCAGGAGATCGGGTCCGCGTTCGATGCGGCGAACCCCGGCACCAAGGTCCTGTTCAACTTCGCCGCCTCCGGCCAGCTGCTGCAGCAGATTGCCAGCGGCGCACCGGTCGACGTCTTCGCCAGTGCCGATCAGGAGACGATGAACCAGGCCGAGCAGCAAAAGCTCCTCAAGCCTGGCTCGCGATCGAACTTCGTCAGCAATTCGCTCGTCGTGATCGTGCCGGGCGATCGGCCTGGCCCGAAGGCGCTGGCCGAGCTGACGACGCCTTCGTTCAGGCAAATCGCCGTCGGCGTGCCGGCGAGCGTGCCGGTCGGCCGCTACACCAAGTCCGTGCTCGAGAAGGCCGGTCTGTGGCCGCAGATCGAAGCGAAGATGGTCGGCGCGCAGTCAGTGCGCCAGGCGCTCGACTACGTCGCCCGCGGCGAAGTCGACGCCGCCTTCGTCTATGCGACCGACGCTGCGGTGATGCCGGAAAAGGTCAAGATCGCGCTCGTCGTGCCCGCTGAGCAGCCGGTGCTGTATCCGATCGCGGCAATCGCCAACGCGCCGAACTCGGCCGCGGCCGATCGCTTCGTCGCCTACGTCGGCTCGCCGGCGGCGCAGGCGGTGTTGGCGCGATACGGCTTCGGCAAGCCCTGACCGCGCCTTCGATACCATCCTCGCGTGGAGCCAGCCTGGGTCGCGCTCGGCCTGTCGCTCAAGGTTGCCCTGTGGGCTACTGCGATCGATCTCGTCCTCGGGGTGGCGGTCGGCTTCGCACTGGCGCGGCTTCGCTTCCCGGGACGCGAGCTCGTCGACGCGATCCTGCTGTTGCCGATGGTGTTGCCGCCGACCGTGCTCGGCTACTACCTGCTGGTCGTCGTCGGCCGGCGCTCGCCGCTCGGAGCCTGGCTCGAGAACGACCTCGGCATCCGCCTGATCTTCACCTGGCAGGGCGCGGTGATCGCGTCGGCCGTCGTCGCCTTTCCATTCGTCTGCAAGTCGGCGCGTGCGGCGTTCGAGAACGTCGACGTGCAGTTCGAGCAGGCGGCGCGCGTGCTCGGCCTCGCCAGCGCCGCGGTGTTCTTCCGCGTCACGCTGCCGCTCGCCTGGCGCGGCATCTTCGCCGGCGTGCTGCTCGCATTTGCGCGCGCGTTCGGCGAGTTCGGCGCGACGCTGATGGTTGCCGGCAGCATCCCCGGCAAGACGCAGACGCTCTCGATCGCCGTCTACGAGGCGGTGCAGGCGGGGCAGGACGGGCTCGCCAATCTGCTCGTCCTCCTGACCTCGACGACCTGCATCGTCGTCCTCCTTCTCGCCGGCAGGCTCGCGCCGTTGCGGATCGCGGGGCGCGGATGAAGTGGGATGTCGCGGTCAGGAAGACCATGGTCGCGGGCGCGCAGCAGTTCGAGCTCGACGTCGCGTTCCGGAGCGACGTCGAACGGCTGGTCCTGTTCGGGCCGTCGGGCGCGGGCAAGACGCTGACGCTGAAAGCGATCGCCGGCCTGCTGCGGCCGGACGCCGGGCACATCCGCATGGCCGAGACGACGCTCTTCGATGCGGCGGCCGGAGTCGACACGCCGGCGCGGGAGCGTGATTGCGGCTATCTGTTCCAGGAGTACGCGCTCTTTCCGCACCTGACGGTGCGCCAGAACGTCGCCTTCGGTCTCGACTCCAGCTGGCGCAATCCGCGCCGCGACGGCGGCGGCGCCACCGCCGAGCGCTGGCTCGACGCGCTCGAGCTGCGTGCGCTCGCCAATCGCTTCCCGGACCAGCTCTCGGGCGGCCAGCGCCAGCGGGTCGCACTCGCGCGCGCGCTCGCCGGCGAGCCGCGCGCGCTGCTTCTCGACGAGCCGTTCGCGGCCCTCGACGAGCCGCTGCGCAACCGCCTGCGCGCCGAGCTCGCCGAGTTGCAGGCACGTCTCTCGCTTCCGATTCTGCTGATCACTCACGACCCGGCCGACGTCGACGCGTTCGCCGACGATATCGTCCACATTGACCACGGCGGCGTCGTTGAGCCGTCGCTGCAATTCCTCGAGGAGCATCCGATGCGATCCAGCGCCCGCAATCAGTTCTTCGGCACCGTCAGCGCGGTGACGGCCGGCGCCGTCACCGACGAGATCGAGATCGCGGTCGATGGCGGTCATCGCATCGTCGCCACGGTGACGCGCGAGAGCACGGCGAAGCTCGGCCTGGCGGTCGGCGCCGCCGCGTTCGCGCTCATCAAGGCCTCGTCGGTGGTCGTCGTCGCCGACGCCGATCTCACGCTGCTGTCGGCGCGCAATCAATTCGCAGGTACCGTCGCAAGCGTCCAGCCGGGCGCCGTCAACGCCGAGGTCGAGATCGACGCTGGCGGCCTGCGCATCGTCGCCATCGTCACCCAGGCGAGCGCGCGCGCGCTCGGTCTCGGGCCGGGCGCGAAGGCGTCGGCCGTCTTCAAGGCCGGGAGCGTGATCGTCGGCGTGCGCCGCTAGGGCGCGACGCGGCAAGCCCGATCAGCCGCGCGATGTCGTTGGCGCAGGCGCGCTCGGCGGTCGCCTCGATGCGGCGGTAGATGTCGACCAGCTCTGCGCCAAGCGCGGTGAGCGTGCTGCCGCCGCCATGCTCGCCGCCGACGGCAGTCGCGACCGCGGCCTCGGCCAGCACGCCGTTCATCTCGTCGACGAGCAGCCACGCGCGCCGGTACGACATTCCCATCGACTTTGCTGCCGCGGTGATCGAGCGCGTCTCGCGGATCGCCTCGAGCAGCGCGATCTTGCCGGGACCGACGAAGATGACGTCGCCGGCGTTGAGGCGCAGGCGAAAGCGCGCCGTCGGCACGGCGCGCGCGCGGACGCGGTCAGAAGTCATGGTGTCGTTCGCGTCAAGGCCTTGGCACATCGCCTTATACCGCTCCCGGCGGCGATCGATAGACTCGCCCACGATGCACGAGGACGGATGTTGAGAAGGACCGCAGCGTTCGCGATCGCAGGGGCGGTGGCGTTCGCAGTGTCGCCGACCAGTGCTGCCGGCTGCCCTGGCGACCGCGACGCGGGGCCGGATACGCTGCTCTCGGTGCGTATCGGCGCGCAGCCACCAGTGCGGCTCGACCGTGCAGCACTGGCGGCGTTGCCGACGCAGCAGTCGGTCCAGCGGCGCACGGTCGCGTCGGGCTCCAGCGCGCCTGCGGTCGAGCAGCAGATCGCCTACACCGGGGTTCCGCTTGCCGCGATCGTCGCCGGCGCGGTGAGCGACGATCTTCACGGCCGCGACCAGCGTGGCTGGATGTTCGACGCCGTCGCGACCGACGGCTACCGGGCGCTCTTCAGCTGGGGCGAGCTCTTCAACACCGATGCCGGCGAGCAGGTCCTCGTCATCGTCGCGCAGGACGGCCGGCCGCTCGACGCTCGTGAAGGGCCGCTCGCATTGCGCGCGCTCGCCGATCGCCGGCCGGGGCCGCGCCACGTCCGCAATCTCTGCGCCATCCTCGTGCGGCCGCTGCCTCCCGCGGCTCGTTGATCCGCACATACTCCCGAAAGGAACGTGGATGAAACCGAGCGTCGTCTCGCGCCGCTGCCTTGCCGGCACGCTAGTCGCCTTGCTTTGCATCGCCGGACTCGCCCGGCCAGGGCAGGCGCAGGAGCCGGCGAAGAGCATCGTCATGGCCTCGACGACGAGCACTGAACAGTCGGGACTGTTCCCGTATCTGCTGCCGAAGTTCAAGAAGGCGACAGGAATCGACGTCCGCGTCGTCGCCGTCGGCACTGGCCAGGCGATCGACATCGGTCGGCGCGGCGACGCCGACATCCTGTTCGTCCACGACCGCGACGCCGAGGAGAAGTTCGTCGCCGAGGGGTTCGGCATCAAGCGCTCGGAGGTGATGTACAACGACTTCGTCCTCGTCGGCCCGGCGTCGGATCCCGCCGGCGTCAAGGGCCACGACATCGTCGCCGCGCTGACGAGGCTCGCGGCGTCGAGGAGCGCCTTCATCTCGCGCGGCGACAAGAGCGGCACCAACGCCGCCGAGCTGCGCTACTGGAAGACGGCGGGCATCGACGCGCCGGCGACGCACTTCGCGGGCTACAAGGAATGCGGCTGCGGCATGGGCCCGGCGCTCAACATCGCATCCTCGACCGACGCCTACGTGCTGACGGACCGCGGCACCTGGCTCAGCTTCAAGAACCGCGGCAGTCTCGTCATCCTCGTCGAGGGCGACCGGCGGCTCTTCAACCAGTACGGCGTCATCGTCGTCAACCCGGCGAAGCACCCGCACGTCAAGGTGCAGCTCGCGCAGCAGTTCGCCGACTGGGTGCTCTCGCCCGCCGGCCAGGCGGTGATCGCGTCGTACAAGATCGGCGGCGAGCAGTTGTTCTTCCCGAACGCGAAGCCTTGAGAGCTCAAGGGCGGCCGGCGCAGTCAGACGCGGGGCGCTGACGCAGAGGCCGGGTGCAGAAGCACCGGGCGGCAAGCCGCTGCCCGACTGCGACTTTGCACGCTCACCTCACGGCAGGACCGCGACTTCGCAGGCTAGAACTTTCAGGCCCCTTTTCGCTTGCTCTCTGCTTAACGCGCCCCAGGCACCGCGCCCATCACCGTGTCGGGCAACGCCGTCGCGATCTGCGGCAGGACGCAGATCACCACCACCGCGACGAACATCAACACGACGAACGGCAGCACGCCGCGGATGATCGCGCCGAGGGGGATGTCGGGCGCGATGTTCTTGATGACGAAGAGGTTGAGGCCGACCGGCGGGTGGATCAGACCGGCCTCCATGACGATCGTCATCAGCACGCCGAACCAGATCAGATCGAACCCGGCGGCCTTCAGCGGCGGCAGGATGATCGGCGCTGTCATCAGGATGATGCTCACCGGCGGCAGGAAGAAGCCGAGGACGACGACGAGCAGCAGGATCGCCGTCAGCAGCAGCCACTTCGATAGCTGCAGGGCGACGATCCATTGCGCCATCGACTGGCTGATGTGCAGGTAGCTCATCACGTACGAGAACAGCAGCGACATGCCGATGATGAACATCAGCATCGTCGATTCCTTGAGCGTCGCCGACAGGATCGGCGCGACGTCGCGGATGCGCCAGACGCCGTAGACGATGGCGATCAGCACGAGCGCGAGCAAGGCGCCGAGGCCGGCGGTCTCCGACGGCGTCGCGAAGCCGCCGTAGAGCGCGACCATGACTCCGATCAGCAGGATCACGAACGGCAGCACGCGCGGCAGCATCTCCACCTTCTGGCGCAGCGTGTAGTGATCGACGTCGAGGAGCGCCGAGGCGGTGCCGTGGCTGGCGTGCGCGGAACTCGCGGCGCGATGCTCACGCCGGTAGCGCAGCACCGCGTAGGTAGCGAAGAAGGCGACCAGCAGCAGCGCCGGGCCGATGCCGGCGAGAAAGAGCCTGCCGAGCGATTGCTCGGCGGCGACGGCGTACAGGATCATCGTGATCGACGGCGGCAGCAGGATGCCGAGGGTGCCGCCGGCGGCGATGATGCCGGCGGCAAAGCCCGGCGAGTAGCCGCGCTTCCTCATCTCGGGGATTCCGGCCGAGCCGATCGCCGAGCACGTCGCCGGGCTCGACCCCGCCATCGCCGCGAACAGGGCGCACGCGAACACGTTGGCGATGCCGAGCCCGCCGGGAACGCGGCTCATCCACGCGTGCAGCGCCGCGTAGAGGTCCTGGCCGGCGCGCGAGCGGCCGATCGCCGCGCCCTTCAGGATGAAGAGCGGGATCGACAGCAGCGTGATGCTCGCCATCTCCTCGTAGACGTTCTGGGTGATCGTGTCGAGCGACGCCGCCGGCATGAAAAACGCCATGAAGACGACGGCGACGGCACCGAGCGCGAACGCTAGCGGTGCGCCCGAGAGCATGAAGAGCAGCGTGACCGCGCCGAACGTCAGCCCGAGGGCGAGCATCGACATCAACTGCTTTCGGCGATCGCGGTGGCGCGGTGGACGCTGGCGACGAGGTGGACGAGCAGCTGCAGCGTCAGCAGCGTCATCCCGATCGCCATCAGCGAGTAAGGGATCCAGAGTGGCGGGGCCCACGACGACGACGTCGTCTGCTGGTCGACCCAGGCCTCGTGCAACAGCGTCCACGACTTCCAGGCGAAGAGGGCGCAGAACGCAAGGCAGAGCGCATCGACGGCGACGCGCCGCATCGCATCGACTCTCCTCGAGAGCAACGTCGATACCGCCTCGATGCCGACGTGGCCGCGGATCGACTGCACGAACGCGCCGCACAGGAAGGTCGCGCCCACGAGAAGAAAGACCGCGGTCTCGTCCTGCCAGTCGGTCGACGCCTTGAACAGGTAGCGCGTGACGACGCTCGACGTGAGGACGATCGACGCCGCGAGCAGCGCCAGCATACCGATCGCGACCATCGCCCGATTGACAAGTGCAAGCGCCCGCGCGACTGGCATCAGCACGCGCGGCGTCGCCGGGTCGATATGGGGGTCGCCGCGGTCGTCCTCATCGGCGGCGGGTGGCATGCTCGCGCCGCTCGCCACCAGCGCGGCGTCGGCGGCGCGGTGCGGCGGCGCGGCGCGCGCGCCCTCGCTCACGCGATCAGCTTCTGCGCCGCCTTCAGCAGCGCGGCCTCCGTCTCGCCGCGCGCGCCGTAGTCCTTCCATGCCGTGTCGCGCGCGATCGCCTGCCACTTGCGCACCGTCGCCTCGTCGAGGTCCCACACCTTCGCGCCTGCTTTGGCGTAGACGTCGGCGGCGATCTTGTCGTCGGCGCGCGCCGCGTCGGTCGCGAACTTCTCCTGCTCGGCGCCGACCGCCATGATGATGTCCTGCTGGGGCTTGGGCAGCTTGGCGAAGATGTCCTTCGACATCAGCAGCGGCTCGAACATGAACCAGTACGCCTTGTTGCGGCCGCTCGTCAGATGCTTGGCGATCTCCTCGAGCTTGAACGAGATGAAGCTCGTCGACGACGTCATCGCGGCATCCATCGCGCCGGTCTGCATCGCGGCGTAGATCTCGTTCGAGGGCAGCGAGATCACCGAGGCGCCCGCGGCCTTCAGCATCATGTCCATCTCGCGGCTGCCGCCGCGCACCTTGAGCCCCTTGGCGTCTTCGGGCTGCACCAGCGGCGTCGCGCGGCTGGCGACGCCGCCGGCCTGCCAGATCCAGCTGAGGACGACGATGCCCTTCTCGTCGAGCGTCTTCGCGAGCATCTTGCCGACGTCGCTCGTCTTCCACGCCGCTCCGACCTCGTAGCTCGGCACCAGCGCCGGCATCAGGCCGATGTTGGTCTCGGGAACCTCGCCGCCGGCGTACGACAGCGGGTACAGGCTGATGTCGAGCGCGCCCTTCCTCATCGCAGAGAACTGGGCGTTCGTCTTCATCAGCGACGAGCCGGGATAGACGGCAGCCTTCAGCGCGCCGTTGCTGCGCTTCTCGATCTCGGCCGCGAAGCGCCGGCAGAGGCGGTCGCGAAAGTCACCCTCGTTGATCGTGCCGCCGGGGAACTGGTGCGAGATCTTCAGCGTTCCTTCCTGTGCCCAGGCGCCGGTGGCCATCGGCAGTGCGGTCGCCGCCGCCACCTTGCCGATCCACTCGCGTCGCGTCATCGCCATGCTTGTCTCCTGGTGGTTCTGGTCGAGGCATTCTGGCCGCCCGCCGGAAGGGGCGCCATCGGGACTGTCGCCAAGCCCACTGTGCCCGGGGCCGGCGGCATCCTAGACTCGGGGCGACGCGCATTGCGCGGGCGAGGAGCCGCCATGCAGGACGCCATCGCTTTTTGCCACCACGACGTCGTCGTCGCGGCCTGGAGCTGCCGCCGCAAGTTCCGCGTGTGGATGGGATTCACCGTCTGCCGCGTCGATGTCCTGAGCCGGCAGCCGGTGCCCTAGCGCAATGCAGGAGATCGAGCTCAAGTTCGGCCTCGCCGACGACGCTGCCGCCGCTGTCGATGCAGCGCTGCGGGCACGCGGCGCGACGACCGCTGTGCTCGAGTCGCGCTATTGGGACAGTGCCGACCGCCGCCTCGCGCGGGCCGGGCTCTCGCTTCGCCTGAGGCGCAGCGCCGCGGGTTGGGAGCAGACCGTGAAAGCGGCCGGCAAAAATCCCGCCGAACGACTCGAGGAGACGGTGCCGCGACCGGGTAGCTGGAGCGGCGATGCGCCGGCGCCCGAGCTCGGCCTGCACGCCGGCAGCACGGCCGGGCTCTTGCTCGACGCCGCGCTCGTTGCTGGCGGCCGCCCGCCCGTCGCGCTCGCGCTCGTCCACACGACGGCCGTCCGCCGTTGCGCTCTCACCATCGAGACGCTGGGCGCCGAGCTCGAGGTCTCGCTCGATCGGGGGCTCATCCTTGCCGGCGACCGGTCGCTGCCGATCTGCGAGGTCGAGGTCGAGCTCAAGCGCGGCAGCGTCGGCGCGCTGGTCGCCGTCGGCCGCGCCAACGTCGACGTCCACGCGATGTGGCTCAGCACGGCGACCAAGGCGATGCGCGGCGCAGCGCTCGCCGACGACGGCGGCGCTGCGCATGCGGTCAAGGCAGCGCCAGCGCGCTTCGCCGCCGACGCCCGCGGCCCGGCGATCTTTCGCGCCTTGCTGCGCAGCTGCGTCGACCAGGTGCTCGCCAACGCCAGCGTCGTCGCCGCGGGCGACGCCGATGACGAGGTCGTTCACCAGCTGCGCGTGGGCCTGCGTCGGCTGCGCACGGCGGCGCGCGAGCTCGCCGACTGGCGCGGCACGCTCGGCGACGGCTGGGAGGCGGCCTGCGCGGATGCGTTCCGTGCGCTTGGCGCATGGCGCGACCGGCGCAGCGTCGCGGCGTCGATGCAAGCAAGGCTCGCCGCTGCCGGGTCCCCCGCTCCAGCGCTCGGCGGCTTCGGCCGCGATGCCGATGCCGATCCGGACGCGATCGTCCGCGCACCGGCGTTCCAGCACGCCCTGCTCGATCTGCTCGCCTTCCTTCTCGAGCCGGAGGTCGACGGTGCAGGCGCCGGCAGTCCGCAGGTCGGCACCGAGGCGCCCTCGGTCGTCGTCGCGCGTCACCTCGGCCGCCTGCACGAGCAGCTCCGTCGCGACGCGAAGCGATTCGCCAAGCTCGATGAAATGCGCCGCCATCGCGCTCGCAAGCGCCTGAAGAGGCTCCGCTATCTCGGCGAGTTGGTCGCGCCGCTCTACAAGGCTTCGCACGTCGAGCGCTTCGCGCGCGCGCTCGGGCCGGCCCAGGACGCGTTGGGCCGCTACGTTGACCTCGTCGTCGCCGGCCGGCTGGCGCGCGAGGCGGTCGACGCCGGTGATGCGCGGGCCTGGTTCAATGTCGGCTGGCTGCAGGCGCAGCAGCCGCGCGCGATCGAGCGCTGTGGCAAGCGCTTGCGCGACGTCGTTGCCGCCGAACCCTACTGGCGCTGAGCCTTGAGCGGCCGGCGCACCGGCGCAACGTTCAGCCGACCGGCCGCGGCCGCCGCGGCACGCCAATCGCGCACTCGAGAGCCGGGTCCCAGCGTGCGAGCGTGGCAGCAGCGCGGAAAGTCGATTCGAGGAAGCGCAGCGCGACGCTCTCGGGATCGGCGGCGCTGCGAACGCGCTCGTATGGCAGCAGCCATTCGCCCATCGCTTCGGACCACACGGCACCTTCGGGCGCGATCGGCGCCGCCGCGAACCCGGGCGGCATCGGATACGCGTACGAATAGAAAGCGGCTTCCGGCGAGGCGTCGTTACCGGGCCAGAAGCCGGCGCTGCTCACCTCGTGCGAATAGGCTTCCCGCGTCACCGCATCGGGCAGGCCGGGAATGCCGCCAGGATGCAGAGGCGCGGGCCGGCCCGAGAAGCGCGTCACCGCGAGATCGAAGGCGCCCCAGAAGAAGTGGACCGGGCTCGTCTTGCCGAGGAACGAGGTGCGAAAGATGTGCAGGACGCGGTCGACCGAGACGAGCGCGCGCCAGACGCGCTCGACTGCGGGGGCGTCGTAGGCGGCGTGCGTCTCGTCGTCGGGAAACGCGATCGGGTCGGCGATCTCGTTCGGGTGGACGTCGATCGCGACCTCGATCCCGGCCGCCGCAAGCTCGGCCATCAGGCGGCGATAGAACGTCGCGACCGACATCGGCGCCAGGGCGAAGCCGCGCCGCCCGCCGGCAGTCGTGACAACGAGCCGATGGTCGACGAAATCGAAGTCGATCTCGAGCGTCGTCGCGCCGGCATGGATCAGCGAGGTGCCGAGCCCGCGCGCGCCGACGTAGAGCGGGACGTGCCAGCCGTGGTTGAGCCATGGCGTGAGCGCGAGCCGCACCTTGCCGACGATCTGGGTCCAGCGGTGCAGCGTCGTCGCCGTCGCGCGCCAGGCGTCGTAGGGCAGCGGCGGCCAGGAGTCGGTGTCGGAATTGCTCATCGCGCGACGATGATCGGTCATTCGGCCTTGATGCCGGCGCGTTGGACGACCGCCGCCCAGCGCGCGGCGTCGCGCCGCATCAGCGCGGCCATGTCCTCGGGCGAGCTCGGCGCGACCTCCATCCCTTGTGCGGCGAGCGCGCTGCGCACCTCGGGCAGCGCGAGCGCCTTCGCCATGTCGTCATGGACGCGGACGATGATCTCGCGCGGCGTTTGCGCCGGCGCCAGCATGCCGTACCACAGCTCGGCCTGGATGCCGGGGTAGCCGAGCTCGGCGAGCGTCGGCACGTCGGGGGCCAGCGTCGAGCGATGCTCGCCGGCAGCGGCGAGCACCACCAGCCGGCCGCTCCTGACCTGCGCCATCGCGACATGCACCGGTAGGAACATCAGCGGCACGTCGCCCGACAGCACCGCGCTGACCGCGCCGGCGGTGCCGGAGAAAGGAATGTGCGTGATCGAGACCTTGGCCTGCAACTTGAACAGCTCCATCGCCATGTGGTGCGGCGTCGCGATCCCAGGCGAGGCGTAGTCGAGCTTGCCCGGGTGCGCCCGTGCCGCGCGGACGAGCTCGTCGACCGAGTGCAGCTTCGATGCGGCGCTGGCGACGAGCAGGAACGAGCCGGTCGCGCAGAGGCCGATCGGCGCGAGGTCCTTGAGCGGGTCGTACGTCATGTTCGCGTACAGCGCCGGGTTGATGATCAGGGTGTTGACGCCCATCAGCAGTGTCAGCCCGTCGGGCGGAGCCTTCGCGACCAGGCCGGCGCCGAGATTGCCCGACGCGCCGGGCCGGTTGTCGATGACGACCGCCTCGCCCCACGCCGCGTGGAAGTGCGGCGCGAGCGTTCGCGCCAGGATGTCCATTCCCGTCCCGGGCGTGAACGGGACGACGATCTTGACCGGCTTGCCAGGCCATCCCTGCTGCGCCCAGGCGCGCGTCGCCGCGAGGGCGGTGAAGACGCCGGCCGCGAGCGAGGCGATGACCCCGCGGCGTCGCGGCGAGCGGACGGCATCCATGCGGTTTTCCCGTGGCGTTTGTTCGTCGGCGGCCGGACGGCGCGCGCTCATGGTGGAGGCGAACGCAGGCCGGCCACCTGCTTGTAGCGGTCGGCGATCCGCGCCAGCTCCTCGCGCGAGACGACGTCCTCGATGCGCGCGAACGGCTTGTCGCCCGAGCGCTCGTGCACTTCGCGCAGGATCGCGTCGGGCGGCGTGCTGCGGTTGGCGAGGACGACCTGCGCGGTGGCCGGGTTGCGGATCCGGTCGTATTCGGCGAGCGCTTCGCTGCCGACGCCGCGCGCCGCGATCCGCTCGGCGAGGCAGACCGCATCGAGGATCGCTTGGCCGGCGCCGTTCGAGCCGCGCGGCACCATCGGATGCGCGGCGTCGCCGAGCAGCGTGACGCGGCCGAAGCTCCAGCGCGGCAGCGGCTCCTGGTCGACCATCGGATACGCGAGCACGGTCTCGGTCGAGCGAATCAGCGCCGCGACGTCGAGCCAGTCGAACCGCCACGCGGCGAACGCCGGGAAGAAGTCGTCGAGCCTGCCGCGCGCGCTCCAGTCGCGCCGCACCGGTTCTTCGCACTCGAGCTCGGCGACCCAGTTGACGAGCTGGCGCCGACCGGCATCGACGTCGTTCCTGATCGGATAGATCACCATCTTGCCGACCGAGAGCCAGCCGGCGCGGACCATCGTCGCGCCGCTCAGGAACGGCGCGTGCGCGACCACGCCGCGCCACATGTTGACGCCCGACCAGCGCGGCGCGCCTTCGTCCGGATAGAGCTGCCTGCGCAGCGCCGAATGGATGCCGTCGCAGCCGACCGCGACTGCGCCGACCGCATCGGGCAACGGCGCGCCGGCCGGATCGCGGAAGCGCACCCGTACGCGTGCATCGTCCTGCTCGACACCGACGCACGCGTGGCCGGCGACGACGCTGCCTTCGCCGATCCGTTCGCGCACCGCGGCGAGCAGCGCGCTCTGCAGGTCGCCGCGGTGGATCGAGAGCTGCGGCGTGTCGTGGCCGGCCCAGCGCCCCGCCGGCTCGACGTAGACGAGCTGGCCGAAGCGGTTGAAGAACGCCGCCTCGCGCGTGGTGACGCCGACGCGCTCGAGCGCGGCGAGGACGCCGAGCTCCGCCAGCACGGCCGTCGCGTGCGGCAGCACGTTGATGCCGACGCCGAGCGGCTGCAGGTCGGCCGCGGCGTCGTGCACGCGGCAGGCGATGCCGGCGCGGTGCAGTGCGAGCGCGAGCGTCAGCCCGCCGATGCCGGCGCCGACGATGACGACTTCGCTCGCATCGTCGCCGGCGCGCTTTGCGCCCCCGCTCATCGCTGGTACGGCGTCACTTCTCGGCGAAGATCTCGCCGCAGCGTGACGCGCTCTTCAGGCCCGGCGCGTCGTAGACCACGTCGACGCGGCTGATCCGACCGCGCGGATCGCTGGCGACATGCAGCTTGCAGACGTGCTCGTCGAGACCTTCGACCCCAGGCCGTGCATACGGTACCGCCGAGATCCAGTCGTATTCGGTCGAGTGGTCGAGCATCTCGGTGCGAGAGCGTGGCCGGCCGTAACGATCGAAGAAGTCGCCCGCCGGCATGCCGATGACGCGCTGGTTGATGGTCGCGAGCACTTGCTCGTTGGACTTGAACAGCGAGCAGCCGCCCAGGGCGGCGAGAAGCGAGGCCGCCAGCAACGCGCGGCCAGGAAGGGTTGAGGTCATCTCGGCGATTCTCCTGCGCCGCGATGATGCCTCGACAGCGCGAAGCCCGCGCCTGAAACGGCCGGGGCCGGCGAGGATCGGGCAGACGCGCCGCGCGATCCTCGACGAATCCGACTCTCGTCCGCGGTGCTACTGGTTCAGCAGGATCGCCGCGATGACGCCGGTCGCGATCGCCGCCAGCACGTAGTCGCCGCCCGACTGCACCCAGTGGTAGCCGCTCGGCGGCGGGCTCAGGTGGTGGGCGCGCCAGTCGTCGACGACGTAATTGCGGCTGTTGTACTCGCGCGGCAGGCGGCTGCCGCGGTACCAGTCGTGGTTCGGGCCGGCGCCACGGCCTTGCCAGTCTCCGCCCGCGCGGTCGCCCGGGTAGAACCGCTGGTCCTTGTTGTCGTAGCGTTGGTAGTAGCGCGGGTCGTAGCGCTGGTCGCCGTGGGTGCGCGGTGCCGGTCCTGCCTCACGGCCACCATGATTCTCTGTCGGGCGGCCCTCGGGTGCGTTGCCGCGCTGCTGGTCGCGCTGCCTCTGGTCGAGAAGCTCCTGGTTGCGCTCGGCCTGCGCGAACGCCGCGACGCTGCCCAGAAAGAGCGACCCGGAAGTGATGGCGGCGATGATTCTGTTGGTTCGCATCTGGTGTTCCTCTGCGGAAAGGATGCCCCATCGTCGCCTGCCCTGCGGACGGCGGCTGTAGGAGAAGTCGCCCCGATCGCGTCGGGCAGACCCGAGCGCCGCTGGACGGCCGCGTCGCTATCATGGGCTTTTCCGATTGCACCCCGGCTCGCGGTGTCCTGGCGCGACCGCAACGAAACACCCGGGGCGACGATGGCGCAACCACCGCTCTCGATCTATCGCCAGAAGCGCAACTTCGACCTCACGTCGGAGCCCGCCGGCGAAGCGGCGGCAGCGCCCGGAAGCGACCACCTGTCGTTCGTTGTCCAGAAGCACTGGGCGAGCCGCCTGCACTACGACTTTCGCCTCGAGCTCGACGGCGTCCTCGTCAGCTGGGCCGTGCCCAAGGGACCCTCGTTCGATCCGTCGAAGATGCAGATGGCGATCCATGTCGAGGACCATCCGCTCGACTACGCCGGCTTCGAAGGCACGATTCCGCCGCGCCAGTACGGCGCCGGCACGGTCATCGTCTGGGACCGCGGCACATGGGCGCCCGAAGGCGACCCGCGCGACGGCATGGCGAAGGGCAAGCTCGTCTTTCGTCTCCACGGCGAAAAGCTTGCGGGCCTCTGGGAGCTCGTCCGCATCGCCAAGCCGGGCGACAAGCAGGACGCCTGGATGCTGTTCAAGAAGAAGGACGCCTGGGCACGGCCGATTGCCGAGTACGACGTCATCACGGCGCTGCCCGACAGCGTCGTCGCCAGGCCGCTCGGCCTGATCGAGGAGCGCGAGCCGCGCGCCGGAGATGCCGCGGGCGCCGATGCCGGCGCCGCGGCGGACGCGGCGGACGCGCCCGACCTCTCGGCCGCCGTGCGCGCGCCGCTGCCGGCGAAGCTCGAGCCACAGCTCGCGACGCTGGTCGCCGTGGCGCCCGCCGGCGACTGGATCGTCGAGACGAAGTTCGACGGCTACCGGCTGATGGCGCGCATCGAGCATGGCAACGCAAGGCTCGTCACCCGTGGCGGCCACGACTGGACCGACAAGATGAAGCCGCTCGCCGCCGCGGTCGAGTCGCTCGGCATCGCCTCTGCCTGGCTCGACGGCGAGATCGTCGTCATGGGCGAGGGCGGCCTGCCCGAGTTCAACGCACTGCAGAACGCGATCGACAACGCGGCGAGCGAAACGATCGAGTACTTCGTGTTCGACCTGCCGTTCCATGACGGCAAGGACCTCCGCAAGGTGCCGCTGCGCGCGCGTCGCGCGCTGCTCGCGTCGCTGCTCGCGAAGACCGGCGGCGATCGCGTCCGCCTCAGCCAGGCGTTTCCGGCGTCGCCGGCGCAGATGCTCGAGGCGGCGCGCCAGATGCAGCTCGAGGGGATCATCGTCAAGCGCCCCGGCGCGCCGTACGTCTCGCAGCGCAGCGACAGCTGGCTGAAGCTCAAGTGCGCGCAGCGCCAGGAGTTCGTGGTCTGCGGCTTCACCGAGCGCGCCGGCGCCAGTGGCGAGGTCGGCAGCCTCTTCCTCGGCACCTATGAAGGCGGTGAGCTGACCTACGCCGGCAACGTCGGCACCGGCTGGGACGCGCGCAGCGCCCGCGACCTGCACCGGCGACTGGTCGCGCTCGAGACGAAGACGCCGACGCTCTCGATCGCGTCGATCGCGCCCGGCCGCTGGTCGCGCCGCGTCGCCGGCGGCGAGCGCTGGGCACGCCCCGAGCTCGTCGCCGAGGTGTCGTTTCGCGAATGGACTGCCGACGGCCATGTCCGCCATGGCGTGTTCGTCGGTTTGCGACCCGACAAGCCGGCGCGCGAGGTGACGCGCGAGCTCGCGGCGGCACCGGCCGCGGGCAGCGCCGTCCATCCGGCAGCGCCGGCGTCGAGCGTCAAGGTCACCAACCCCGAGCGCGTGATCGATCCGTCGACCGGCATCACCAAGGTGACGCTCGTTCGCTACTACGAGAGCATCGCCGAGCGCATCCTGCCGCATCTGAAGGACCGGCCGGTCTCGCTCGTGCGTGCGCCCGAAGGGATCACCGGAGAGCTGTTCTTCCAGAAGCATCCGGAAACGCGCCTGCCCGGCCTGCGCGAGCTCGACCGCAAGCTCTGGCCCGGCCACTCTGCGCTGCTCGCCGTCGACACGCCGGATGCGCTCGTCTCGGCGGCGCAGATGAACACGATCGAGTTCCACACCTGGAACTCGACGGCGAAGAAGATCGACCAGCCCGATCGCATCGTCTTCGATCTCGACCCGGGCGAGGGCGTGACGTGGGCGCAGGTGCAGGAAGCGGCGCTGCTGACGCGCGCGATGCTGACCGAGCTCGGCCTCGCGAGCTGGCTGAAGACGAGCGGCGGCAAGGGGCTGCACGTGGTCGTGCCGATCGTGCCCAGGCTCGGCTACGACGTCGTCAAGGAATTCTCGGCGGCGGTCGTGACGCATTTGGCGAAAACGATCCCGCAGCGCTTCGTCGCCAAGAGCGGCGGCAGCAACCGGATCGGCAGGATCTTCGTCGACTACCTGAGGAACGGCCACGGCCAGACGACCGCCACGGCGTTTTCGGCACGGTCGCGTCCGGGCCTGGGCGTGTCGATGCCGGTCGCCTGGGAGCAGCTGATGGCGCTCAAGGGCGCGGCGCAATGGACGGTGCTGACCGCACGCGAATACTTGAGCTTCGAAGCGAACGACCCCTGGGCCGAATACTGGACGACGCGCCAGAACCTCGCCGCGGGGATGAAAACGCTCGGCTTCAAGGCGTCGGCATCGCGCAACGGCGCGGGGTGACAAGGCACAGGGCTTGCCCGTATATTGCCCGTCCGCTTCGCGGCGCGGCTGCCGGGCGGACCCGAGACTTCGAGGAGCTCTGATGGCCGCCCGCTCGATCGCTTCGCTCTCCCTCTCGTTCGGCCTGGTGTCGATTCCGGTCAAGCTCTATTCGGCGACCGAGAGCGCGGCGAGCGTCCGCTTCAACATGCTCGACAAGGACGGCTCGCGGCTGAAGCAGCAGTACGTCTCCGAGAAAGACCAGCACATCGTCGAGCGCGCCGAAATGGTCAAGGGCTACGAGTTCGAGAAGGACCGGTTCGTCATCTTCCAGCCCGAGGAGCTGAAGGCGCTGCAGGAAAGCCCGAGCCACACGATCGACATCGTCGCCTTCATCCCCGAGAAGGCGGTCGATCCGATCTTCTACGACAAGGCCTACTACCTCGCGCCCGACAAGCGCGGCGCCAAGCCATACAACCTGCTGATCGAGGCGATGCGCCAGAGCGGCCGCTGCGCGCTCGCCAAGTGGGCCTGGAAAGCCAAGCAATACGTCGTCCAGGTGCGGCCGGCCGAAGACGGCCTCGTCCTGCAGCAACTTCTCTACGCGGACGAAGTGCGCTCGATGAAGGAGCTCGACATCGAGCAGGTCCAGGTCTCGCCCGCCGAGCTCAAGCTCGCGATGCAGCTGATCGAGCAGATCTCCGAGGACACCTACGACCCGACTCTGTTCGAGGACGAGGAGAAGAAGCGCATCCTGCAGGCGATCGACGGCAAGATCGCCGGCAAGCAGATCGTCGCCAACGAGCCGCACGAGCCGGCCTCGGGCGGCGCGCAGGTGATCGACCTCGTCGAAGCGCTCCGTGCGAGCCTGGGCAAGGCGGGCGCCGCGAAGAAGTCGGCGCCGGCGAAGGCCGAGCCAGTCGCGGCGGTGCCGGCGCCGGCCGAGGCGACGAAGGAACGCAAGGGCGTCAAGCGCGCGGCGAAGGTCGAAGAGGCTGCCGCCGCTCCGGCGCGCACGCGGGCCCGGAAGTGACGCGAGAGCCCGACCCGAACACCTACACGATTCGCAGCATCCAGGAGATGCTGGGCCTCTCGCGCGGCGTTGTCGCCGGGCTGATCGCTGCCGGCTTCGTGACCCCGAGCCGCGGCAAGCGCAACGAATACCGCTTCACCTTTCGCGACATCGTGCTGCTGCGCACAGCGGTCGAGCTGCAGGCGGCGAAGATTCCGGCGCGCAGGATCTTGGCGTCGCTGCGCCGCCTCAGGGCGACGCTGCCGGCCGAGCTGCCGTTCAGCGGCCTGCGCATCACCGCGGTCGGCAACGACGTCACCGTGCGGGAAGGCCGCTCGCAGTGGCAAGCCGACACCGGCCAGCTGGTGATGGACTTCGAGCTGGCCCCGGTCGCCGGCAACGTCGCCTTCCTGCAGCGCGCGCCAGCCCGCGCGGTGGCGCCGCCGGCCGATGCCGCGGCGTGGTTCCGCCGCGCCGAAGCGTTCGAAGCGAGCGACCGCAAGGCCGCCGAGGCGGCCTATCGGCGCGTGGTCGAGATCGACCCGATGCACGCCGACGCCTATCTCAATCTCGGCGCGCTGCTGTGCGAGAACCATCGCTTCGACGAGGCGGTCGCGCTCTACGACGAGGCGCTGCGGCGAAAACCGCACGAGGCGCTGCTCCACTTCAACCGCGCGATCGCGCTCGAGGACCGCGGCGACGCGGCCGCGGCGCTGGCGAGCTACCACGCGTCGCTGCGGCTCGCGCCCGACCTTGCCGACGCCCACTACAACGCCGCCCGCCTGCACCAGCAGCTCGGCGACGCGAAGCAGGCGGTGCGCCACTTCAACGCCTACCGGCGCCTGCAGCGGCCGCGCTGACGGGCCGTTGACGGGCGACGGGAGTCGTCGCTGCAGAGACGGACCACGCAGCCACGCTGCTGCGAGCGGCGTGAGCGACGCGAGACGAAGCGTGGCCGTATCCTCGTCGCACTCCCACGCCGTGCCGTCGCGCCCATGAGCCACCTGTTCGAGCCGATCGAGATCGGCAAGCTTCGCCTGGCCAACCGCATCATCGTCGCGCCGATGTGCCAGTACTCGGCGAGCGAAGGCTCGGCAGGAGACTGGCACTTGATCCACCTCGGCCACCTCGCGCTTTCGGGGGCAGGCCTCCTGATCGTCGAGGCGACTGCGGTCTCGGCGCAAGGGCGCATCACGGCCACCGACCTCGGCCTCTACAGCGACGCCAACGAGGCAGCGCTCGCGCGTGTCCTCGCTGGCGTGCGCGCCCATGCGCCGATCGCGATCGGCATGCAGCTGGCGCACGCCGGCCGCAAGGCGTCGAGCCGGGCGCCGTGGCAAGGCGGCGCGCAGGTGCCGATCGGCGATCCCGGCGGCTGGCAGAGCGTCGCGCCGTCGGCGGTGCCGCACGCCACGGGCGAACAGCCGCCGGCCGCGCTCGACGCTGCCGGCATGGAGAAGATCCGCGCCGACTTCGCGCGCGCTGCCGCGCGCGCGGCTCGGCTCGGCATCGACGGCGTCGAGATTCACGCTGCGCACGGCTACCTGCTGCATCAGTTCCTCTCGCCGATCGCCAACAAGCGGACCGACAGCTATGGCGGCAGCCTCGAGAACCGGATCCGTTTTCCGCTCGAGATCTTCGAGGTCGTCCGTGCCGCGTTCCCGGCCGAAAGACCGGTCTGGGCACGCGTCTCGGCGACCGACTGGGTGCCCGCCGGCTGGGACATCGAGGGCACGGTCGCGCTCGCGCAGGCGCTGAAGGCACGTGGCTGCGCGGCGATCCACGTCTCGAGCGGAGGGGTCTCGCCGCAGCAGACGATCAAGATCGGCCCGGGCTACCAGGTGCCGTTCGCGGCGCGGGTCAAGGCCGAGGTCGGCCTCCCGACGATCGCGGTCGGCCTCATCACCGAGGCCGACCAGGCCGAGGCGATCGTGGCCGGCGGCGAGGCCGACGCCGTCTCGCTCGCCCGCGCGATGCTCTACGACCCGCGCTGGCCGTGGCACGCCGCGGCGAAGCTCGGCGCCCGCGTCGTCGCACCGCCTCAATACTGGCGCTCGCAACCACGCCAATACAAGGATCTGTTCGAGAGCGCATCGTTCGGCGCTCGCTGACGCGCCGAGTCGCGCCTGGACACCACCAAGAGGAAAACGCCATGAAGCTCAACCTGCTCGGCCGCACCGGCCTCTTCGTCTCCGAACTCTGCCTCGGCACGATGACCTTTGGCGGCGGCGACGAGGGCCTCTGGGGCCGGATCGGCCGCCTTCAGCAGGACGACGCCGAGCGCATCGTCGGCGGCGCGATCGACGCCGGCATCAACTTCATCGACACCGCCGATGTCTACGCCGGCGGTCGCTCGGAGGAGATCACCGGCCAGGCGCTGAAGAACCTGAAGGTCGCGCGCGAGAGCGTCGTCGTCGCGACCAAGGCGTTCGGCGAGACCGGCCCCGGCGCCAACATGCGCGGCGCGACGCGAAGCCACATCGTCTCGGCGCTGAAGGAGAGCCTGCGCCGGTTGCAGCTCGATCACGTCGACCTCTACCAGATTCATGGCTTCGATCCGGCGACGCCGATCGAGGAGACCGTGCGTGCGCTCGACACTCTGGTCGAGCACGGCCACGTCCGCTACGTCGGCGTCTCCAACTGGGCGGCGTGGCAGATCATGAAGGCGATCGGGATCTCGGAGCGGCTCGGCCTCGCCCGCTTCGAGAGCCTGCAGGCGTACTACACGATCGCCGGCCGCGACCTCGAGCGCGAGCTGGTGCCGATGCTGCAGAGCGAAGGCCTGGGCCTCCTCGTCTGGAGCCCGCTCGCGGGGGGCTTCCTGAGCGGCAAGTACGGCCGCGACCAGCAGGGCGAGGCGGGCAGCCGGCGCACCGCGTTCGACTTTCCGCCGCTCGACCGGGAGCGCGCGTTCGACTGCATCGACGTCATGCGCGGGATCGCGACGGCGCGCGGCGTCTCGGTGGCGCAGATCGCGCTCGCCTGGCTGCTGCACCAGCCGGCGGTGACGAGCGTCATCATCGGCGCGAAGAAGCCCGAGCAGCTCGCCGACAACCTCGGTGCCGTCGCCGTCGAGCTCGGCGCCGACGAGCTCGCGCGGCTCGGTGACGCCAGCCGGCTGCCGGCCGAGTACCCGGGCTGGATGTTCACGCGCCAGGGCGAGGTGCGGATGAAGCAGCTCGCCGCGGCGCGTCGGGCGGCGAAAACGGGGCAGGGCTGACACGGACGAGCGCAAGGTCTGCATCGTCACCGGCTCGTCGTCCGGAATCGCCGCTGCGACGGTGCGGCTGTACGCCAGGCAAGCTGGAGTCGTCGTCAACTACTCGCGCGAGGCCGCGCCCGCCGAGGCCGTCGCCGCGGAATGTCGCGCACTCGGCGCCGACGCGCTCGTCGTTTGCGCCGACATCGCGGTCGCTGCGGACTGCCGCCGTCTCGCGGCCGAGGTCGGGCAGCGCTTCGCCGTGCCAACGTCCTCGTCAACACGCCGGCACGACCAGTTCGTCGCTGCGAAGGACCTCGACGGCCTCGATGCCGACGACTTCATCGCATCTACGGCGTCAACGTCATCGGCGCCTTCCTGAGTGAACTCGATGTGCGCGTTCGCGATCGAACCGGGTCCAGCCCGATCGGGCGCACTTTTGTAAAGGAGTCAAGCGTGAAGATCTCGATCATCGCGGCGGCGCTGGTCGTCGGTGCCGCCGCCCAGGCCACCCCAGCGGTCGCTGAAGGCAACGACAGCCAGACCAGGATCGTCATCGGCAGCATGGAGCCGACGCGCGAGAGCCCGCAAGCGGCGCGGCACGAGGCGGGCGCCGTGCTCGCCGAGGCCGAGCGCGCGTGCGCAAAAGACCATGACCACGGCGCGCAGCAGGCCTGCCTGAAGCGTGCTCACGAGGACTACCACCAGCAAATGGCGAGGGCCGGGCGGACCGACTGACCTGGCGCGCGGACGGCGGGGGCGCGACGGCGGCAGCAGCGGCAGCGATCGCCCCACAATGGAGGCGATGCTGTTGCAGCCCGCCACCGCCATCCCGCCGGCGCGCTTCGGGCGCGCGATGCTCGCGCACTTTCCGCTCGAGCCCGGCGCGATCTACCTGAACCACGGCACCGTCGGCGTCACGCCGAACGTTGTTCTGCGCGCGCGCAGCGCGCTGCTCGACGAGATCGAGCGCCATCCGGCGCGCTTCATGATCCGCGAGCTGATGCAGCTCGGCCTGACGCCGCCGCCGCAGGCGCCGCGCCTACGCGCCGCAGCCGACGAAGTCGCGCGCTTCCTCGGCGTCGACGGCGACGGCCTCGCCTTCGTCGACAACGCCAGCAGCGGCGTCAACGCCGTGCTGCGCTCGTTCGCGCTGCAGCCCGGCGACGAGATCCTCATCCACGACCACGCCTACGGCGGCCTCGCCCGCGCCGCTGCGTTTATCGCCCGCGCGCGCGGCGTGACGCTCGCCAGCGTCGAGCTGCCGTTCCCGGTCCACGATCCGGCCGACTGCGTGCGGGCGCTCGAGCGCGCGATCACGCCGCGGACGCGGATCGCGCTGCTCGATCACGTCACGTCGGAGACGGCGCTCGTCCTGCCGCTCGCCGAGATGGCGGCGGCGTGCCGCAGCCGTGGCGTTCCCGTCCTCGTCGACGGTGCGCACGCGCCGGGAGCGATCGAGGTCGACATCGCCAGCCTCGGCGTCGACTGGTACGCCGCCAATCTGCACAAGTGGGCGTTCGCGCCGCGCAGCTGCGGCGTCCTCTGGGCCGCTCCCGACCGGCGCCGCGACCTCCATCCGGGCGTGCTGTCGTGGGGAGTGACGAGCGGCGACTGGTTGCAGGAGTTCGACTGGACCGGAACGCGCGACCCGACGCCATGGCTCGCCGCGCCGGCGGCGCTCGACTTCATGCGCGACGTTCTCGGCGTCGACGCGATGCGCAGCCACAACCGCGCCCTCGCGCTCGCGAGTGCGGCGATGCTGACGCGGCGCTGGCGGCGCAGCTGGGCGACGCCGGAATCGATGGTCGGCTGCATGGTCACGGTGCCGCTGCCCGAGCGGTTCGGCGCCGGCGACCCGGCCACGGCGCAACAGCTGCGCGACGCGCTCCTCGAGCGCCACGCGATCGAGGTGCCGGTGATCGCGCGAGCCGGCGCGCTCTGGGTACGTGTCTCGTTGCAGGTCTATAACGACCCGGCGGACGTCGAGCGGCTCGCCGAAGCCGTCGACGCGTTGTGAGGCCGGTCCCGCTTCGCCGCCGCCTGTTGCTGCTCGCAGCGGTGGCGATCCTGCCGCTGGCGCTGATGTCGGGCGTCGCGCTTCAGGCGCTGCTCGAGCAGCAGCGGCGGCAGAGCGAGCAGTCCTCTCTCGACCTCGCGCGTGCGCTCGCGACCGCGGTCGATACCGAGCTCAGGCTGACGGTCTCGGCGCTGCAGTCGCTGGCGCTGACCGACCCGCTGAGCTCCGTCGACGACGGCGATCTCGCGAGCGCGCACCAGTTCGCCCGCCGCGTCCTCGCGACGCGTCCCGAGTGGCGGGCGATCCTGCTCGCCGCGCCCGACGGCACCCAGCTCTTCAATACCGGACTCGAGTTCGGTGCGCCGTCGGCGCCGGTGCGCGAGCTCGACAGCTTCGCCGAACTCGTCCGCACCGGGGCCCCGGTCGTCGGTCCCCTGACCGCTGGCAGGCTCGGCAACCTCGGCATCCCGGTGCGGGTGCCAGTGCTGCAGGGCGGCAAGGTCCGCTACGTGCTCTCGGCGATCGTCCGCCCAGAGGCGATCCTGCGCGTCGTCAGCGAGCAGCGTGTGCCGGAGGACTGGATCGTCTCCGTCTTCGACGACAAGAACGTCCGCGTCGCCCGTTCGCGCGAGCACGCGCGCTATCTCGGCCAGCCGCCGTCGCCGACGCTGCTCGCGCTGATGAACTCCGGCATCCGCGGCGAGGCCGTCGGCCCGACGTCGACGATCGAAGGAAAGGTCGTCCATACCGCGGTCGCCCGGGTCAGTTCGAGCGGCTGGGCGATTGCGCTCGGCGTTCCCGCCGCGGTCGAGGAGAGCGCCTTGCGCGATTCGGCGCTCGCCTATGGCGGCGGCATCCTGCTCTCGCTCGGCATCGGCGGCATCGCCGCGTGGCGGGTGTCGCGCAGCATCGCGAGCCCGATCGCCCGCCTGCGCGACGCTGCGCTCGCGCTCGGCCGCGGCGAGCCGGTGCACGGCGCCGGCGCCGACGTGATCGAGGTCGAGGCGGTCTCCGACGCGCTCGTCGACGCCGCCGCGTTGCGCAAGCAGAACGAGGCCGAGCGCGAATTGCTGCTCGACGCCGAGCGCGACGCTCGCGCCGGCGCCGAGAAGGCGCAGGGGCGACTGCAGCAGCTCGTCAGCGCCGGCGCGCTGCTGTCGCGCTCGCTCGAGGAGCAGACGACGCTGACGGCGATCGGCTCGGTGATCGTTCCCGGCATCGCCGACATCTGCCGCATCGACCTGCTCGACAAGGACGGCATGCTGCAGCGAAAGCTTACCCACCACGTCGATGCCGAGCGCGGCGCGGCGATGGTCGAGTTCGTTCGCAGCCACGTTTCGACGACCGACTCGCCGGGCTCGTTCGCCTGGGCAGTGGCGACCGGCCGCACCTTCCTCGCCAACCTCGATCCCGACCACGCCGAGACCTATGCCGACCCCGGTTTTCGCGCCTTCGTGCGCGATTTCCAGTTGCGCGCCGCGTGCGTCGTCCCGCTCGTCGCACGCGGCCGGACGATCGGCGCGATGTGCGCGCTGCAGGCCGAGTCGGGGCGCGGCTTCAGCGACGACGACGGAGCGCTCGTCGTCGAGCTGGCGCAGCGCGCGGCCCTCGCGCTCGACAACGTGCGGCTGTTCGGCGAGTCGCGCGACGCGCTGCAAGAGGCCGAGGTCGCCAATCGCGCGAAGGACGAGTTCCTCGCCATGCTCGGCCACGAGCTGCGAAATCCGTTGGCGCCCATCGTCACCTCGCTCGAGGTCATGGCGCGGCCCGGCGCATCTGGCGATCGCGAGCGGCGGATCATCGAGCGCCAGGTCGCGCACCTGTCGCGGATGGTCGACGATCTGCTCGACGTCTCCCGCATCGCCTCGGGCAAGATCGAGCTGCGCCACGAACGCATCGACCTGCGCGACATCGTCGCGCGGGCGCTCGAGCTCACGCAGCCGGCACTGCAGGGGCGCAGCCGTGACCCCGAGGTCGATGCCGCCGAAGCGCCGGTCTGGGTCAGCGGCGATCCGTTGCGGCTGACCCAGGTTGTCTGCAACCTGCTCACCAACGCCGCCAAGTTCTCGCCGTCCGATGGCCGCATCGTGGTCGAGTTGCGGCGGCTCGATGGCGAGGCCGAGCTCGCTGTCGCCGACGACGGCGCCGGCATCCCGGCCGGCTTGCTGCCGCACGTCTTCGATCGCTTCGTCCAGGGCGAGCAGGCGCTGCAGCGGGCGAGCGGCGGCCTCGGCCTCGGCCTCGCCATCGCCAAGAACCTGGTCCTGCTGCACGGCGGCACGATCGACGCCGAGAGCGCCGGTATCGGTTGCGGCGCGCGCTTCGTGCTGCGGCTGCCGCTGCTCGACGATGCCGCTGCGGTGCCCCTCCCGGCCGCGGCTGGGGCCGCCGAAGTGCACGGCCGCCGTTCCCGCATCCTGGTCGTCGACGACAACGAGGATGCCGCGCAGTCGCTGGCGCTGATCCTGCGCCTCGAGGGCAACGAAGTCTCCACCGCGGGCGACGCCGAGGCGGCGCTCGCGCTGCTCGACGAGTTCGTTCCCGAGGCGGCGGTGCTCGATATCGGCTTGCCGAAGATGGACGGCTACGAGCTCGCCCGGGCACTGCGCGCGGATTCGCGGACGCGGTCGATCGCGCTGGTCGCGCTGACCGGCTATGGCCGCGCGCCCGACCGCAAGCGCGCGTTCGAGGCCGGCTTCGACGAGCATCTCGTCAAGCCGGTCGAGCTCGACGCGCTCCTGACCACGCTGCACCGGCTCCTCGCCGGCGCCGGCGCCGCGGTCGCCGGCTGATCGCGCGGCTCAGCGGATCGACGGCAGCAGCGGCGCGAGGTCGAAGCGGCCGCGCTCGGCGAGCATCGGCGCCCACAGGTCGCCGACCGCGGCGACGCGCGCCGGCATGTTGCGCAGGTCGAAGTCCTCGATCCGCGCGCCGCCCTCGAGCTCGGCCCAGGTGAGCGGCGCCGAGACCGTCGCAAGCGGCCGCGGCCGCGGCGAGTAGGCCGACGCGAGCGTCCTGCCCCAGGCGTTCTGGTTGTAGTCGACGAGGACTCTTCCCGCCGGCCGCTTGGCGATGCGGTACTCGGCGGTGACGACGTCGGGCCGAAGCGCCGCGATCTCGAACGCGAAGCGCTTGGCGAACCGCCAGACGTCCTTCTGGGTCGGCCCGCGCATGATCGCGACATAGACGTGCAGGCCCTTCGATCCCGTCGTCTTGACGATCGGCGTCATGCCGAGGCCCTGCAAGCCGGTGCGGACGAGCTGCGCTGTCTCGACGATGCCCGTGAACGACGCCCCGGGCACCGGATCGAGGTCGAAATGCAGGACGTCGGGGCGGTCGACGTCGTCGCAGCGCGCGTACCACGGGTTGAGGTCGATGCAGCCGAGGTTGATGACCCAGAGCAGCGACGCCAAGTCCTGGATCATCGGGAAGTCGATCACGCTGCCCGAGCCGTGCGTGATCGCGCAGGTCTCGATCCACTCGGGCCGGGGCGAGGGTGCGCGTTTCATGAAGAACGGCTCGCTGCCGGCGCCGTCGGGGTAGCGCTTCATCACCATCGCCCGGTCGGCGAGGTGCGGCAGCAGGACATGGGCGACGTCGGCGTAGTACTGGAGAAGGTCGCGCTTGGCGATCCCGAGCTCCGGCCAGAAGGGCTTGTCGAGATTGGTCAGGCGGACCTCGCGGTCGCCGAACGCGAGCAAGGCGTCCTTGCCGGCCGGAATTTGTACGGCGAGCGGTGCGGCGGTTGCCGCGGGCGGCTTCCTGGAACGCATGCGAGAGCCCGGTCCGAGTGCTCGGGCAAGGATACGCGCGCCAACGCATAGACTTCCCTCACGCATCGGAGGAAGCGATGAAGAACCTCAGCAAGCGTCGCTTCGAGACGCTCGCCGTGCATGCCGGCCACGGCGTCGATCCGGCGACCGGCGCGGTGACGCCGCCGATCCACCTCTCGACGACATTCGAGCGCGACGCCGACGGTGCGTATCCGCACGGCTTCATCTATTCGCGCAACCACAACCCGAACCGCAACGGTCTCGAGGCAGCGCTCACGGCGCTCGAGGGCGGCGCCGCGAGCGCGGCGTTCTCGTCGGGCCTGGCCAGCGTCACGGCGATCTTCCAGGGCCTCGCCCCTGGCGACCACGTCGTCGCGCCGCAAGACATCTATCACGGCACTGCCAACGTGCTGAAGCATCTGTTCGCCAAGTGGCAGGTGCAGGCGAGCTTCGTCGACATGACGAACCTCGACGCGATTGCCGCGGCGCTCCAGCCGACGACGCGCATCGTCTGGATCGAGACGCCGTCGAACCCGCTCCTGCAGTGCGTCGACATCGAGGCCGCCGCCGATATCGCGCATCGCGCCGGCGCGCGCGCGGTCGCCGACAACACCTTCGCATCGCCGGCGCTGCAGCGCCCGCTCGATCTCGGCTGCGACCTCGTCATGCACGCGACGACCAAGTACCTCGGCGGCCGCAGCGACGTCCTCGGCGGCGCGGTCGTCAGCCGCGCCGACGATGCCGCCTTCGCCGCCATCCGCACCGCGCAGCTCTACGGCGGCGCGGTGCCGTCGCCGTTCGACTGCTGGCTCGTCATGCGCAGCCTGCCGACGCTGCCGGCGCGGATGCAGGCGCATTGCGCCAACGCGCGCCGCATCGCCGGCTTCCTGCACGACCATCCGCAGGTCTCTGCGGTGCACTATCCGGGCCTCGACGGCAGCCCGTTCCACGCTCTCGCGCGGCGCCAGATGAGCGACTTCGGCGGCATGCTGTCGTTCGAGGTGCGCGGCGGCAAGGAAGCGGCGATGACGGTCGCTGCTGCGGTCGAGATCTTCACCCGTGCGACCAGCCTCGGTGGCGTCGAGAGCCTGATCGAGCATCGGGCGTCGATCGAAGGGCCGGAGAGCCGCACACCACCGGGTCTGTTGCGTGTCTCGGTCGGCCTCGAGCATCCCGACGACCTGATCGACGACCTCGCGCAGGCGCTCGAGCGCGCAGTGGCCTGAGGGCGGCCGCGGCGATGGCGGCGACGACCGACCGGCGGCCGATCACGCCCGGCCGGGTGCGAACGGCGCTCGCGCTCGTCGTCGTTGCGCAGTGGCTCGGCACCTCGCTCTGGTTCAGCCCGAGCGGCGCCGCCGAGGGCCTGATCGCGCGGCTCGGCATCGACGCTGCGGGCTTTGCCTGGCTGATCGCGGCGACCCAGCTCGGCTTCATCGCCGGCACTTTCGGTTTCGCCTTCACTGGCACCGCCGACCGCTTCGCAGCGAGCCGCATCTTCACCCTGAGCTGCATCGTCGGCGCGACTGCCAACGCCGCCCTCGTCCTCGCCGGCGTCGACTACGGTGCGGCATGGCTGCTGCGCTTCGTCGTCGGCCTGTGCCTGGCCGGCATCTACCCGCTCGGCATGAAGATGATCGTCCAGTGGGTCGGCGCGCGGCCGGCGGTTGCGCTCGGCTGGCTGGTCGGCATGTTGACGCTCGGCACGGCGATGCCGCACGGCATCCGCGCCAGCGACGCCACGTGGCCATGGCAGGCGGTGGTGCTGGCATCGTCTGCGCTCGCGATCGTCGGCGCGCTCGTCGTCCATGCGCTCGGCGACGGCCCGCATGGCTCGCCGCCGTCGCGCGGTGGCGCCGTGGTCGCCGCCGGCGTTCGCGGCGTTCGCGAAGCGTTCGCGGTGCAGGGCTTTCGTGCCTCGGCGCTCGGCTACTTCGGCCACATGTGGGAGCTCTATGCGTTCTGGAGCGTCGTCCCCTGGCTTTGCCGGCCGATTGCTGCCGAGCTGGCGCGCCGCATGGGCGCCGAGAGCGCACCGTCGGTCGCGCTGCTCAGCTTCGGCGTGATCGCCGTCGGCGCGGTCGGCTGCATCGCCGGCGGCCAATGGAGCCGGCGTATCGGCAGCGCTCGCGTCGCCGCGCTCGCGCTCGCCGGCTCAGGGCTGATGTGCCTCGTCTATCCGCTCCTTTCCGAGCAGGCGCTCGCGCTTCGTCTTGCAGCGCTCCTCTTCTGGGGGCTGTGCGTCGTCGCCGACTCGCCGCAGTTCTCGGCGATGTCGGCCGAGCACGCGCCGCCCCAGTGGCTCGGCAGCGCGCTGGTGGCGCAGAACGGGATCGGCTTCGCGATCACGGTCGTGAGCATCGTCGTCCTCGGCCATGCCGTGTCGGCGTGGGGAACGTCAGCGGTCTGGCTGCTCGCACCGGGGCCGTTGCTCGGCCTCTGGGCGTTGCGCCCGCTCCTGGTCCGCGACCCCGTCGCCAGCGTTTGAGGGCTGTGATGCGCTCCTAGAATCGCCGCGTCGCAACGCTCCGAGGGCCCGGCATGCTGGTCAACTGCGTGGCCTACCAGGACGGCAGCAAGCTCGCCGACATCACGGTCGACGAAATCAGCGACTACGTCGCGCGTCCCGGATATTTCGTCTGGGTCGCCCTCAAGGATGCGAGCGACGACGAGCTCACGGAAATGCAGAAGGAGTTCCTGCTCCACGATCTCGCGATCGAGGATGCCCGCCACGGCCACCAGCGACCGAAGATCGAGGAGTACGCCGACACGCTGTTCGCCGTTCTGCACACCGTCGAGACGATGGAGGACGGAGCGCTCTCGGTCGGCGAGGTCGACGTCTTCGTCGGCCCGAACTTCGTCCTCTCGGTGCGCAACCGGACGCAGACGGGCTTTCTCGGCGTCCGCCGGCGCGCCGAGCGCGAGCCGCACCTCCTCCGGCATGGACCGGCGTTCGTCTCTACGCGTTGCTGGACGCGATCGTCGACCGCTATTTCCCGATCATCGACGCGCTCGAGACCGACCTCGAAGCGATCGAGAACCAGATCTTCGAGCCGCGCCTCGGCCGAACGAACATCGAGCGCCCCTATGCGCTGAAGCGCAAGATCGGCATCGTCAAGCACGCGGTCGCGCCGCTCCAGTAAGCGGTCGCCAAGCTGATCAGCGGTCGCGTGCCGCAGGTGTGCAGCAACAACCGCGAGTACTTCCGCGACGTCTTCGACCATCTTTCGCGGATGAACGCATCGCTCGACGCCTTGCGCGACACGATCGGCACCGCGATCCAGGTCAACCTCTCGATGGTGAGGATCGAAGAGGGCGAGATCACGAAGCGGCTCGCCGCATGGGCCGGCATCTTCGCGATCGCGACCGCGTTCGCCGGAATCTGGGGAATGAACTTCCAGAACATGCCCGAGCTGAAGCTGCCGTGGGGCTATCCGGCGGCGCTCGGCGTCATCGCCGCGGCCTGTGTCTTCGTCTGGTGGCGCTTCCGCCGCGCCCGCTGGCTTTGAAACGACGCGGGCCCGGCAGCGGCGATGCGTCGGGTCCGATCCCGACCCGCTGATCAATCATCTGCGCGGGACGAGGTTCGCGCTGCGCGCCTCGACGGCGATTGCAGCGGGTGCGCCGTTTGCTGCAAATTGCCCGTCGAAGGGATCGCCCAGCGGCGACGACCGCGCTCCAGACCATGATCCGCACCAAGCAAGCCACGCCTTCCTGGCCGCCGCGTGCCGGTGCCGAGGCGTCGCCGCCCGCCACCAAACCGGACGGCGCGAAGAAGGTCAACATCCCGCCGCGCCGGGCCTGGTGGACGTTCGTGGCGCTCCTGGTCGTCAACTACCTCGTCATGCGGATGCTCTTTCCCGGCGAGGACGCCGCGGTGACGATTCCGTACACCGCGTTCAAGGACGAGGTCGCCAAGGGCAACGTGCAGGCGATCTACAGCCAGGGGCCGAGCATCGAAGGAAGCTTCAGGACCGCCGTGCTCTGGCCACCAGCCGGCGCCGCCTCCGCTGCCGCGTCGGCGCCGCGCGGTTTTTTCGCTGCGTCCGCGCCGCGCAAATCGACCTCGTTCACGACGACGTTGCCGGCCTTCGTCGGCCCCGGCCTCGAGACCTTCCTGATCGAGCACCAGGTCGAGATCCGCGCCGTTCCGATCCAGGGCAGTGGCCTGACGACGCTGCTCTATGGCTTCGGCCCGGCGCTGCTTCTGATCGGCTTTTACGTCTGGATGTACCGCCGTGCGCAGCAGCTCGGCGGTGCGGGCGGCATCGGCGGCGGCCTGCTCGGCATCGGCAAGAGCAGGGCGCGCCGCTACGACCAGGAAGGCGGCGCGAAGGTGACGTTCAAGGACGTCGCCGGCATCGACGAGGCCGAAAACGAATTGGTCGAGATCGTCGATTTCCTGAAGGCACCCGAGAAATACACGCGCCTCGGCGGCTCGGCACCCAAGGGCGTGCTGCTGATCGGCGCGCCCGGGACCGGCAAGACCCTGCTCGCGAAGGCCGTCGCCGGCGAGGCCGGCGTGCCGTTCTTCTCGATGAGCGCGGCCGAGTTCGTCGAGATGATCGTCGGTGTCGGCGCGGCGCGCGTGCGCGACCTGTTCAAGCAGGCGCGCGAGAGCGCGCCGGCGATCATCTTCATCGACGAGATCGATTCGATCGGTCGCGCCCGCGGGCCGGTGGCGCTCGGCGGCTCGAGCGAGCAGGAGCAGACGCTGAACCAGATCCTCACCGAGATGGACGGCTTCTCCGGCCGCGAAGGCGTGATCGTGCTGGCGGCGACCAACCAGCCCGACGTCCTCGACCGTGCCTTGCTGCGCCCGGGGCGGTTCGATCGGCGCGTCTTCGTCAACCTGCCGGACAAGGCTGGCCGCAAGGCCATCCTCGAGGTCCACACGCGCAACGTCCCGTTGGCGGCCGAGACGAACCTCGACGAGATCGCCGCCATCACGCCGGGGCTTTCGGGCGCCGACCTGAAGAATCTCGTCAACGAGGCGGCCCTCCTCGCCGCCCGCCGCGACAAGAGCGACGTCGGCCAGAAGGACTTCATCGATTCACTCGAGAAGATCGTCCTCGGCCCGGAGCGGCCGCTCCTGCTCAGCCACGAGGACCGCGAGCGGATCGCGACCCACGAGAGCGGCCACGCGATCCTCGGCCTCGTCGTCGCGGGCGCGGACCCGGTGCAGCGGGTGACGATCGTGCCGCGCGGCCGGGCGCTCGGTGTCACCTACCAGCGGCCGCAGACCGACCGCTACAACTATCCCGAGGCGTACCTGCGCGCCCGCATCGTCGGCATGCTCGGTGGCCGGGCGGCGGAGGAGATCGTCTACGGCACCCGCACGACCGGCGCCGAGAACGACATCCAGCAGGCGACGCAGCTCGCTCGCAACATGGTCACGCGCTGGGGAATGAGCGACAAGCTCGGCATGGTGCAGCTGGCGCCGCCGGAGAACTCGTTCCTCGAGGGTGCGCCGGCCGGATTCACCGGCGAGAAGCCGTTCGGCGAGCACACCGCGGAACTCATCGATGCCGAGGTGCAGCGCATCATCGGCGAGTGCCACGACGAGGCAAAGGCGCTGCTCGCCGAGCATCGGCACCGGCTCGACGCGCTCGTCGCCGCGCTGCTCGAGCACGAGACGCTCGACCAGGACGAGATCCTGCGGGTCACCGGCCTGCCGCGGGCTCCGGACCTGCAACACGACACGATCGCCGCCGTGTCGGACCAGGGCGTTGCCGTTTGACGTAGGGCGGGGGCCTCGCGCCGCGCGGGTAAGCTCCCTGTCCCGACGACGACAGGACCCGAGACGTATGCCCCACCTCCCTGGCCTCGCCTTCGATCTCGGCGAGACGATCGACATGCTGCGCGACACGGTGCAGCAGTTCGCCGACGACGAGATCGCGCCGCGCGCCGCCGCCATTGACCGCGACAACGTCTTTCCCGCCGACCTCTGGCGAAAGCTCGGCATGCTCGGCCTGCACGGCATGACGGTGAAGGAGGAGTACGGTGGCAGCGACCTCGGCTACCTCGCTCACATCGTCGCGATGGAGGAGGTATCGCGCGCGTCGGCGTCGGTCGGCCTCTCGTACGGCGCGCACTCGAACCTGGCGGTGAACCAGCTTCATCGCAACGGCAGTGCGGCGCAGAAGAAGAAGTACCTGCCCAGGCTGGTCTCGGGCGAGCACGTCGGCGCGCTCGCCATGAGCGAGCCCAACGCCGGCTCGGACGTCGTCAGCATGAAGCTGCGCGCCGACCTCAAGGGCGACCGCTACGTGCTGAACGGCTCGAAGATGTGGATCACCAACGGGGGCGACGCCGACACGCTGATCGTGTACGCCAAGACCGACGTCAACGCCGGCCCGGGCGGCATCACGGCGTTCATCATCGAAAAAGGGATGCGCGGCCTCTCGTTCGGCAACAAGCTCGACAAGCTCGGCATGCGCGGTTCGAACACCTGGCCGGTCTTCTTCGAAGATTGCGAAGTGCCGGCGGAGAACGTCCTCGGTACAGAAGGCGGCGGCGTCAAGGTGCTGATGAGCGGCCTCGACTACGAGCGTGCGGTGCTGTCGGGCGGCCCGCTCGGCATCATGGCGGCGTGCATGGACTCGGTGCTGCCGTTCGTGCACGAGCGCAAGCAGTTCGGCCAGTCGATCGGCGAGTTCCAGCTCATGCAGGGCAAGATCGCCGACATGTACTCGACCTGGTCGGCGTCGCGCGCCTACGTGTACGCGGTCGGCCGCGCCTGCGACCGCGGCGACCATTCGCGCACGCTGAGAAAGGACGCGGCCGGCGCCATCCTCTACTCGGCCGAGAAAGCGACCTGGATGGCGGGCGAGGCGATCCAGGCGCTCGGCGGGGTCGGCTACACCAACGAGTACCCGGTCGGGCGGCTCTGGCGCGACGCCAAGCTGTACGAGATCGGCGCCGGCACGAGCGAGATCCGCAGGATGCTGATCGGCCGCGAGCTGTACGCCGAGAGCATGTGAGGCTGGGCCGGCTGCTGGTGACGTTGCTTCGAGATTAGCGACGGTGATACGCGAGCACGAGGTCGAGCGCGCGCGGCACGTGGTCGAGCGCGAGTGCGTCGACCAACAGCGATCCGTAGCGGATCTTTCGCCGGGCCCGAGTGCCCATGAAGCGGCGCAGGTGCGCAAGCGTGCTGCGCCCGCGTTGCGCCGGCTGATCCTGAAACCTGCGGAACGACTCCAGCTCGCCTTCGCCGTCGAGGACGCGCTCGACCGCGGCTGGTCCCAGGGCGCGAATCAGCTCGTCCTCGAGGTCGGCCTCGCAGACGAAAAAGCCCGCCGCCTCCACATCTTCGCGGCTGAGCTCGCCGCCGAGTCCAAGGCGCTGCAGGGTGCGCTTCACCGACGGCTCCTCGGCGGCGTCGTAGAGGCCTGCGAGGGCAAGTCCAAGCCCTCGCGGGCCGAGCGCTGCCGCGAACTTGCCGAGGTTCGTGATGCCGCCGATCGGCACGACGCCGATGCCTTGGGAGGCCAGGTCCCGGCCGCGTCTTCGGGCAAGCGATTCAAGAGCGGCCTGATCGCTCCATCCTTCGACCAGGATCACGGCCCTGGCATTGGCGCCGGTGAGCGACCTGCGCGCGGCCTCGGTTCCCAACGGCGGCCGGGGGCCACGTGCGAGCGCGCTCCGATCCGGGAGTTGTCGTCGCTCGGACGTGCCGGATCGCAAGTCTCTGTTCACGCTTCGGAAGCCGTGCACGCGGGGCTGCAGCGTCCGTCGCCCGCTGACGAGCTCACGCCTCGAAGTCGTCGACCTGGATCACCTGGTCGGCGGCACGAAGGTAGGCCAACGCCGCGGCGCTGTCGCGTGCGCCCGACGCGACCTCTTCGAAGGAATGCGAACGGCGCACGGCGGCGTTGAGTGCGGGCAGCTCTTCCTCGACCGGCACTGCGAGCTCGAGCGCTCGCATCAGGTCGCGCAAGCCGCCGGCCTTTGGCACGCCGATGTCCGGGCAGAGCAGCTCGACGAGCGAAGGATCCTCGCGCAAGGAGTCGGAGAGCTCGAGCAGCTCGCGGTCTCGCAACGACCGGTCCGCGCGAATGCCGCGAAGCAGCAACGGGGCTGCCATCCTGAGACCCGGCGACGGCAGATTCGCCCAGAGCTCGCGCAAGGTCTCGGTGCCCAGGCTGACTTGCGAGCGGAGCGCAGCGCGCGCGAAGGGCAGCATCCTGTCCTGGCCGTCCATCTCGTAGCGCCAGATCGCGGTCGCGGCGAGGTACAGGCATGACAGGACATCGCCCAGCCGGGCCGACAGCAGCTCGAGGCGCTTGAGCTTGCCGCCGAGCAAGCCCATCGCCAGATCCGCGGTGAGGGCGAACGAGGTCGAGAGGCGCGCAACCATCGCCGCCTCTCGGCGCAGGTCGGCCGGAGGCGATCCGTGCACGCCGATGCCGGCGACGCTGCCCCACAGGTTGACGACGACGTGTCTGGCGTGGGCCAGCAGCTCGCGGCCGAGCACCTCGGCGTCCCCTGTCTCGACGGCCTTCATCTCGGCGAGGAGGTGCGGATGGCAGCGGATCGCCCCCTGGCCGAAGATGATCAGCGCGCGCGTCAGGAGGTTGGCTCCCTCGACCGTGATGGCGATCGGAGCGAGCCGGTAGCTGACGCCGAGCAGGTTCTTCGGGCCACGGATGATTCCCTTGCCGCCGAGGATGTCCATGCCGTTCGTGACCGCGCGGCGCCCGCCTTCGGTGAGCTGCACCTTGAGGATCGCGCCGGCCAGGCTCGGCTGCTCGCCGGAATCGAGCGCGGCAGCGGTGAAGCGCCGCGCCGCATCGCTTGCGTAGAGATCGACGGCCATTTGCGCCACGAGCGCGGCAATGACGTGAAAACGCCCGATCGGCAGGCCGAACTGCTCGCGGATGCGGCCGTAGCCCGAGACGACGTAGAGCGCCGTCTGCTGCATGGCGGCGCCGAGTGCAGGCAGCGAGAGCGAGCGCCCCGCTGCCAGGCTTTCCATCAGCATGCGCCAGCCGTGGCCGACCCGCTCCTCGCCGCCGATCACCCACTCCATCGGCACGAAGACGTCCTCGCCGCGAATCGGCCCGTTCATGAACGCTGAATTCATCGGCAGGTGGCGGCGGCCGATCGACATGCCCGGCGTCGGCACCGGGATCAGCGCGCAGGTGATGCCCAACTCCTGGCTGCCTTCGACCCGGGTCGGGTCGATCGCCTGAAAGGCCAGCCCGACGACCGTGGCGACGGGGGCGAGGGTGATGTAGCGCTTGTCGAAGGTCACCCTGAAGCCGCGCACGTTGTGGCCGTCGATCATGCGTTCGCAGAGCACGCCGAGGTCGGGGATGGAGGCCGCATCGGAACCGGCGTAGGGCGAGGTCAGGCCGAAGCAGGGCAGATCGCGGCCGTCGGCCAGGCGCGGCAGGTAGTGCTTTTTCTGCTCGTCGGTGCCGTAGCGGATCAGGAGCTCGGCCGGCCCCAGGGAATTGGGAACCATGACCGTCACGGCCGCGGCGATGTTGACCGTGCCGATCCGCGCCACGACGGCGGCATGCGCGAAATGACCGAAGCCGAGGCCGCCGTATTCGGTCGGAACGATCATCCCGAAGAACTTCTTCTCGCGCAGGTACTGCCAGACCTCCTCGGGGAGGTCGCGCGCCTCGTCGATCGCGAAGTCGTCGAGCATGGCATTGAGGGTCTTGACCTCGACGTCGAGGAAGCGCTGCTCGGCTTCGGAGAGCTGGTTGGGGCCGCGCGCCAGAAGTGCGTCGAAGTCGGGCCTCCCCGCGAACAGCTCCCCTTCGAAGCCGACCGTTCCGGCCTCGAGAGCAGCGCGCTCGGTCTCGCCCATCGCGGGCAAGGCCTTCGAGAACGGGGCCATGGCTGCGCGACCAAGCCACGATGCGAATCCCATGCCCGATCCTACTCAGCACACGCGTTCGCCGATCGGCCTGGGGGGCTTCACTCTTTCATCGCGGTCTTGAGCACCCGGGCGTAGTTGCCGCACGCGACGCGCCCGATCGTGCTCTGCGGCAGTTTCAATTCCTGCAGGTGATCGACGACTTGGCGCAGATCGGCATCGTCGTTGACCGACGCGTTCGCGCCGACGCCGGCCAGGTCGGTGCCGACGCCCACATGCCCGGCGCCAACCTGGTCGACGAGGCGGGCGAGCTCACGCGCGTAGCCCTTGGCGTCATTGCGGCCGACAGGCCACGAGTCGCGCCCGATTCTCAGTCGCTCCATGCCGAAGGCCCCAGACACGGGCAGACGTTAAGCTCGCGCTCGGAGAAACGGCAGCCACAGGAGACCCATGGCCGCGTTGAAGTCGCGCATCGATACGCGTTCCGACGAGTTCAAGGCCAACGCGGCGGCGCTGCAGCGCCAGGTCGACGACTTGCGTGCCCGCGCTGTCGAGGTCGCGCTCGGCGGCGACCTCAAGTCGCGCGAGCGCCACGTTGCGCGCGGCAAGCTCCTGCCGCGCGAGCGCGTCGACGGGCTGCTCGACCCCGGTGCTCCGTTCCTCGAGATCGGCCAGCTCGCGGCATTCGATATGTACGACGGCGAGGCGCCCGCGGCCGGGATGATCGCCGGCATCGGCCGCGTGCAAGGGCAGGAATGCATGATCGTCGCCAACGACGCAACGGTGAAGGGGGGCACCTACTTTCCCGTGACGGTGAAGAAGCATCTGCGCGCGCAGGAGATCGCGCAGCAGAACCGACTGCCGTGCATCTACCTCGTCGATTCCGGCGGCGCGTTCCTGCCGCGCCAGGACGAGGTCTTTCCGGACCGCGAGCACTTCGGCCGGATCTTCTTCAACCAGGCCAACATGAGCGCGCAGGGGATCGCGCAGATCGCCGTCGTCATGGGCTCGTGCACGGCCGGCGGTGCGTACGTGCCGGCGATGAGCGACGAGACGGTCATCGTCAAGAACCAGGGCACGATCTTCCTCGGTGGGCCGCCGCTCGTGAAGGCGGCGATCGGCGAGGTCGTGAGCGCCGAGGAGCTCGGCGGCGGCGACGTCCACACGCGCCTGTCGGGCGTCGCCGACCACCTCGCCGACGACGACCGCCACGCGCTCGCGATCGCGCGCCGGATCGTCGCCAGCCTCAACCGCACCAGGCCCGAGACGGTGACGCACGAGGCGAGCGAGGAGCCGCTCTACGACATGCGCGAGATCTACGGCGTCATACCGCAGGACACGAGGAAGCCCTATGACGTTCGCGAGGTGATTGCGCGGATCGTCGACGGCTCGCGTTTCGACGAATTCAAGGCGCGCTACGGATCGACGCTCGTCACCGGCTTCGCGCGCCTGTACGGCATGCCGCTCGGCGTGATCGCGAACAACGGCATCCTGTTCTCCGAATCGGCGCAAAAGGGCGCCCACTTCATCGAGCTCTGCTGCGAGCGGCGCGTGCCGCTGCTGTTCCTGCAGAACATCACCGGCTTCATGGTCGGCAAGAAGGTCGAGAACGCTGGCATCGCGCGCGACGGCGCCAAGATGGTGACGGCGGTCGCGACCGCGCAGGTGCCCAAGCTCACGGTGCTGATCGGCGGCTCGTTCGGTGCCGGCAACTACGGCATGTGCGGCCGCGCGTACTCGCCGCGGTTCCTCTGGATGTGGCCGAACGCGCGCATCAGCGTCATGGGCGGCGAGCAGGCGTCGGCGGTGCTCGCGACGGTCAAGCGCGACGGCATCGAGGCGCGCGGCGGCAGCTGGTCGGCCGACGAGGAACGTGCGTTCAAGGCGCCGCTGCTCGAGCAGTACGAGCACCAGGGGCATCCGTACTACGCCAGTGCACGGCTGTGGGACGACGGCGTGATCGACCCCGCCGAGACGCGGCGCGTGCTCGGCCTCTCGCTCGCGGCGACGCTCAACGCGCCGATCCCGGCGACCAAGTTCGGCGTCTTCAGGATGTGACGGGGAAGCGCGATGTTCACCAAGCTCCTGATCGCCAACCGCGGCGAGATCGCGTGCCGCGTCATCAAGACCGCGCGGCGGATGGGGATCGCGACCGTCGCCGTCTACAGCGACGCCGACGCCAACGCGCGCCACGTACGGCTCGCCGACGAGGCGGTGCGCATCGGGCCGCCGCCGGCGCGCGAGTCGTATCTCGTCGGCGCGAAGATCGTCGAAGCGGCGCGGGCGACCGGCGCGCAGGCGATCCACCCGGGCTACGGGTTTCTGTCGGAGAACGAGGCGTTCGCGGCGCAGTGCACCGCAGCCGGGATCGTCTTCGTCGGGCCGCCCGCGGCCGCGATTCGGGCGATGGGCTCGAAATCGGCAGCGAAAGCGTTGATGGCCAAGGCCGGCGTTCCGCTCACTCCCGGCTATCACGGCGAAGCACAGGACCCCGCGCTGCTCGCGCGCGAAGCAGCGAAGATCGGCTTCCCGGTCTTGATCAAGGCGAGCGCCGGCGGCGGCGGCAAGGGCATGCGGCGCGTCGACGACGCCAAGGACTTCGCCGCCGCGCTCGCGTCGTGCCAGCGCGAGGCGAAGAGCGCGTTCGGCGACGATCGCGTCCTCGTCGAGCAGTACGTGCTGAAGCCGCGCCATATCGAGATCCAGGTCTTCGCCGACACCCTTGGGTCCTGCGTCTATCTGTTCGAGCGCGATTGCTCGGTGCAGCGGCGCCATCAGAAGGTGCTCGAGGAAGCGCCTGCGCCCGGCATGACCGCCGGGCGGCGCGCGGCGATGGGCCTCGCCGCGGTCGAGGCAGCGCAGGCGGTCGGCTACGTCGGCGCCGGCACGGTCGAGTTCATCGCCCATCCCGACGGCCGCTTCTACTTCATGGAGATGAACACCCGGCTGCAGGTCGAGCATCCCGTGACCGAGATGATCACCGGCGTCGACCTGGTCGAGTGGCAGCTGCGCATCGCCGCCGGCGAGCCGCTGCCGAAGACGCAGGACGCGCTCTCGATCTCGGGCCATGCGATCGAGGCGCGCATCTACGCCGAGGACCCCGACCGCGGCTTCCTGCCGCAGGCGGGGCGGCTGGTCCACCTCGCGCCGCCGCCCGAAAGCGCATCGGTGCGCGTCGACACCGGCGTCGAGGAAGGCGACACCATCACGCCGTTCTACGACCCGATGATCGCCAAGCTGATCGTTCACGGCAGAGACCGTGCCGGCGCGCTCCTGCGCATGCGTGAGGCGCTGGCCCGCTACCGGATCGTCGGCGTCGCCAACAACGTCGAGTTCCTCGGCCGTCTCGTCGCGACGCCGTCGTTCGCCAACGCCGACCTCGACACGGCGTTGATCGAGCGTGAGCACGACCGTCTGTTCCTGCCCGCGAGTCCGCCTGCCGACGACGTCTGGCTGCTTGCCGCGCTCGCCGAGGTCGAGCGCGACGCCGAGGCGGCGCGCCGGTCGGCCGCCGGTGCTGCCGACGGCGGCTCGCCCTGGCGTTCGCTCGATGGCTGGCGACTCAACGGCAGCGCCCTCAGGAGGCTCGGCTTTCGCCACGCAGAGACGATGCGCGAGGTCGACGCCGCGGCAGCGCCGGGCGGCGCCTGGCAGCTGACGCTCGATGGCACGACGACGACTGCGAGCGCCCGCGCCGGCACCCACGGCGCCGTCGCGGCGACGCTCGGCGAGCGTCGCTTCGCCGCCGCGGTCGTCGCCGACCGCGAGCAGCGCCACGTCTTCGTCGGTGGTCTTTCGCACGCGCTGGCATTGGTCGACCTGCTCGGCGTCAGCGGGGCCGAGCACGACGAGGAGGGCGCCGGCCTGCTCGCGCCGATGCCCGGCAAGGTGATCGCCCTGCTCGCCCGGCCCGGCGCCACCGTCGACAAGGGCGCGCCCTTGCTCGTCCTCGAGGCGATGAAGATGGAGCACACGATCAGTGCGCCGCGGGCCGGCACGGTCAAAGCGTTTCGCTACGTGACGGGCGACCAGGTGAGCGAAGGCGCCGAGCTGGTCGACTTCGAGTAACGGCCGCCGCGGCGCCGCCCATCCTCAAATCTAACCATATCCCCTCATTCGATGGGGTTGTGGCGGGGCAGCCGCCGCCGTTCAATCCGACTCCCCATTGGAGGAGTTTCAACATGTCAGTTTCACAACCAATTGCTGCGTCGGTGCTGCGCGGCGCCGGCGCGATGCTGTCGACGCTCGCCCTGCTCGTGCTCAGCGCCTGCGGCGGCGACGATTTCAGCCCGCTCGCCGGCGCAACTCCCGGCCCAACTCCCACAGGCGCCGGCGTCACCGGCACCGCCTATCTCGGCCCGATCTCCGGCGCAACCGCCAGCCTCTTCAACGTCAATCCGAACGGCACCAACACCGGCGCCGCGGTCGAGACGGTCACCACCACGGCGACCGGCTTCGCCTTCAATACTTCGATCACCGGGCCGGCCCGCGTCTGCGTCAGCGGCGGCACTTACGTCGACGAAGCGACCAACACCACCCAGACGAACACGCTGACGCTATGCGCGCTGGTCGGCGTTGCCACAACGCAGGTCTTCATCACGCCGATGAGCAGCTTCGTCGATGAAATCGTCAAGCGCCAGCTTGCGCTGCTGCCGAACCCGACCACTGCGGACTTCACGACCACGCTCGGCGCTGCGAACACCCTCATCGAGACCGTCTACAACGTCACCGCTCCGGTCGACACGCTGAATCCGCTGTTCGGCCAGACCGACGCGACGGCGCATCCAGATCAGTACAAGCTCGGTGCCGTCCTCGGTGCCTACTCGCAGCTGATCGCCGACTACCTCGCCCGCTGCGGCGGCGACCGCCACGAGGTGCTGCGCGCGCTCCTCGCCGACATCGGCGACAAGGTCTTCGACGGCAAGACAATCGACGCGACCGGCGCGATCCAGACCGTGCAGTACACCTGCAACGGCGTCGCGGTGAACCTGCCGATCGGCGCCGGCACCGCCGACGTCGTCACCGCGCTCACCGAGTTCGCCGGCACGGCCCTGGGCACGACGATGGACCTCAACGGCAACCGGACCGTCATCGACACGGTCAAGGCCAACATCATCGGCGGCCCCGCCGCACCGGCGGCGATCAAGACGCTGCCGAGCCAGGGCCTGATCGCGATCGACACGATCCACAACGTCGGCTACGTCCCGATCTACACCAAGGATGCATCCGGCAATGGCCAGATCGCGGTGGTCGATCTGACCGTCGGCGTCGCCAACCCGATCATCACCCTGGTATCGCTGCCCGGAACGTCGACCGCGATCGCGTCAAACTTCTTCGCCGACAACGGCCGCGTCTACGTCCTCGCTGCGAATGGATCGGCCCTCACGGTCCACGTCATCAAGGCGTCGGACAACACGGTCGAGTTCAGCGTTGCGTGCACCGGGCTCGACTTCAGTGGCTCGTTCGGGGGCGTGATCGTCGACGGCAAGCGCAATCATGTCGTCGTTGCCGGCACCGACACAATCGGCCTGCTCGACATCTCGACGGCGACGCCGACCTGGATCACCACCTCGGTGATCAACGTCCCGGGAACGGACTCGTTCTCGCTCAATTCAGAGACCGGCCTCGTATTCGTCTCGTCCGACGGACAGAAGTTCACGGTCGACACGACGGTGACGCCGATGACCCAGCGCGGCTACTCGGCAAGCCTCGGCACCACCGACGGCGTCGCCTTCGACAGCCTGACCGGGATGATGGTCATCACGCCGGAGTTCGAGGACAAGGCGTACGTGATCAACATGAACGAGCTGCCTGCGACCGGGACCGGCCCGGCGCCGACGCTGTCAGTGCCGGGCATCGGTACGACGCCGCCCGTCGGCGAAGGCCCCGGCGGGCAGGTCGCGGTCAACGTGTTGACCCACCAGGCGCTCGTCGCCGACGAGTTCGGCCAAAACCTGCGCCTGGTGCAGATGCCGACGGCGACGATCACCGGCGCCGCCGACGCGACCAACGCGTTCACGATCGCGGCAACGTTGATCCCGAAGCCATCGATCAACGGCACGCCGACGCAGCTCGGGATGCGTGGCGACCCGAACTCGGTGACGATCGACCCGGCGCGCAACTTCGGCTACGTCCTCGCCGATACGCAGCCTAGCTTCCATGGCTTCAACGTCAACTTCCCGCTGTTCTTGATCCGCGTCGATCTGAGCGCGCCGGGCACGGCGCCCAACGCCACCTGGGCACCGACCATGCAGGCGATCCAGATGCCGTGATCCCGATCGGGTGACCATCGCCCACGCCGCTGCACGAACTGCAGCGGCGCTTTTCTTTGCGGTCGGGCCCGAGCGCGTCCGGCGACTGCCGTCAGCTGCGCGGCTCTTCCCAGTCGAAGCGCCAGATCGCGACGGCGGTGAACAGGACGCTGAACGCGAGCAGCACCACGACCGGCGCGATTGCGGCATTGATGCCGAGGCCGCGCCAGGTCATCGCATCGAGGCCGTCGACCGCCCAGCGCGTCGGCACGACGAGCGACGCGGTCTGCAGCCATTGCGGAAAGACGAACGACGACACCCAGGCGCCGCCGAGTGACGGCGGCTTGCAAGCAGTTGATATCATCACGAGTGTGATAATATTCGTCGCAACGAAAGCAGCCGTCTTGGCCCTGGGCGAACGAAATGGACCGTCTTCAGCAGTTCGGATTTCTCCTCAAGGACCTCAGCCGGCGGTACGTAGCGCGGTTCGAGGCGCATGCGCACGAGATCTCGCTGACGCTGGTCCAGTGCAAGGCGCTTGTCACGCTCGAGCGCAACGAAGGCGTCTCGCAGGCGCGCTTGGCCGAGCTCACCGACGTCGACCCGATGACGATGGTGCGGATCCTCGACCACATGGAAGGCGAGGGGCTGCTCGAGCGCCGTGCCGATCCCGACGACCGGCGCGCGCGCCGGCTCTTTCTCAGCGACAAGGCGAAGCCGTCGCTCGCCGAGATCTGGCGCGTCGCCGAGGCGACCCGCAACGAGACCTTCGCCGGCATCAGCCGCGTCGACCGGGACGCTTTCATGAACGTGCTCGAGAAGTTGCACGCGAACGCGCTTGCGTTCGGCGACCTCGATGACGCTGCCCCTGCACCGCGCGCCCGTCGCGCCTCCGCCTGAGCTCGCCATGGACCGCACCGATCCCAACGCCCTGCGAACGCCCGACGCCGCCCCTTCCGCGGGCGCCGAGGCCGGCGCCGAAGCACTCGGCGACGCCGAAATCGCGGCCGCGACGCCGCGGGCCGCGACACCGCCACGCTCGCGCTGGCGCCTGCCGCTCATGATCTTTGGCCCGCTGGTCGTGCTGGCCGGTGCGGCTTGGCTCTATCTTTCCGGCGGACGCTACGAGACGACCGACGACGCCTACGTGCAGTCGGCGCGTGTGGCGATCAGCGCCAATGTCTCCGGCCGGGTGCTCGAGGTCGACGTGCACGACAACCAGGCGGTGAAGAAGGGCGACCTGCTCTTTCGCATCGACGACGCGCCATTCCGCATCGCCGTCGCCGACGCCGAGGCGCAGCTCGCCTCGGCCCGGCTCCAGGTCGAGATGCTCAAGGCGAACTACCGGCAGCGCGAGGCCGAGCTGAAGGCAGCCGAGGACACGGTCGCCTTCCAGCAGCGCGAGTACGACCGCCAGCAGCGCCTCATCGCCTCCGGCATCTCGTCGCAACTGCAAGTCGACCGCGCCTCGCACGCGCTCGAGGATGCGCGCGCCCAGATCGCCGGCACGCAGCAGCAGATCGGCGCCGTCCTCGCCAGCCTTGGCGGCAACGCACGGGTGGCGCCCGAGCGCCATCCGCTCGCGCAGCAGGCGCAGGCGCGCCTGGACCGCGCCCGACTCGATCTCTCGTATACGCAGGTGCGCGCGCCGAGCGACGGCGTCGTCACGCGCGTCGAGTCGCTGCAGGCGGGCAGCACGATCGCCGCCGCGCAGCCGCTGTTCGCGCTGGTCTCGACCGGCAAGGTCTGGGTCGAGGCCAACTTCAAGGAAGACCAGCTCGCGCACATGCGCGTCGGCCAGCCGGTCGAGGTCAAGGTCGACAGCTATCCCGGCCGCAGCTTCGCCGGCGAGCTCGGCAGCGTCAGCCCCGGAACGGGCTCGCAGTTCTCCGTCCTGCCGGCCGAGAACGCGACCGGCAACTGGGTCAAGGTCGTCCAGCGCCTGCCGGTGCGGATCGAGCTTCGCGCGCTCGATCCGGCCTATCCGATGCACGCCGGCCTGAGCGCCAGCGTCAGCGTCGACACCGGCCACCGGCGCCGGCTGATCGGCTCGGCCGACGTTGCGCCCGCGGCGAGGACAGCCGCCTCGGCCCGCTGAGCGGCGCGCCTCGCGAGCGGGTTCTCGCAACGCCATGGCCACATCGTCGTTGACCGCCGGGCCGGCCGCGCCCTCGAGCGCAGCGCCGCATCGGCCGACTGCGTCCGTCGGCGCGGGCAACCCGCACCGCGGCGTCATCACCCTGCTGGTGATGATGGCGTCGATCATGCAGGCGCTCGACAACACGATCGCGAATGTCGCGCTGCCGCGCATCCAGGGGTCGCTCTCGACGACGCAGGACCAGATGACCTGGGTGCTGACGTCGTACATCGTTGCCGCCGCGATCATGACGCCGCTTTCGGGCTGGCTGGCCGGCCAGTTCGGCCGGCGCAAGGTGTTCCTGCTCTCGATCGTCGGCTTCACGGTTGCCTCGGCTCTGTGCGGCCTGGCGCAGTCGCTGCCCGAGATCGTCGCGGCGCGCCTGTTCCAGGGCATCTCCGGCGCCGCGCTGATCCCGATGTCGCAGGCCATCCTGCTTGACATCAACCCGAAGGAGCGGCATGCCAAGGCAATGGCGCTCTGGGTGATGGGCGTGACGATCGGCCCGATCCTCGGGCCGGCGCTCGGCGGCTGGCTGACCGAGAACTACGACTGGCGCTGGGTGTTCTTCATCAACGTGCCGGTTGGCGTGCTGTGCGCGTTTGGCGTCGTCGCCGTGATGCCCGAGACGACCCTGCGCCGGTCGCGCTTCGACTTCGTCGGCTTCCTCGCCCTCAGCGTCGCCATCGGCGCCTTCCAGCTGATGCTCGATCGCGGCCAGCTCAACGACTGGTTCTCGTCGGTCGAGATCGGCATCGAGGCGACCGTCGCCGCGCTCGGCCTTTACATCTTCGTCGTCCACATGGTGACGACGAGGCATCACCCGTTCGTCAGCCCGGCGCTCTTTCGCGACCGCAACTTCCTGACCGGCAACGTCTTCATCTTCATCGTCGGCGTCGTCCTGTTCGCGACGCTCGCGCTGCTGCCGCCGCTGCTGCAGGACCTGATGCAGTACCCGGTCGTGCTGACCGGCCTGGTGACCGCGCCGCGCGGCCTCGGCACGCTGGCGGCGATGGTCGTCGTCGGCCGGCTGATGGGGCGCGTCGACACGCGCTGGATCATCGCCGCGGGCTTCGCGATGACCGCCTGGTCGCTCTGGGTGATGTCGGGCTTCTATCTCCAGATGGACACCTGGCAGGTGATCCTGTCGGGGCTGGTGCAAGGATTCGGCACCGGCTTCGTCTACGTGCCGCTCGCCGCAGTCACCTTCGCGACCCTCTCGCCCGAGTTGCGCAACGAGGGCACGGCGCTGTTCAGCCTGGTGCGCAACATCGGCAGCAGCATCGGCATCTCGGTCGTGGTCGCACTGCTGACGCGCAACACGCAGCTCATGCACTCGCGCATCGCCGAGCAGGTGACCCCGTTCGCCGGCGCTGCCCTGCATCCGATCGCCGGCGTCGGCTGGCCAGGCGCGGAGCAGCTCGCGGCGCTGAACGCGTCGGTGACGGCACAGGCGGCCATGATTGCCTACAACAACGACTTCAAGCTCATGATGGTGCTCACGCTCTGCGCGGTGCCGCTGGTCGCGCTGCTGCGCGGCGCGCCGCGCGCTGTCAAGCACGACAACGAACCGGTGCTGCTCGAATGAAGCGCCCGACTTCGCTATTCCTGCTGGCCGCGCTCGCCGGCGCCCTGCTCGCCGGCTGTGCCGCCGGCCCCGATTTCCAGCGGCCGACGCCGCCACAGGAGGATCGCTACCGCGCCGGCGCGTCCGACAGCGCCGCCAGCGAGGCCGCGAACGCGGCCGCCGGCATGCCGGCGCTGGTCGCCGGCGAAGCGCCGCCGCGCCAGTGGTGGAAGCTGTTCGGCTCGCCGGCGCTCGACGCGATCGTCGAGCGCGCGCTCGCGCGCAACCGGACGATCGTCGAGGCGAGCGCGACACTCGCTCGCGCGCAAGCGCTGGCCGATGCGGCCGAAGGCGGCCGCACGCCGCAGGTCGACCTCACCGCCGGCGCGGGCCGACAGAAATACGGCGCCCAGTTCCTCGGCACGCTGGCGAAGCCGCCGCCATTCGACTACTACGCGGCCGGCGCCAGCGTCGGCTATACGGTCGACGTCGCCGGCGCGCTGACGCGGACGATCGAGGAGCGGCGCGCGCACACCGAGGGCGAGCAGCGCCAGCTCGAAGCGGCGCGCCTCGCCGTCACCGGCCAGGCGGTCGCCGCCGCGATCCGCATCGCCTCGGTGCGCGCGCAGATCGCCACCGCCGAGGCGGTGCTCGAGCGCGATCGCGAGAACCTGAAGCTCGTCCATGTCGCCTTCGACGCTGGCTCGGTGTCGCGCCTCGATATCGTCAGCGCCGACAGCCAGCTGGCGAGCGACGCGACGCTCATCCCGCCGTTGCGCCAGGAACTGGCGACGGCACGTCACGCGCTCGCCGTCGTCGTCGGCGATCCGGCCGGTGCGGCGCCGATGGCCGAGCCTGAGCTGGCGGCGCTGACGCTGCCCGCGCGCTTGCCGATCAGCGTGCCGAGCGAATTGGCCGCGCGCCGGCCCGACATCCTGGCCGCCGAGGCGCAGCTTCACGCGGCGACGGCGGCAGTCGGCGTCGCGACCGCCAACCTGTATCCGCACATCGAGCTGACGGCGTCGTTCGGCCAGCAGGCGACCGAGATCGGTCATCTGTTCGATCGCTCGAGCGGCGTCTTCGGCCTCGCCGGCAGCCTGATCGCGCCGCTCGTCGACGGCGGTACGCGGCGCGCCGAGAAGCGCGCCGCCGAAGAAGCGATGCACGCCAGCGCCGCGCGCTACGAGCAGACCGTGCTGGTTGCGTTCGGCCAGGTCGCCGACACGCTCGACGCGATCGGCCACGGCCACGAGCAATGGCAGGCGCAGGGCCGAGCCCGCGACGCCGCGCTCGACAATGTCGACCTGACGCAGAAGAGCTACCACGAGGGCAACGTCGGCGTGCTGCAGGTGCTCGACGCCGAGCGGCTCTACCAGCAGGCGCGACTCGGCTACGTGCGTGCCGACGCGCAGCGCTATCTCGACGCCGCGCAGCTGATGCTCGCGCTCGGTGGCGCTGGGCCGGAGGAATTGGTCGCGCGCTGAGGGGCGATCTTGGCGCGCGTCCGCGATCGAGATCGGTGCAGCACGGCAACTGCCGTCAGCTGCGCGGCTCTTCCCAGTCGAAGCGCCAGATCGCGACGGCGGTGAACAGGACGCT
>DATAYY010000108.1:0-15916 GCA_036272325.1 Caldimonas sp. | reverse complement strand
CGCGCTTTCGCCTGCCCGAATCGATCATCGACGAAGAGACCGGCTATGTGCTGAAGCTCGGTGTCGAGTTTCGCGGCGGCGCGCGCATCGATTCGATGCGCGCGCTGCTCGGCGAGAGCTGGGATGCGGTCTTCGTCGGCTCCGGCGCACCGCGCGGGCGTGATCTGTCGATTCCGGGGCGTACCGAAGCGGCATTGCACATCCACATTGGCATCGACTGGCTCTCATCGGTCTCGTTCGGCCACGTGACTTCGATCGGCAGGCGCGTCATCGTCCTCGGCGGCGGCAACACCGCAATGGACTGCTGCCGAAGCTCGAAGCGCCTCGGCGGCGCCGACGTGAAGGTCATCGTCCGCTCGCCTTTCGACGAGATGAAGGCGTCGCCCTGGGAGAAGGAAGACGCGATCCACGAAGGCATTCCGATCCTCGATTGCCTCGTCCCCAAGGCGTTCCTGCACACCGACGGCAGGCTCACCGGCATGAGCTTCGACAAGGTCCGTGCGGTGCGCGACGACAAAGGCCGCCGCCAGCTGATCTCGACCGGCGAGCCCGAGCAGGTCTTCGACTGCGACGACGTCCTCGTCGCCGTCGGCCAGGAGAACGCGTTTCCGTGGATCGAGCGCGACGCCGGCATCGCCTTCGACGAATGGGGCATGCCGGTGCTTGACGCCGCGACGCTGCAGTCGAGCCTGCCGCGCGTCTTCTTCGGCGGCGACGCCGCCCTCGGGCCGAAGAACATCATCTGGGCGGTTGCCCAGGGCCACGCGGCGGCGATCTCGATCGACAAGTTCCTGCACGGCGAGGACGTCCGCCAGCGCCCTGCCCCCGGCGTCACGCTCGTGTCGCAGAAGATGGGCATCCACGAGTGGAGCTACGACAACGACATCACGCCGGATCTGCGCAACAAGGTGCCGTGGCGCGACGTCAACGCGGTGCTCAAGAACATCAAGGTCGAAGTCGAGCTCGGCTTCGACGCGGCGACCGCGTGGAAGGAGGCACAGCGCTGCCTCAACTGCGACGTGCAGACGGTCTTTGCCACCAGCCAGTGCATCGAGTGCGATGCCTGCGTCGACATCTGCCCGACCGACTGCATCACGTTCACCGCCAACGGCGAGGAGGCCGACTTGCGGACCAGGCTGCGCGCGCCCGCCCGCCACATCGATCAGCCGCTCTACATCTCCGACTCGCTGAAGACCGGGCGCGTCATGGTCAAGGACGAAGACGTCTGCCTGCACTGCGGCCTGTGCGCCGAGCGATGCCCGACCGGCGCCTGGGACATGCAGAAGTTCTCGATCTCGCAGACGCGCGCCGGCGGCGGTTGCCGAAGCTCTGCGACGAAGAAGGTGGCCGCACTGACATGACAAGCAACGTGAGGGCCGGGACGGCGCCGCGGATCGAGGCCGTCAACGATTTCGTCGTCAAGTTCGCCAATGTCAACGGCTCGGGGTCGGCGTCGGCCAACGAGTTGTTCGCGCGCAGCCTCCTGCGGATGGGCGTTCCGGTCAGCCCGCGCAACATCTTCCCGTCGAACATCCAGGGCCTGCCGACCTGGTACGAGGTGCGCGTCAATGAGCGCGGCTACCTGGCGCGGCGCGGCGGCGTCGACCTCATGGTGGCGATGAACCCGCAGACCTGGGACACGGACCTGGCCGAGATCGAGCCCGGCGGCTACTTGCTCTACGACAGCTCGAAGCCGATGCCGGCGTCGAGGTTTCGCTCCGACATCCACGTTCTCGGCGTCCCGCTCACCGACCTCTGCGCGACGCGCTACACCGACCCGCGCGAGCGCCAGCTGCTGAAGAACATCGTCTACGTCGGCGTTCTCGCGGCGCTACTTGGCGTCGAGCCCGAAGTCATCGCGACGCTGCTCGGCGAGCAGTACAAGGGCAAGACCAAGCTGCTGCAGCCCAATCTCGACGCCTTCATGATGGGTCTGCATCATGGCAACGAGTACTTCGACGACGCGCTCGGCCTGAAGATCGGGCGCCGCGACGCCGTCGGAAGGCGCATCTTCATCGAAGGCAACGCCGCGGCCGCGCTCGGCTGCGTCTACGGCGGGGCGACGGTCTGCGCCTGGTATCCGATCACGCCGAGCTCATCGCTCGCCGAGGCGTTCCAGAAGTACTGCTCGAAGCTGCGCGTCGACAAGGCGACCGGCACCAACAAGTTCGCGATCGTCCAGGCCGAGGACGAGATCGCGTCGATCGGCATCGTCGTCGGCGCCGGCTGGAACGGCGCCCGCGCGTTCACTGCGACCTCGGGCCCCGGCGTCTCGCTGATGACCGAGTTCATCGGCCTCGCCTACTTCGCCGAGATCCCGGTGACGATCATCGACGTCCAGCGCGGCGGTCCGTCGACCGGGATGCCGACGCGGACGCAACAGGCCGACCTGCTGAGCTCGGCCTACGCTTCGCACGGCGACACCAAGCACGTTCTCCTCTTCCCCGAGGATCCCCGCGAGTGCTTCGATTTCGCGGCGGCAGCACTCGACCTCGCCGACCGGCTGCAGACGCCGATCTTCGTCATGACCGACCTCGACATCGGCATGAACCACCGCCTATGCGAGCCGCTCGCATGGGACGACGCACGCAGTTACGACCGCGGCAAGGTGATGACCGAAGAAGAGCTCGAGGCCGGCAAGGACTTCGGTCGCTACCTCGACGTCGACGGCGATGGCATCCCCTACCGCACCCTGCCGGCGACGCACCCGAGCCGCGGCGCCTTTTTCACGCGCGGCACGACGCGCGATGCCTACGCCCGCTACTCCGAGGCGGGGCCGGACTACGTCTACAACGTGACGCGGCTGCTGAGGAAGTTCGAGACCGCCAAGGAGCTCGTTCCGCAACCCGTCGTTCGCAAGGCATCGCGCGAGACGCGCTTCGGCGCGATCCATTTCGGCTCGACCAGCCCGGCGATGAACGAGGCTTTCGACGCGCTGCAGGCGAAAGGGGTCCACATCGATCTGCTCAGGGTGCGCGCGTTCCCGTTCAGCGCCGCGGTGGACCGCTTCATCGCCGAGCACGAGACCGTCTTCGTGGTCGAGCAGAACCGCGACGCGCAGCTGCGCACCATGCTCGTCACCGAGCAGGAGATTGATCCGGCCAGGCTCGAGCCGATCCTCCACTACGATGGCACGCCGATCACCGCCCGCTTCATCATCGAGCAGGTCGCCGAGCGCGTGCGAGCCGACAACGTCGAGCCGATCGCCAAGAAAGGATTGGCTGCATGACCTACCTGGCCAAGCCGAAGTTGCACCACCCGACTCTGAAGAGCAACAAGCTCGGATTCACGCGGCGCGACTACGAAGGCAAGATCTCGACCTTGTGCGCAGGCTGCGGTCACGACTCGATCTCGGCGGCGCTGGTGCAGGCGTGCTGGGAGCTCGACATCGAGCCGCACCGCGTCGCCAAGCTCTCCGGAATCGGCTGCTCGTCGAAGACACCCGACTACTTCCTCGGCGCATCGCACGGCTTCAACACCGTGCACGGCCGGATGCCTTCGGTGCTGACCGGCGCCAACCTTGCTAACCGCGATCTGCTCTACCTCGGCGTTAGCGGCGACGGCGACTCGGCGTCGATCGGGCTCGGCCAGTTCGCGCACGCGATGCGGCGCGGCGTCAACATGACCTACATCGTCGAGAACAACGGAGTCTACGGCCTAACCAAGGGCCAGTTCTCGGCCACCGCCGATCCCGGCAGCAAGAGCAAGAAGGGCGCGGTGAACAGCGACACCGCGATCGACCTGGTCCAGGTGGCGCTGCAACTCGGCGCGAGCTACGTCGGCCGGAGCTTCTCGGGCGACAAGGACCAGCTCGTTCCGCTCATCAAGGGCGCAATCAGCCACCGCGGCGCGGCGCTGATCGACGTCATCAGCCCCTGCGTCGCGTTCAACAACCACGCCGGCAGCACCAAGAGCTACGACTACGTCCGCGCCCACAACGAGGCCGTCAACCGGCTCGACTTCATGCCGCACCGCGACACCATCACGGCGATGTACGCGCCGGGCGAGGTGATCGAGGTGACGCAGCACGACGGCAGTGTGCTGCGCCTGAGGAAGCTCTCCGAAGGCTACGACCCCGGTGACCGGCTCGCGGCGATGAGCCACATCGCAACGCACGAGGCGCGCGGCGAGATCCTGACCGGGCTACTCTACGTCGACGCCAACGCCGAGGATCTGCACGACCATCTGAAGACGATCGCCGTGCCACTGAATCGCCTAGGCGAGCGCGAGCTCTGTCCCGGCAAGGCCGCGCTCGTCGCGATCAACGCCGAGCTGGTCTGAGCGCCGCCGCCGCAGGCGCCCGAAGCGCCTGAGGGCAGGGTCGATCACGGGCCCTAGGAGGGCTCGCGCGAGGCCCTCTTCCGCTCGTGCTCCTTCAAGTGGCGCTTGCGGATCCGGATCGACTTCGGCGTGATCTCGACCAGCTCGTCGTCGGCGATGAACTCGACCGCGTATTCGAGGCTGAGCTGGATCGGCGGCGTGATCTTGATCGCGTCTTCCTTGCCCGAGACGCGGAAGTTGGTGAGCTGCTTGCCGCGCACCGCGTTGACGACCAGGTCGTTGTCGCGCGAGTGGATGCCGATCACCATTCCTTCGTAGAGCGGGTCGCCGGCCTTGACGAACATCCGGCCGCGGTCGTCGAGCTTGCCGAGCGAGTAGGTCACCGCCTCGCCGTCGTCCTGGCTGATCAGGACTCCGTTCTTGCGCCCTTCGATCTCGCCCTTGTAAGGCTCGTAGCTGTCGAAGATGTTGCTGATCAGGCCGGTGCCGCGGGTCAGATTTAGGAACTCGTTCTGGAACCCGATCAGGCCGCGCGCCGGAATCCGGTAGTCGAGGCGGACGCGGCCCATGCCGTCGGGCTCCATGTTGGCGAGCTCCGCGCGACGCTCGCCGAGTGCTTGCATGACTGCGCCCTGGTGCTGGTCCTCCACGTCGGCAGTGACGAACTCGATCGGCTCGGTGCGCTCGCCACCCTCCTCGTGGAAGACGACGCGCGGCTTCGAGACCGCGAGCTCGTAGCCTTCGCGGCGCATGTTCTCGAGCAGGATCGTCAGGTGCAATTCGCCCCGGCCGGAGACCTCGAACACGCCCTCCTCGTCGGTGTCCTTGACCCTGAGCGCGACGTTCGACTGCAGCTCGCGGTCGAGCCGGTCGCGGATCTGCCGGCTGGTCACGAACTTGCCCTCGCGGCCTGCAAGGGGAGAGCTGTTGACGCAGAAGTTCATCGTCAGCGTCGGCTCGTCGACCTGCAGCATCGGCAGCGGCACCGGCCGATCGAGGTCGGTGATGGTCACGCCGATGCCGATGCCCTCGATGCCGTTGATGAGAACGATGTCGCCCGGCCCGGCTTCCGTCGCCTGCTGGCGCTCGAGGCCTTCGAACTTCAGCACCTGGTTGACGCGCGCCCTCACTGGCGTCGCGTCGGGCCCGGCGCAGACGGCGACGTCCTGCATCGGCCGCAGCATTCCCTGGTTGACGCGGCCGATGCCGATCCGGCCGACGTAGGTCGAGTAGTCGAGCGAGCAGATTTGCAGCTGCAGCGGATCGTCGGACGACCCCTCGTGCGCCGGCACGTGCTCGAGGATTGCGTCGAAGAGTGGCGCGAGGTCGCTGCCGGTACCACCCTTTTCGAGCGTCGCCCAGCCGTTCAGTCCCGACGCGTAGACGACCGGGAAGTCGAGCTGCTGCTCGCTGGCGCCGAGCTTGTCGAACAGGTCGAAGGTGGCGTTGACGACGTAGTCCTCGCGCGCGCCGGGCCGGTCGACCTTGTTGACGACGACGATCGGCTTCAGTCCGAGCGCGAGCGCCTTCTTGGTGACGAAGCGCGTCTGTGGCATCGGCCCCTCGACGGCATCGACGAGGAGCAGCACCGAATCGACCATCGACAGCACGCGCTCGACCTCGCCGCCGAAGTCGGCGTGGCCCGGCGTGTCGACGATGTTGATGTGCGTGCCCTGCCATTCGACCGCGCAGTTCTTGGCCAGGATCGTGATGCCACGCTCCCGCTCGAGATCGTTCGAGTCCATGACGCGCTCGGCCACCTTTTCGTTGGCGCGAAACGTCCCGCTCTGGCGCAGCAGCTGGTCGACGAGCGTCGTCTTGCCGTGATCGACGTGGGCGATGATGGCGATGTTGCGGATCTGGCGGGTCATGCGGGAAGGCTTTCGCGGGCGGCCGTTGGCCGGCCCCGGGTGACTAGTACGCCGACTTCGGCGGGACTCAACAGGCGCGAGGCGATCAGCTCGCCGCCCTGTACGTGGCCGGTGCCGAGGAATGCCCCCGGCTCGGGACCGTAGACGCGGACGAGCGCGGCATCGTCGCGGTCGAGGCGGCGCCGGACGCCGGCGAGAAAGCGGCCTGCGTCGTCGGCCGACAGCGTGATCGCCGGGCTCGCCGCGACGAGGACGTCGGGCGGCAGCAGACATGCGTCGCGCGCGGCCTCGCCGGCGAGCGCTTCGAGATCGGCGAACGAGAGCGCTTCGCGGACGTCGAGCGCGCCGCTGGCGGTTCTGCGCAGCGCCTCGAGGTGCGCACCGCAGCCGAGCGCGGCGCCGAGGTCCTCGGCGAGCGTGCGAACGTAGGCGCCCTTGCTGCACGCGACGTCGATCGTCCAGCGATCGCGCTCACCGTCGACGACTCGCATCGTGTCGATGCGCACCCGCCGCGGTGAGCGTTCGACCTCGATGCCGGCACGCGCATAGGCGTACAGCGGCTTGCCGTTGTGCTTGAGCGCCGAGTGCATCGGCGGTAGCTGCAAGATCTCGCCGACGAAGCTCGCGCATGCACGGTCGAGCGCTGCGCGGTCGAGGTCGGTGCCTGCCACGGTGCGGACCACTGTGCCTTCGAGGTCGCCGGTCGTCGTCGTGACGCCGAAGCGCACGGTCGCCAGGTAGCGCTTGTCGGCGTCGAGGCTGGCCTGCGCGAACTTGGTCGCGGCGCCGAAGCAGAGCGGCAACAGGCCGCTCGCGAGCGGGTCGAGCGTTCCCGTGTGGCCGGCCTTCTCGGCGCGGTAGAGCCGCTTGGCGTGCTGCAGCGCCGCATTGCTCGACACCTCGCGATCCTTGTCGAGCAGAAGCACGCCGTGCAACGCGCGGCGGACGATCCGGGGACGCGCCGCGGCGCGCGTTGCGGACACGTCCTCAATCTTCCCTGGCGCGCGTCGCATTCGCCTTCGCGATCAGGGCGGTCAGCTCGGCGGCGCGCTCGGTCGTGCGATCGAACTTGAAATGCAGCGTCGGCACGGTGTGGATCGCGAGGCGCTTGAAAAGGCCGTTGCGCAGGAACCCGGCGGCTTCGTTGAGCGCCTGCTCGCACCCGGCCGGATCGCCGATCAGGACCGAGAAGAACACGGTCGCATGCGCGTAGTCCGGCGTCACCTCGACGGCGTGGATCGTGACCATGCCGATGCGCGGGTCCTTCAGGTCGCGGATCAGCTCGGCGACGTCGCGCTGGATCTGGTCGGCGACGCGAAAGCCGCGGTTCGGGATCGATGGTTTGTGTCGCATGGTTTGTCCCTCGCAGCGCAAACAAGAACCCCGCCGTCTTTTGGAGGGCGGGGTCCGGGCGAGCGCCGTGATCCGCCTATAGCGTGCGGGCGACTTCCTTGACCTCGAAGAACTCGAGCAGGTCGCCTTCCTTGATGTCGTTGTAGTTCTTCAGCTTGATGCCGCACTCGAAGCCGGCAGCGACCTCGCGGACGTCGTCCTTCATCCGCCGCACCGACTCGACCTCGCCGCTGTAGACGACAACGTTGTCGCGCAGCAAGCGGAAGCGCGCGCCTCGCCGGACGACACCGGCGGTGACCATCGAGCCGGCGACAGTGCCGATCTTCGACGCCACGAACACCGTCCGAATCTCGGCCGTGCCGATCGTCTCCTCGCGCTGCTCGGGCGCGAGCATGCCGGTCATCGCCGCCTTGATCTCGTCGACGGCGTCGTAGATGATGTTGTAGTAGCGGATGTCGACGCCGTTGTTCTCGGCGAGCTTCCTCGATCCGGCATCGGCGCGGACGTTGAAGCCGACGATGACGGCCTTCGACGCGATCGCGAGGTTGATGTCGCTCTCGCTGATGCCGCCGACCGCGGCGTGGACGATCTGCACCTTGACTTCGTCGGTCGAGAGCTTGAGCAGCGACTGCGCGAGCGCTTCCTGCGAGCCCTGGACGTCGGCCTTGATGATCAGTGGCAGGGTCTGCTTCGCGCCCTGGCCCATCTGGTCCATCATGGTCTCGAGGTTCGCGGCCTGGCGGCGCGCCAGCTTGACGTCGCGGTACTTGCCCTGACGGAAGGTCGCGATCTCGCGCGCCCGGCGCTCGTCGCCGAGGACCATGAACTCGTCGCCCGCCTGCGGCACTTCGGTCATGCCCTGGATCTCGACCGGGATCGACGGGCCGGCCTCGTTGACCGCCTTGCCGTCCTCGTCGAGCATCGCCCGCACGCGCCCGAAGCTCGAGCCGGCGAGGACGATGTCGCCGCGCTTCAGGGTTCCGCTCTGGACCAGCACGGTCGCGACGGGTCCTCGACCCTTGTCGAGCTGCGCTTCGATGACGAGCCCCTTAGCCATCGCGTCCTTCGGCGCCTTCAGCTCGAGCACCTCGGCCTGCAGCAGGACCTGCTCGAGCAGCTGGTCGATGCCCTGGCCGGTCTTGGCCGACACCGGGACGAACGGCGAATCGCCGCCGAAGTCCTCGGGGACGACCTGCTCGGCGACGAGCTCGCTCTTCAGCCGTTCGATGTTGGCCTCGGGCTTGTCGATCTTGTTCATCGCGACGACGATCGGCACCTTCGCCGCCCGTGCGTGCGAGATCGCCTCCTTGGTCTGCGGCATGACTCCGTCGTCGGCGGCGACGACCAGGATGACGATGTCGGTCGCCTTCGCGCCGCGCGCGCGCATCGCCGTGAACGCGGCGTGGCCCGGCGTGTCGAGGAAGGTGATCATCCCGCGCGGCGTGTCGACGTGATAGGCGCCGATGTGCTGGGTGATCCCACCCGCCTCGCCGGCGGCAACGCGGCTGGTGCGGATGTAGTCGAGCAGCGACGTCTTGCCGTGGTCGACGTGGCCCATGACGGTCACCACCGGAGCGCGCGACTCCTCGCTCGCATCCTCGGCTTGCGTCTCCTCGAGGAACGCTTCCGGGTCGTCGAGCTTGGCGGCCATCGCGGTGTGGCCCATCTCCTCGACGACGATCATCGCCGTCTCCTGGTCGAGCTGCTGGTTGATCGTGACCATCTGGCCGAGCTTCATCAGCTGCTTGATCACCTCGGACGCCTTGACCGACATCTTGTGCGCGAGGTCGGCGACGCTGATCGTCTCCGGGATGTGCACTTCCTGGGCCTGGAACTCCGGCGGCGGCGTGAACGTGCTCGGCGCGCCGTCGTTGCGCTCGCCGCGGCGGCCGGCGCGCGGCGCGCGCCAGCCGGCTCGCCCGGCACCCGGGGCGCCGCGTGGTGCGGCCTTGAGGGCGCGTTTCTTGGCGGCGTCGTCGGCCCAGCTCGAGGAGAGCTTCTCCGACTTGATCGACTTCTTGTCGCCCAGCTTGGCGGCCGTCGGCGCAGCGCTGCCGGGCGCGCCGGCCTTCTTGTGAATCGTCCCCTTGATCGCTTCCTTGGCCGGCTCGGCAGGCTTGGCCTCTTCCGGCTTCTTGGCGACGAGCACCTTCTTTGGCGCCGACATCATGGTGCGGATCGCCGCGGCCTCGTCCTCGGCCGCCTTGCGGCGCTTGGCGAGGTCGGCGGCGCGCTGCTTCTCCTCGTTCTCGACCGTCCCGGCCTTGACGACGCGAAACGCCGGCTTGGCCGGCTCGGCCGGTGCCGCCACCGGCGGCAGGACCTGCTCGGGGGCCGCCGCCGCGGCTGCCGCGGCGGCTGCCGCCGCGGCTTTCGCCGCCTTGGCGCTCACCTTGGGCGCTGCGGCTGCTGCCGCCGCCGCTACCGCGGCTTCCTGAGCTGCGGCTTCGCGCGCCCGCGCCTGCGCCGCCTCGGCGGCCTCGCGCTCGGCACGCTCCTGGTCTTCGCGCTGGCGTCGCTGCTCCGCAAGCTCCTCTTCCTGCTGGCGGAGCTTTTCGGCCTCTGCATGGGCCTCTTCCTCACGCCGGCGGAGCTCTTCTTCGCGCGCCTCGGCGCTGACGCCGTCGTCGATGGGCGTGGGGGCGTCGTCGCGCTTGACGAAGGTCCGCTTCTTGCGAACCTCGACCTGGATCGTGCGCGCCTTGCCGCTCGAGTCGGCCTGCTTGATCTCGCTCGTCGACTTGCGCGTGAGCGTGATCTTCTTGCGCTCGCCGGTCGCGGCAGTGCCGTGCGCCGAGCGGAGGTGGTCGAGCAGGCGCGCCTTGTCGCCCTCGGTCAACGAGTCGTTCGCGGACGCCTTGCTGACGCCGGCCGACTTCAGCTGCTCGAGCAGCGCCGCGGACGGGCGGTTGAGCTCGGCAGCGAGTTGGGCGACGGTGGTCGAAGCCATATGGTCTCTATCCTTGGGTGGTCGTCTCTTGCGGCGCCTCGGCGGCGGCGGCAGCGGCCTTGGCCGCATTTTCTTGCGCCGCGGCCTCGGCTGCAAACCAGTGCTCGCGCGCCTTCATGATCATCGCCTTGGCGGCCTCGGGGTCGATGCCGGTGATCTCCTCCAGCTCGTCGACGGCGAGGTCGGCCAGGTCGTCGCGGCTGTGCACTCCGCCGGCCTCGAGCTTGGCAATCAGTTCGGGCGTGAGGCCTTCGAAGTCGCGCAGGTCCTGCGAGACCTCGCCGCTCTGCTCTTCGCGGGCGATGTCCATCGTCAGCAGCGCATCCTTCGCGCGGGTGCGCAGCTCGTTGACGGTGTCCTCGTCGAAGCTGGCGATCTCGAGCATCTCCTGCATCGGCACATAGGCGACTTCCTCGAGGCTCGAGAAGCCCTCGGCGATCAGGATGTCGGCGACCTCGACGTCGACGTCGAGCTTCTCGACGAAGAGCTTGCGGACCGCGTCGGACTCGGACGCCTGCTTCGACGCCGACTCCTCGGCCGACATGATGTTGATCCGCCAGCCGGTCATCTCGGACGCGAGGCGGACGTTCTGGCCGCCTCGGCCGATCGCGATCGCGAGGTTTTCCTCGTCGACGACGACGTCCATCGCGTGGCGTTCCTCATCGACAACGATCGACTGCACGTTCGCCGGCGCGAGTGCGCCGATGACGAACTGCGCCGGATCTTCCGACCAGAGAACGATGTCGACCCGCTCGCCGGCGAGCTCGTTCGTGACCGCATTGACGCGGCTGCCGCGCACGCCGACGCAGGTGCCGATCGGATCGACGCGACGGTCGTGCGAGACGACCGCGATCTTCGCGCGCGAGCCCGGATCGCGGGCGCACGACTTGATCTCGAGCAGGCCCTGCTCCATCTCGGGCACTTCCTGCTTGAAGAGCTCGACCATGAAGCCGGGCGAGGAACGCGACAGCAGGATCTGCGGCCCGCGCAGCGTCGGGTCCACCTCGGCGATGTAGGCGCGGACGCGGTCGCCGGTGCGCAGGTTCTCCTTCGGGATCATCTCCGAGCGGCGCAGCCGCCCTTCGATCCGCCCCGATTCGACGATGATGTCGCCCTTGTCGAGACGCTTGACGGTGCCGACGAAGATTTTCTCGCCGCGCGAGAGGAAGTCGTTCAGCAGCTGCTCGCGCTCAGCATCGCGGATCTTCTGCAGGATTACCTGCTTGGCCGCCTGCGCACCGATCCGGCCGATCGAGACCGATTCGATCTGCTGCTCGATGTAGTCGTCGACTTCGATGTCGGAAATCTGCTCGAGCGCCTCGAAATGGAGGATCTCGGAGTCGGGCAATTGCAGCCCGGCGTCGTCCGGGACGACGTGCCAGCGGCGGAAGGTCTCGTACTCGCCGGTCTCGCGGTCGACGGCGACGCGGATGTCGACTTCGCCGCCTTGCAGCTTCTTCGATGCCGACGCGAGCGCGGCTTCGACGGCCTGGAAGACGATCTCGAGGTCGACGCTCTTTTCACGCGCGATCGCGTCCACCAGCATCAACAATTCACGGTTCATTGGATTCGACCTCCGTCTGTCTCTTGGTTCCCGCGCGGGGCGGCGACCGCGCCGGGCCGGGCGCCGGAACGCCCCTTGAAATCGATCACCGGGATGAGGCGCGCCTCGCGCACTTCGTCGAGGGAGAAGTCGAGCGCCTGCCCGGCAGCGCCGGGAGCGGCGGCGACCGGCGGCGCGGCCTTGGCACCGCCTTTGCCGGCGCGGCGCCGGGCGCCCGGAGCCGCAGCCGACGGCTCGCCGATGACGATCCGCCAGCCATCACCGTGCGCTCGCAGCGTCCCACGGTAGCGCTTGCGGCCCTGGAACGGCTCTTTCAGCGTCAGCTCGACCTCGGCGCCGGCGAAGCGGGCGAAATCGTGCGCTGTCCTGAGCGGGCGGTCGAGCCCGGGCGAGGACACCTCGAGCCTCTCGTAAGCAATGCCTTCGACCTCGAGCACATGCTGCAGCTGGCGGGTGACGCGCTCGCAATCGTCAACCGCAATGGCTCGTTCGGGCGCGCCGGCCGCGCCCGGCGGATGGTCGATCGTCACGCGCAAGAGCCCGCCGGCCGCGCGCTCGACGTCGACGAGCTCGTAGCCCAGGGCGTCGACGGTGGTCTCGATGGCGGAGTGCTGGCTCATGACAGAGTCGGGTTGGACGGTCGGTGCAATCGGGCGCAAAAGTCGATCAGCCAAAAAAAATGGGCCGGAAGAACCGCCCACTTGACGCTTTCTAGGGAAGAGCGGAATTGTATCCGCTCGCGCCAATAGCGACAAGTCTCCCGGCTGTCAAGGGCCGACGGGCGGCAAAAGCCCCATGCCAGAATCGTTCGCCACCCTCCTCCTCCGGACTCGTCGCATGGGATTTCTCGCCGGCAAGCGTTTCCTCGTCAGCGGCGTCCTGTCGAACCGCTCGATCGCCTACGGCATCGCCCGGGCCTGCAGGCGTGAGGGTGCAGAGCTCGCGTTCAGCTACCAGGGCCAGCGTTTCAAGGAGCGGGTGGGCGAGTTCGCGGCGGAGTTCGGCTCATCGCTCACCTTCGACTGCGACGTCGCCGACGACGGCCAGATCGAGACCATGTTTGCCGCCCTCGGCGAAACCTGGCCGACCTTCGACGGCTTTGTCCACTCGATCGGCTTCGCGCCCAAGGAGGCCATCGCCGGCGACTTCCTCGAAGGTCTGTCGCGCGAGGGCTTCCGGATCGCGCACGACATTTCGAGCTATAGCTTCCCGGCGATGGCCAAGGCGGCGGCGCCGCGTCTGGTGCAGGGCGCCGCGCTCCTCACCCTTACCTATCTGGGGTCGCTGCGCAGCGTTCCCAACTACAACACGATGGGCCTGGCCAAGGCGTCGCTCGAGGCGAGCGTGCGCTACATGGCGGCAGGCCTGGGCGCGAAGGGCGTGCGCGTCAACGCGATCTCGGCCGGGCCGATCAAGACGCTCGCCGCCTCCGGCATCAAGGGCTTCGGCAAGATCCTCGACCTCGTTGCCGAGAACTCACCTCTGCGCCGCAACGTGACGATCGACGACGTCGGCAACGCCGCCGCGTTCCTGCTTTCCGACCTGGCGTCCGGGATCACCTCGGAAATCGTCTACGTCGACGGCGGCTTCAGCCACGCGATGCCTGGCGCCGCCTAGAGCAGATCGAAAAGTGGCCCCCGCGGGGCCCGCCCTTCCCTCTCGGAGGGAGGGGCGCGAAGCTGGGGAGGGAGCAGCCCTATCAAGCGGAGCCGCCTAGGGAGCGCCGAACGGCGCTCTACGCCGCGACGCAGTCGACGTAGTACTTGCCGTCTTCGGTCACCGTGACGCCCTGCAGCTCGGTCGTGGCGATCAGGCCGTGAACGTCCGTGTCGAAGCCGGGGAAGGCCTTGTTGAAGGCGCGCGTGAAGCGCAGGAAGTCGACGATCTTCTTGTTGAAGCGCTCGCCGGGGATCAGTAGCGGAATGCCCGGCGGATACGGCGTCAGCAGCGTCGTCGAGACGCGGCCCTCGAGCTGGTCGATCTCGACCCGCTCGGTCTTTCCGTGGGCGATGCAGGCGAAGGCGTCGCTCGGCTTCATCGCCGGCTGGATGTCCGAGAGGTACATGTCGGTGACGAGCCGGGCGATGTCGTCACGCGCGTAGAACGCGTGAATCGACTGCGAGAGCTCGCGCAGGCCGACGCGCTCGTAGCGTGGATGGACGGCACAGAACTCAGGCATGATCTTCCACATCGGCTGGTCACGGTCGAAGTCGTCCTTGAACTGCTGCAGCGCAGTGACCAGGGTGTTCCAACGCCCCTTGGTGATGCCGATCGTGAACATGATGAAGAACGAGTAAAGCCCGGTCTTCTCGACGACGACGCCATGCTCGACGAGGAACTTGGTGACGATCGCCGCCGGAATCCCCGTCTTCGCGAACTTGCCCGACATGTCAAGCCCCGGCGTAATCACCGTGCACTTGATCGGGTCGAGCAGGTTGAAGCCGTCGGCGAGATCGCCGAAGCCGTGCCACTTGGCATTCGACTTCAGCATCCAGTCGGCACTGGTGCCCATGCCCTCGGCGGCGAGCTTCTCGGGTCCCCAGACCTTGAACCACCAGTCCTTGCCGAATTCGCTGTCGACCTTGCGCATCGCGCGCCGGAAGTCGAGCGACTCCTGGATACTCTCCTCGACCAGCGCGCTGCCGCCGGGCGCCTCCATCATTGCCGCCGAGACGTCGCACGACGCGATGATCGCGTACTGCGGGCTCGTCGAGCTGTGCATCAGATAGGCCTCGTTGAAGAGGTGCGGGTCGAGCTTTCTTGTCTGCGAGTCCTGCACCAGCACCTGCGATGCCTGGCTGATTCCGGCGAGCAGCTTGTGCGTCGACTGGGTCGCGAATACGATCTGGTGCTTGGGCCGCGGCCGGCTCTTACCCATCGCATGGAAGCTGCCGTAGAAGCGATGGAAGGCGGCGTGCGGGAGCCACGCCTCGTCGAAGTGCAGCGTGTCGATCGTGCCGTCGAGCGCGCTCTTGATCCACTCGGTGTTATAGAGCACTCCGTCGTAGGTGCTCTGAGTCAGCGTCAAGATTCTCGGCTTGACCTTCGTCGCGTCGACTCCGCCCAGCAACGGGTGGCTGGCGATCTTGGCGCGGATTGACTCGGGCGTGAACTCCGACTGCGCGATCGGGCCGATGATCCCGTAGTGGTTGCGCGTCGGCCGTAGGAATACCGGGATCGAGCCGGTCATGATGATCGCGTGCAGGATCGACTTGTGGCAGTTGCGGTCGACCACCACCACGTCGCCCGGCGCCACCGTGTGGTGCCAGACCATCTTGTTCGACGTGCTCGTGCCGTTGGTGACGAAGTAGCAGTGGTCGGCGTTGAAGATCCGCGCCGCGTTGCGTTCGCTTTGCGCGATCGGCCCGGTGTGGTCGAGCAGCTGGCCGAGCTCGTCGACCGCGTTGCAGACGTCGGCGCGCAGCATGTTCTCGCCGAAGAATTGGTGAAACATTCGCCCGACCGGGCTCTTCAGGAACGCGACGCCGCCCGAGTGACCAGGGCAGTGCCACGAGTACGAGCCGTCCTGCGCGTAGTCGAGCAGCGCCTTGAAGAACGGCGGCGCGACGCCGTCGAGATACGCCCTCGCCTCGCGGATGATGTGCCGGGCGACGAATTCCGGCGTGTCTTCGAACATGTGGATGAAGCCGTGCAACTCGCGCAGGATGTCGTTCGGCAGGTGCTGCGAGGTGCGCGTTTCGCCGTACAGGTAGATCGGGATCTCGCTGTTCTTGAACCGGATCTCCTGGATGAACTTGCGCAGGTTCAGTACCGCCGGGTCGAGCTCGGGGCCGCCAGAGAATTCCTCGTCGTCGATCGACAGGATGAATGCGCTGGCGCGGCTTTGCTGCTGCGCGAACTGGCTGAGATCGCCATAGCTGGTGACCCCCAGCACCT
>DATAYY010000107.1:0-17184 GCA_036272325.1 Caldimonas sp. | reverse complement strand
CTGCACGCGGCTTTGCACGCTCGATCTGCGCGACGAGTCTTGCGAGGTCGAGTGGAGCGCGTCAGGCAGACTCGAGCGCGAGGTCGAAGTGCTCGACCTGCGGCGGCGACGCGAGGAACTGGCCGATGTGCGAGCGCCACTCGGCGAAGAGGGGACCTTGGCGAAAGTCGACGGTGTGGTTCTCGACCGAGTGCCACCAGATCATGAGCAGATAGCGATCGGGCGACTCGATGCCTCGCTGCACCTGGTGCGCGACGAAGCCGGTAGCGCGCGGCAGGACGGTGCCGAGACCGCGCGCGATCGCCGTCTCGAATTCGGCGTTCTTGCCGGGCGTGATGCGGATGTCGGCGACTTCGAGAATCATGGTACGGCTCCGGCGCGGATGGGCGAAGCGCAGTCTACGGCGGCTCAGACGCCGAGCGTGCGCGTCAGCGCCTCGCGATCGGCCTCGAGCTCGGCCGACGTTCCGGCCAGGACGACGCGGCCCTTTTCGAGGACGACGGCGTCGTCGGTGTGGGCGAGCACCGCGTGCGCGTTGCGGTCGACGATCAGGGTGGCGATGCCGCTCGTGCGGATCGTCGCGATCGTTCGCCAGATCTCGGCGACGACGAACGGTGCGAGGCCTTCGGTCGCCTCGTCGAGGATCAGCAGGAGCGGATTGGTGAGGAGCGCGCGGCCGATCGCGAGCATTTGCTGCTCGCCGCCCGAGAGCTGCTGGCCGCCGTGACCGAGCCGCTCGGCGAGGCGCGGGAAGGTCGCGAGGACGCGCTCGAGCGTCCACTCGCGGCGGCCGTCGGCGCCGGCACGCGCGCACATGAGGAGGTTCTCGCGCACCGAGAGGTTGGCGAAGATGCCGCGCCCTTCGGGCACGTAGCCGACGCCCAGACGCGCCATCCGCTCGGGCGGCGCGCCGGTCACGGCAAGGCCTTGCCAGGCGACACTGCCCCCGGTCGCGCGCACGTAGCCGAGCGCGGTGCGGATCAGCGTCGTCTTGCCCATGCCGTTCCTGCCGAGCAGGCCGAGCGAGCGGCCGGCGGCGAGCTGCAGCGTGACGCCGCGCAGGACGTGGCTGTCGCCGTAGCGGGCGTGCAGGTCGGCGATGTCGAGCAGCGCACTCATCGTTGCCTCAATGCGCGTCGCCGAGATACGCGAGCTGGACGGCGCGGTCGGTGCGGATCTGCTCCGGCGTGTCGCTCGCGATGACCTGGCCGTTGACCATCACGGTGATGCGGTCGGCGATGCGAAAGACCGCGTCCATGTCGTGCTCGACGAGCAGGATCGCGTGGCCCTCCTTCAGGCCGACGAGCAGGTCGAGCATGCGCCCGGTCTCCTCGGCGCCCATGCCGGCGAGCGGTTCGTCGAGGAGGAGCGCACGCGGAGCGGTCGCGAGGCACATCGCGATCTCGAGCTGGCGCTTCGCGCCGTGGCTGAGTGCCGCCGCCGTGCGGCCGGCGTCGCCGTCGAGGCCGGCGGCGGCGAGCGCGCGCTCTGCGACCGCGACGCCGCGCGCGTCGCGCGCCGCTGGCTGCCAGACTCGCCACGCGTGCGGAGCGCTCGCCTGCGCCGCGAGGCGGCAGTTCTCGACGACGCTGAAGTCGCCGAAAATCGTTGTTCGCTGATAGCTGCGGCCGATGCCGGCGCGGGCGCGGCGCGGCTGCGACCAACGCGTGATGTCGACGCTGTCGAAGCGGATGGTGCCGGCGCTCGGCGCAAGCTCGCCCGAGAGCATGTTGACGAGCGTCGACTTGCCCGCGCCGTTGGTGCCGATGACGGCGTGGATCTCGCCGACAGCGAGGTCGAGCGAGACGTTGTCGACCGCGGCGAGACCGCGAAAGCGCCGGCCGAGGCCGATCGCCTCGAGCAGCGGTCGTGACGCTGGCGCTGCGCGCGGGCCGTCGGCGGCTTCGGCGAGGACCGCGCTCATGATGCCGTTCGCCGCGCAGAGTGCGCGCCACGTTCGCGCGCCAGCGCGCGCAGCCTCGCGCCGAGGCCGATGAGCCCGCGCGGCAGCGCGGCGACGAAGGCGATGATCGCGAGGCCGAGCGTCAACTGCCAGTGCTGCGCGATTGGGCCGAACAGCGCTTCCGACTGGAACAGCTCCTTCAGCAGGGTGAACACGACGGCGCCGAGGACGGCACCGCGCAGGCTCCCGATGCCGCCGAAGATCAGCATCAGCAGCACCGCGCCCGACTCGTGCCACGACAGCAGCTCCGGGTTGACGGCGCCGTCCTTGACCGCGAGCAGGAGGCCGGCGAGGCCGGCGAGCGCGCCCGCGACGGTGAACGCGGCGAGCTTGTACGGCGTTGTCGGAAAGCCCGCTGCGCGCATGCGCTGTTCGTTGACGCGGATGCCGGCGAGCGCGTGGCCGAAGCGCGAGCGCAGCAGCATCGCGATGAACGCATACGTCGCGACCAGCGCGGCGAGGACGGCGTAGTAGAGCGTCATCCGCTCGCCGAGATCGACGAGCGTCGTCCGGCCGATCGCGAGCGTCGGCTTGGCGTAGAGGAAGATGCCGTCGCTGCCGCCGCCGGCCTTGGTGTCGTGGACGACGAAGTACGCCATCTGCGCGAACGCGAGCGTGACCATGATGAAGTAGACGCCGCGCGTGCGCAGGCTCAGTGCCCCGACGACGACCGCATAGGCGGCGGCGGCGCCGATCGCGAGCGGCACCAGGAACGCGAGCGATGCGCCGCCGTCGCCCGAGGCGAGAACGGTGACGTAGGCGCCGATGCCCAGAAACGCGGCGTGGCCGAGGCTGACGAGTCCGGTCGCGCCGACGAGCAGCTCGAGGCTGAGGGCGAAGATCGCGTAGACCGCGATGCGAACGACGAGGTCCTGCGCGTACGGCGACACGACGAGCGGCAAAGCGGCGACGGCGAGCGCCGCCGCCGCCGGGACGAGCCAGCCGCCGGCTTCGTGGCGACCGATGTCGGGCATCGGGCCGACGTCGGCAACGATCTGCGCGGACGCATCGACCGGGGCGTCGTCAGGCGCCACGCTTCATCAGCCCCTCGGGCCGCCAGACGAGGACGATCGCCATCAGCACGTAGACGCCGACGCCGCTCCACTCGGCGAAGAAGACCTTGCCGAAGGTGTCGACGAAGCCGACCAGGAGCGAGGCGACGAGCGCGCCGGTGATCGAGCCGATGCCGCCGATGACGACGACGACGAAGCAGATGATGAGCACGCTCGAGCCCATGCCGGGATAGACCGACGACAGCGGCGCCGCGATCATGCCGGCGAGCGCGGCCAGCGCGACGCCGCCGGCGAAGACGATCCGGTAGAGCTGCCGGATGTCGACGCCGAGGCCGCGCACCATGTCGCGGTTGCTCGCGCCGGCGCGGATCATCATCCCGAGGCGCGTCCGGTTGACGACCGCGTAAAGCGCGAGCGCGACGACGAGGCACGCCGCCGATGCGAAGACGCGGTACCACGGATACTCCATCAGGCCGCCGAGACGAAAGCCGCCGGCGAGCCAAGACGGCGCCGCGACGCCGTGGACGTCGTTGCCGACCAGGAGGCTTCTCATCTCCTCGAAGACGAGGATCAGCGCGTACGTGAGCAGCACCTGCTGCAGATGGTCGCGCTCGTAGAGGAAGCTGAACAACGCCCACTCGAGCAGGTAGCCGAAGATCGCAGCGAGGGCGACGCCGGCGACCAGCCGGGTCACGAACCAGTCGCCGAACCAGGGCGCGAGCGCGAACGCGAGATAGGCGCCGAGCATGTAGAAGCTGCCGTGCGCCAGGTTGATGACGCCCATGATCCCGAAGATCAGCGTCAGGCCGCTGGCGACGAGAAAGAGCAGCAGGCCGTACTGGACGGCGTTGAGACACTGGACGAGGAAGGTGGCGGTGTCCATCGCCACCTCACTGGCTGCGCCTGACCGTGGCGAGTCTGGTCGCCACGTTCATCCGCATGCGCTCAGAGCTTGCAGCCGAGCGCCGGGTCGGCGAGCGCCTTGACCGCGATCGAGCGGAGCTCGTTGTTGTTGCCCTTGACCTCGCGCAGGTAGATGTCCTGCACCGGGTTGCCGGCCGCCGACAGCGTGAACTTGCCACGCGGGCTGTCGACCGCGGTCTTCCTCATCGCTGCCGTTAGCTGGTCGCGCTTCGAGAGATCGCCGCCGACCGCCTTCAGCCCGTTGGCGAGGATCTGCGCCGCGTCGTAGCCCTGCACGGCGTAAACGTCGGGCTGCGCCTTGTAGGCGATCGCGTAGGCCTTGCGGAAGGCGTTGTTCTTCGGCGTGTCGAGGTTGTCGGCGTAGTGCAGCGTCGTCAGCATGTTCTGCGCCGACGCGCCTTGCGCCTCGAGGGTGCCGTCGGTGAGAAAGCCCGGGCCGTAGAGCGGGATCGTCTTGTTGAGGCCGGCCGCCGCGTAGTCCTTGACGAACTTGACGGCGCCGCCGCCGGCGAAGAACGCATAGACGGCGTCGGGCTTCTGCGCCGCGATCTCGGTCAGAAGCGCCTGGAACTCGACGTTCGGAAACGGCAGCGTCAGGTCCTTGACGACCTTGCCGCCGCCCTTCTCGAGGCCCTCGGTGAAGCCCTTGGTCGATTCGGTGCCCGCCGCGTACGCCCAGGTGATCGTCATCGCCCGCTTGATACCCTTTTGGGCGGCGACGATGCCCATCGCGTAGCCCGGTTGCCAGTTCGAGAACGAGCTGCGGACGATGTTCGCGCTGCACATCGGCCCGGTGATCGCGTCGGCGCCGGCGTTGGGGATGACGAGGAGCGTGTTGTTGTCCTTGGCAGCTTTCGCCATCGCCAGCGCGACGCCCGAATGGACCGTGCCGACGAGAACGTCGACGTTGTCGCGCTTGATCAGCTTGTTGACGTTGTCGGTCGCCTTCGATGGGTCCGATTCGTCGTCGACCTTGAAATACTGGATCTCGCGACCGCCGAGCTTGCCGCCCTGTTCCTGCACGTACAGCCTGAAGCCGTTCTCGATCGCGTTGCCGAGCCCTGCGTAGGTGCCGCTGTAAGGAAGCATGAGGCCGATCTTGATCGGGCCGGACGATTGCGCGACTGCCGCCGATGCGGCGAACAGAGTTGCGAGCGCAAGGGCGCGGGTCGCGATGGAAACGTGTGGCATGCAAGCTCCTGGGAATCGCAAGACGGACGCGGCTGTCGAGCCGCCCGGTGCGCGACGCTATCCCAGCACGGGGGCAGGGGCCATGCGTGTTAACAGCAGAGGATGCGAACTCGCAGCGGACCGTGTCGGTGCTCGCTCGCGTAAGTCCCGAGCGAGCACGACAGCTTTTCGATAGCGGCCCTCGGGATTCGATAGACCTCGTTGTCCTGCTTGGGCACCCTTGCCCTTGCAAAGAACGGCGCCCACCGCGACCGAGGAGAACGCTCTCATGACCCGCCCCGATTCCCGCACCACGGACGCCGCCCGTGTGCGCCTCTCGCTCCTGTTCTCGCTGGTGGCCGCGTCGGCGCTGCCGGTCGCATGCGGTGGCAGCGACTCACCGGCCCCTGCACCGGCGCCCGCACCCTCGCCGGCGCCGGTCGCGCTGACCTGCGATGACTCGATGAAGACCGCGTTCGTCCCTGACGCCAACACCCAGGTCCTGCTCGTCAAGTCGTTCAAGGCGGGCGATCCGATCGCGCTCTCCGGCACAACGGGAACGCCGCCGACCGCGGCGAAGGACCTCTGCTTCGTCAAGCTCAACATCGGCCCCGGTAACCCTGGGCCGGCGAGCGCGCCCTCGACATCGCCGGGAATCGGCATCGAGGTCTGGCTGCCGACGCCGGCGAACTGGAACCAGCGCATCCACAACATGGGTGGTGGCGGCTGGGCAGGCGGCGCGAACTACCAGAGCCTGACGCTCATCGCGACGACGGGCAACGCGGCGACCGCGGCGGCCGAAGGTTCGGTCGTCGCTGCGACCGACACCGGCCACAGCATCGGCAACGGCTCGTTCGCGATGAACCCGGACGGCACGATCAACTCGACGCTCTGGCAAGACTTCGCCGAACGCAGCCTCCATGAGCTGGCGCTGAAGACGAAGGCGCTCACGGCGGCGTACTACCTGAAGGCGCAGCAATTCGCGTACTGGGACGGCTGCTCGACCGGTGGCCGCCAGGGCTACAAGATCATCCAGAACCACTCCGACGACTACAACGGCTATCTGGTCGGCGCGCCCGCGTTCAACTGGACGAAGTTCATCACCGCCGAGCTCTACCCGCAGATCGTCTACCAGCGCGACCTCGGCGGCACGGCGCTGACGACAGCGCAGCAGGCGCTCGTCAACGCCAGCGCGGTGAGCACGTGCGACGTCGTCGGCGGCCAGCACCTCGGCTATGTCGCCGATCCGCAGCAGTGCACCTACGATCCGACGCGGGACGCGTCAGTGCTGTGCACCGGAACGATCGGCAGCGGCGGCGTCGTCGGCACGAACGGCACCGCGGCATGTGTCACGCCGGTTCAGGCGCAGGCCATGAACAAGATCTGGTTCGGCCAGACGCCCGATGGCGGCGTGCCTGACCCGGCCGCCGACAACGGCTTCAACGCCAACCTGACCGCCGGCCAGCTCTGGTACGGACTCAGCCGCGGCGCGACGCTGAGCGGCTTGGCGGGCAACAGCCCGTTCTCGATCTCGTCGGACATGGTCGCGCTCGAGCTGCAGAACCCGACGCTTGCGACGACGAGCTTCGTCAACGCGACAGGCAACGGCGCCAACGGCTGGAAGAACCTGACCTACGGGCAACTCGCCAACGCCGCCGCCCAGGGTGTGGCGCTGCAACCGTTCTTCGGCAACATCAATACCGACAGCGCCGATCTGAGCGCCGCGCAAGCGAGCGGCGCGAAGATCGTCCAGTACCACGGCCTGGCCGACGTGCTGATTCCGACGGCGAACTCGATCAACTACTACACCCGCGTCGCCAACATGGACGGTGGCTTTGCCAAGACGCAGGCCTACGACAGGCTGTTCCTGATCGGCGGCATGGGCCATTGCTCGGGTGTCGGCACGGCGCAGGGAACGAGCGGCGTGAGCCCTCCGATCACGGCCGCAAATCTGCCGCTGCCGGCGGCGGGCCAGTTGTTCTCGGCGATGACGGCGTGGGTCGAGGGCGGTGCGGCCTCTGCTCCGGCGTCGATCACGCTGACCTCGACCGACGCCAGCGCGAGCCAGCTGCTCTGCCCGTATCCGCAAAAGCCCACCTACGGCGGCACCGGCGCGATCACGGCGGCGGCGAGCTACACCTGCAAATAGCCAGGGCTCGGCACTGGCGAGGCGGCGCGTTCAGGCGCGCCGTCTGGCTTGGGCCGGCGTGCGCCCGGTGCGGCGGCGAAACGCTTCGGTGAAATGCGACTGGCTGGCAAACCCGGTGGCGAGCGCGATCTCGCTCAGCGACGTTTCGCCGCCGAGCAGCATCTCGGCGCGTCGGATGCGGCGCGAGAGAACAAAGTTGTGCGGCGTGGCGTCGACAGTGGCCTTGAAAAGCTTCGAGAAGGTGTAGGTACTCATCGCCAGTTGCGCGGAGAGGAGCGCCACGCTGAGATCGGAGCCGAGGTTGGTGTCGATGAACTCGATTGCTCGCTGCAGCTGCCGCGTCGAGAGCGTCCGCTGCGCATTCGGCGTCGTCTCGGTGGCCGCGTACCGGCTGCGCAGCCGCGACAGCAAGGCGAGCGAGATGCCCTCGGCGAACAGCGTCCCGGACGGGCAGCCAGCGTCGACCTCGGCACGGATGCAGCCGCACAGCCGCTCGAGGATCGGATCGCGCGTCGAAAGCAGGGTGCGTGGATCGATCGCACCGGCGTCGTCGTGCAGGTATGAGCGCACGCGCTCCGGGTCGACCTCGACGGCGAGCAATTCGCCGGGCGTGCAGTCCCACCAGCCGTGGTCCATGAGGAAGCCCGAGGAGAAGACGTCGACCTGGCCCGGCGCGAGCGAGAGGTCGTACACCGTCGTGCCCGAGCGGATCCGCGAGCGGCCGTGTGCGCCGACGTGCACGAGGAGGAGTGGATGCGGGTTGTAGCGATGTGCGACCTCGCCCTTCTGCATGTGCGGGTGGATCTCGAACGGCAGGCCCGACCAGGCGTTGATCGGCAGCGGCGCGAGCGGCTTGCCGTCAAGGCCGATGACGCGGTCTTCTTCGAGGAGCGGAATGTGCGAGGCCATGGCGTTTCCGGTCCCCGCTCAGTTACCGGCAATGAAGTCGCCGGCCTCGCGGATCAACGCCTCAGGCTGGTCGCGGTGAGGCGAATGGCCGCAGTCGGCGAGGGAGACGAGGCGCGTGCCGGGAACGCGGCGCGCCACGGCGCGGATCTGTTCGAGCGTTCCGTACTCGTCGTTCTCGCCCTGCACGGCGAGCACCGGCGCCGCAATGCTCTCGATGTCGCGCTCGATGTTCCAGCTGCGAAACGCCGGCGACAGCCAGGCGTCGTTCCAGCCGAGGAACGCGGAGTCGGCGTCGTCGTGGTAGCGCGAGAGACGCTCGCGCAGATCGGTGTCGCGGTAGGCGTCGCGCGCCTTCTCGATGCTGGCGATCGACTCGTCTTCCACAAACAGATGCGGCGCCACTGCGATCACGCCGGCCACCGGATGCTTCGCCGCGTGGAGGAGGGCGATCGAAGCGCCGTCGCTGTGGCCGAAGAGCCAGGGCCGGCCGATGCCCACGGCTGCCAGGAGCGCCGGCAGCACCTCCTCGGCCTGCCGGTGCATGAAGTCGGGCGCCCAGTGCTCGTCGCGATGGCGCGCCGTCGAGCGGCCGTAGCCGGGCCGTGAGAACACGAATCCCGGATGGCCGATCTCGGTGCAGAAGCGGTCGGGGAAGTCTTTCCACATCGCCACCGAGCCGAGGCCTTCGTGAAGGAAGACGACCGGCGGCAGCGACGAGTCGGCCGCGCCCACCCACGCGAACTCGACCGTTTGCGGCTTGCCCCGCCACACGATGCGCGCGGCGCCCGCCGCGGTTTGCGCGCGGTCGTCGACCATTGCCTTCACTTCGTCGCCGCGCGCTCGCGGTCGCGCAGGCGAAAGCGCTGGATCTTGCCGGTCGCCGTCTTCGGCAACTCGTCGATGAACTCGAGCGAGCGCGGGTACTTGAACGGCGCAAGGCGTTCCTTCACGAACGCCTTCAGCTCTGCTTCGCTGACCTGCTGCCCGGGCTTCGTGACGACGAAGGCCTTCGTCTTCACGAGGCCCTCGCTGTCTTCGACACCGATCACCGCCGACTCGAGCACCGCCGGGTGCTGCATGAGCGTCGATTCGACCTCGAACGGCGAGACCCATATGCCGCTCACCTTCAGCATGTCGTCGCTGCGCCCGGCGTAGGTGTAGTAGCCATCGGCGTCGCGCGAGTACTTGTCGCCGCTTTTCGTCCAGCCGCCCTGAAAGGTGTCGCGCGAGCGCTCGCGGTCGCTCCAGTACATGAGCGCGGCGCTCGGGCCGCGGATGTAGAGGTCGCCCACTTCGCCGTCGGCGACGGGCCTGCCGTCGTCGCCGCGCAACTCGACCTCGTAGCCTTCGACGGGCTTGCCGGTCGTGCCGTAGCGGATGTCACCGGGCCTGTTCGAGATGAAGATGTGCAGCATCTCGGTCGAGCCGATGCCGTCGACAATGGCGCAGCCGAAGTGCTTGTCGAACCGTTGCCCGATCTCGGCCGGAAGCGCTTCGCCGGCAGACGAGCACATCCGCAAACGCACCGCGGCGCGGGCCGGCAATGCGGGCGATGCAAGCATGCCGGCGAAGCCCGTCGGGGCGCCGAAGAAGACCGTGGGCCGCGTCGCCGCATCGGCTGCCGTCCAGCGCTTGAAGATCGCATCGGGCGTCGGCCGTTCGGCCATGAGGACGACACTCGCGCCGACCGAAAGCGGAAAGGTGAGCGCGTTGCCCAGGCCGTAGGCGAAGTAGAGCTTGGCCGCGGAGAAGCAGACGTCGTTCTCGGTCAGGCCGAGCACCGGCTTGGCGTAGAGCTCGGCCGTCCACCACAGGTTGGCGTGCGTGTGCACCGTGCCTTTCGGCCTGCCGGTCGAGCCCGACGAGTAGAGCCAGAAGGCAGGGTCGTCGCGATGCGTGGCCGCGGGCCCGGCGAGCGCGGCGCGGTCGGCGATGAACGCCTCGAATGTGCTCGTGTCTGCCGGCGCAGCGCCCGACGCTTGCGCGACGACGACGGTCTTCACTTCGTCCGTGCCCTTCGCGCGTGCCGCGTTCAGCGTCGGCAGCAATGCCGCCGAAACGATCGCCACCTGGGCGCGGCTGTGCTGCAGCATGAACGCGTAGTCGTCGGCGGTGAGCAGGGTGTTGACGCAGACCGGAACGATGCCGGCATAGAGGCAGCCGAGGAACGAAACCGGCCATTCGTTGCTGTCGAGCATCAGGAGCAGCACACGCTCCTCGCGGCGAACGCCGGCGGCGAGCAGCGCCGCGGCGAGCCGGCGCGCGTTCTGCTCCAGCTCGCCGTAGCTCAGGCTTCCGCGATCGTCGACGTACGCGAGCTTGGCGGCGCGGCCCGCATTGCCGGCGAAGAGCTGCGCCGCGAAGTTGAAGACGGCGGGCGGGGTCATCTCTCGGTCTCCTGGAATCGTCCGACGCGGACTCGTGGCCGGGGCGGCGACGATAGTGCTGGCCTCCGAGCCTGTCAAGCAATATAATGCATCATGGTTGCCGGCAAACGTCGTCCCCGCGCTTCGGCGCCCTCGAAAGCGAAGGTGCCGAAGAAGGATCCGTTCCTGCTCGCGCTCGGTGAGCGCGTGCGCCTGCTGCGCGCACGCCGCGGCCTGACGAGAAAGGGCGTGGCACAGGCATCGGGCGTCTCGGAGCGCCACCTCGCCAACCTCGAATACGGTGTCGGCAACGCGTCGATCCTCGTCCTGCAGCAGGTCGCCGGCGCGCTCGACTGCGCCCTTGCCGAGCTGGTCGGCGACGTGACGACGAGCACACCCGACTGGCTCATGCTGCGAGAGCTGCTGCAAGGCCGCAGCGACGCCGACGTGCGGCGCGCCCGGCTTGCGCTCGCCACTCTCTTCGGCCACGGCCACGTCGACCCGGCGCGCGGCCGCCGACTGGCGCTGATCGGCCTGCGCGGCGCCGGCAAGTCGACCCTCGGCGCGATGCTGGCCGACGCGCTCGAGATGCCGTTTGTCGAGCTGAGCCGCGAGATCGAGAAGATCGCCGGCTGCAGCATCCGCGAGATCCACGATCTCTATGGCACCGCCGCCTATCGTCGCTACGAGCGGCGCTCGCTCGACGAGGTGGTCAAGAACCACCCGGCAGCGGTGATCGCGACGCCGGGCGGCATCGTCGCCGAGCCCGCCACCTTCGAGCAGCTGCTCGCCCACTGCACGACGATCTGGCTACAGACCTCGCCCGAAGAGCACATGGGCCGCGTCGCCGCGCAGGGCGACACGCGTCCGATGGCCGCCAGTCGCGAGGCCATGGACGACCTGCGCCGCATCCTGGCCGGCCGCGCTGCGTTCTATTCGAAGGCCGACGCCGTGCTCGATACCAGCGGAAGATCGACCGGAGAGAGCTTTGCCACCCTGGCGGCACTGGCGGCCGATCTTGCCAACATGCATGAAACTGCATCTACTGCTTGACCCGCTTACGAAGCATGCACTATGATGCGTGGTCGTTCGAAGGAGACTCGCCATGCCCAACCCGCCACGCGTCGACTACCGCACCGATCCTTCGCAGTACAGGCACTGGAAGCTCGCGACCGAAGGCGCGCTCGCGCGGCTGACGCTCGACGTCGCCGAGGACGCCGGCATCGCCCCCGGCTACAAGCTCAAGCTCAACAGCTACGACCTCGGCGTCGACGTCGAGCTCGCCGATGCGCTGAACCGGATCCGCTTCGAGCATCCCGAAGTGCGCTCGGTGATCGTGACCAGCGGCAAGGACCGCGTCTTCTGCTCCGGCGCCAACATCTTCATGCTCGGCGTCTCGAGCCATGCCTGGAAGGTGAACTTCTGCAAGTTCACCAATGAGACGAGGAACGGCATCGAGGACACCTCGCAGCATTCCGGAATCAAGTTCCTCGCCGCGGTCAACGGCGCCTGCGCCGGCGGCGGCTACGAGCTAGCGTTGGCGTGCGACGAGATCGTCCTCGTCGACGATCGCTCGTCGTCGGTCTCGCTGCCGGAGGTGCCCTTGCTCGGCGTGCTGCCCGGCACCGGTGGGCTGACGCGCGTCACCGACAAGCGCAAGGTGCGGCACGACCTCGCCGACATCTTCTGCACCAGCATCGAGGGCGTTCGCGGCCAGCGCGCGGTCGAGTGGCGCCTGGTCGACGCGGTCGCCAAGCCGGCGCAGTTCGCCGCCGCGGTGCACGAGCGCGCGGCGAAGCTCGCGGCGTCGAGCCCGCGGCCGAGCAAGGCCGAAGGCGTTGCGCTCCCTCGGCTAGAGCGCGACGACAGCGCGGATGCGATCCGCTACGAGCACGTCACTGTCGAGATGGACCGCGCCAAGCGCACCGCGACGATCACGGTCCGGGCGCCGACGGGGGCGCGGCCCGAAGACATCGCCGCCATCGAGTCCGCCGGCGCCGCGTGGTGGCCGCTCGCGATGGCGCGCCAGCTCGACGACGCGATCCTGCACTTGCGCACCAACGAGCTCGACCTCGGCACCTGGATCCTGAAGACCGAGGGTGACCCCGCCGCCGTTCTTGCTGCCGACAAGACGCTGCTCGCGCACCAGGACCACTGGTTCGTTCGCGAGACGATCGGCATGCTGCGCCGGACGCTGGCGCGGCTCGACGTCTCGTCGCGGACGCTGTTCGCGCTGATCGAGCCGGGCTCGTGCTTCGCCGGCGTCCTCGCCGAGCTCGCCTTCGCCGCCGATCGCAGCTACATGCTGGCGCTGCCCGACGACGCCGCACGCGCGCCGACACTGCTACTCGACGAGCTCAACTTCGGCCCGCTGCCGATGGCGAGCGACCGCGCGCGCCTCGCGCGCCGATTCCACGACGAAGACGCGCCGCTCGCCGACGCGTTCGCCGCGATCGGCACTGCGCTCGACGCCGACGCAGCGCTCGGGCTCGGCCTCGTCACCGCCGCGCCCGACGACATCGACTGGGACGACGAGGTGCGGATCGCGATCGAGGAGCGCGCGGCGATGTCGCCCGACGCGCTCACCGGCCTCGAGGCGAACCTGCGCTTCGGTCCGGGCGAGAACATGGCGACGCGCGTCTTCGGGCGGCTCACGGCATGGCAGAACTGGATCTTCCAGCGCCCGAACGCGGTTGGCCCGAAGGGTGCGCTCAAGGTCTACGGCACCGGCGAGAAGGCCGGCTTCGATTTCCACCGCGTCTGATCATCGGCGAGGACCGCACCATGTCCATCGACTACAGCCAGAAGATCCCGAACAACGTCAATCTCGCCGACGACCGCACGCTGCAGCGCGCGCTCGAGCAGTGGCAGCCGAACTTCATCCAGTGGTGGGACGACGTCGGGCCCGACGGCTCGACCAACTACGACGTCTACCTGCGCACGGCGACGAGCGTCGACCCGCAGGGCTGGGCGCACTTTGACTACGTGAAGATGCGCGACTACCGCTGGGGCATCTTCCTGCAGCCGAACGACCCGAGCCGCGAGATCCACTTCGGCGACCACAAGGGCGAGCAGGTCTGGCAGGACGTCCCCGGCGAGCATCGCGCCAACTTGCGACGCATCATCGTCACGCAGGGTGACACCGAGCCGGCGTCGGTCGAGCAGCAGCGCCACCTCGGCCTGACCGCGCCGTCGATGTACGACCTGCGCAACCTGTTCCAGATCAACGTCGAGGAGGGCCGTCACCTCTGGGCGATGGTCTACCTGCTGCAGCGCTTCTTCGGCCGCGACGGCCGCGAGGAGGCCGGCGCGCTGCTCGAGCGCACGTCGGGCGACGAGAACAACCCGCGCATCCTAGGCGCCTTCAACGAGAAGACGCCTGACTGGCTTGCGTTCTTCATGTTCACCTACTTCACCGACCGCGACGGCAAGTTCCAGCTCGCCGCGCTCACCGAGAGCGCGTTCGACCCGCTCGCGCGAACGACGAAGTTCATGCTCACCGAAGAGGCGCACCACATGTTCGTCGGCGAGAGCGGCGTCAGCCGCGTCGTCCAGCGCACGGCGCAGGTGATGAACGAGCTGAAGACCGACGACGCGAAGAAGATCCGCGCGGCCGGAGCGATCGACTTGGCGACGATCCAGCGCTACCTCAACTTCCACTACTCGGTGACGATCGATCTCTTCGGCGCCGACCAGTCGAGCAACGCCGCCATCTTCTATAGCTCGGGGCTGAAGGGCCGCTACGAGGAAGGCAAGCGCGTCGACGATCATGTCCTGAAGGGCCAGACGTACAAGGTGCTCGAAGTCCAGAACGGCCAGCTGGCCGAGAAGGAAGTGCCGATGCTCAACGCCTTGAACGAGGTGCTGCGCGACGACTTCATCAAGGACTCGGTCGCCGGCGTCGGCCGCTGGAACAAGGTGCTCGAGAAGGCCGGCGTGCCGCAGCGCCTGGTCGTTCCGCACAAGGCGTTCAACCGCAGGATCGGCGCGCTCGCCGGCATCCGCCTCACGCCCGAGGGCCGCGTGGTCAGCGAAGAGGAGTGGCAGGCGCACGAGGCCGAGTGGCTGCCGAGTGATGCCGACCGCGCATTCGTCGCCTCGCTGATGGGCCGCGTCGTCGAGCCGGGCAAGTTCGCCCACTGGATCGTGCCGCCGGCGATGGGGATCAATCGCCAGCCGGTCGACTTCGAGTACGTCCGCTTCGGCTGAGTCGCGCCGCGATTTTCACGGACACTCGCGCAATGGACACGGCCGTGACTGCCGACGCGGTGCTCCTCAAGCAGCACCTGATCGATCCCGAGATCTGCATTCGCTGCAACACCTGCGAGGCGACCTGCCCCACGGGAGCGATCACGCACGACGAGCGCAACTACGTCGTCCGCGCCGACGTCTGCAACTACTGCATGGCGTGCATCGCGCCTTGCCCAACCGGCTCGATCGACAACTGGCGCACGGTGCCAAAGGTGCGCGCGTACGACATCGCCGAGCAGCTGACGTGGGACGAGCTGCCGCCCGAGCTCACTCCCGAGCAGCTCGCGGCCGAAGGCGTCGCGCCCGAGGCGGCGATCGCCGCCGCGGCCGAGCCGGTCCTTGCCGTCAAGGTCGACGCCGCCAGCGGCGAGGCGCCGTTCAACAGCGGCGCCCACGGCGCGACGGTGCCGCCCTGGTCGGCGGCGCATGCGTACACGAACCTGTTCGGGCCGAAGAGCCCGACCAGCGCGACCGTCGTCGGCAACGTCAACTGCACCGAGGCCGGGTTCCACAACCAGACGCACCACATCGTCCTCGACTTCGGCGCGATTCCGTTCCCGGTCCTCGAAGGGCAGTCGATCGGCATCGTCCCGCCCGGCGCCGACGCCGGCGGCAGGCCGCACGTCGCGCGCCAGTACTCGGTCGCGAGCCCGAGGAACGGCGAGCGGCCCGGCTACAACAACGTCTCGCTGACGGTCAAGCGCGTCACCGAAGACCATCTCGGCCGGCCGACGAAGGGCGTCGCGTCGAACTACATGTGCGACCTGAAGGTCGGCGACACGGTGCAGGTGATCGGCCCGTTCGGCCAGAGCTTCCTGATGCCGAACCACCCGAAGTCGCACATCGTCATGATCTGCACCGGCACCGGCAGCGCGCCGATGCGGGCGATGACCGAGTGGCGCCGGCGCCTGCGAAAGAGCGGCAAGTTCGAAGGTGGCAAGCTGATGCTCTTTTTCGGCGCGCGCACGCGCGAGGAGCTGCCGTACTTCGGGCCGCTGACCTCACTGCCGAAGGACTTCATCGACATCAACCTCGCGTTCTCGCGCACGCCAGGGCAACCGAAGCGCTACGTGCAGGACCTGATCCACGAGCGCGCCGTCGACCTCGTTCCGCTGCTCGCCGATCCGGATTCGCACTTCTACGTCTGCGGCCTGAAGGCGATGGAGGAGGGCGTCTTGCTGGCGCTCCGAGACGTCGCGGTGGGCGCCGAGCTCGAATGGGACGCAGTCGCCGCCGCGCTCAAGCGCGAAGGGCGCCTGCATCTCGAGACCTACTAGCGACCGCAAGCTGCTCGATCGTCGAGCCCCGTCGTCGCTCGGCGTTGCCGGCGGCCTTGGCAATTTTCATTCCCCGAGTCGACAGGCGGGCCCGTGAACCGTCAGCGGCGAACGCTGTATTAACGGAATGCCAACCGGCATCCAGCCACTCTTCAGCGTTCAGGAAGGCTCGACAATGAAATCCGCTCACGCGATACGCCTGTCGGCATGCGCGGTGCTCGCGATCCTCGCGTTGCCTGCCGCGGCGGGACCGTTCGGCCCCAGCAACTTGGTGAGCGACGATCCCACTGTCCACGCGGCGCAGATCACCGACCCTGATCTGGTCAATGCCTGGGGCCTGTCGGATTCCCCCACCAGTCCGTTCTGGATCTCCGCGAACGGCACCGGCACTGCGGACCTGTACACCGTCAATCCCATCACCCAGGCCACCGCCAAGGCCGGCTTGACGGTGACCATTCCCGGCGCCGGAACACCGACCGGCCAGGTGTTCAACGGCAACGCAGGTGCTGCGTTCGGCGGCGACCAGTTCCTCTTCGTGAGCGAGGACGGCACGATCGCGGGCTGGCGCAGCTCGCTGGGAACGAACGCCGAGACCCTGATGCCAGGGTCGGATGCCAACGTCTATAAGGGCGCGGCGTTCGCCACCATCGGCTCCGACAGCTACCTGTACGCGGCGAACTTCCGCTCCGGAGCGATCGACGTGCTCAAGGGCTCGGTGGCCGAGCCCGGCCTGAGCGGGACGTTCGCAGACCCGAGCCTGCCGGCCGGCTATGCCCCGTTCAATATCCAGAGCCTCGCCGGCTCGCTGTACGTGAGCTACGCGCTGCAGGACTCGGACAAGCACGACGAAATCGCCGGCGCCGGCCAGGGCTTCGTCGATCGTTTCGACCTGCAGGGGAACCTTCTCGGCCGCGTCGCCGGCGGCGGAACGCTCAATGCTCCCTGGGGAATGGCGATCGCGCCGAGTTCGTTCGGGTCGCTCGCAGGGTCGCTCCTCGTCGGCAACTTCGGCGACGGCCGGATCAACGCGTTCAACTTCACCAGCAACGCGTTTCTCGGCCAGTTGATGGCGACCGACGGAACGCCGTTGACGATCGACGGCCTCTGGGCCCTTGCATCGGGCAACGACGCCAACGCTGGAAGCAGCAAGCTGCTCTACTTC
>DATAYY010000106.1:0-41694 GCA_036272325.1 Caldimonas sp. | reverse complement strand
CGACGGCCATCTCCTGGAGCAGGGTCGCAATCTCCTCGAGCGCTCCCGCGGCTGACAGGCCGAGCTCGCGCAAGCCATCGACCGCATCAAGCAAAGCCGCACCGTCGCGCGCCGCAGTTGCCTCGATGCAGCGGATCGCGTGGCTGCGGTCGACCGCGCCGAGCATCTGGCGAACGCCTGCCTCCTCGATCCGGCCGCTGCCGAACGCGATTGCCTGATCGGTGAGCGATTGAGCGTCCCGCATCGAGCCGCGCGCGGCGCGCGCGATCAGCTTCAGCGCCGGCGGCGCTGCCTCGACGCTCTCGATCGCAAGGATCTCCTGCAAGTGGGCGACGATCGTTTCGACCGCCATCGGCCGCAGGTTGAACTGCAGGCAGCGCGAGAGGACGGTCGCCGGGACCTTCTGCGGATCGGTCGTGGCGAGGATGAACTTCAGGTACTCGGGCGGCTCCTCGAGCGTCTTCAGCATCGCGTTGAACGCCGTCGTCGACAGCATGTGCACTTCGTCGATCAGGTAGACCTTGAAGCGGCCGACGACCGGCTTGTAGACCGCCTGGTCGAGCAGGCGCGTGATTTCGTCGACGCCACGGTTCGACGCCGCGTCGAGCTCGACGTAGTCGATGAAGCGGCCGGCGTCGATGTCGCGGCAGGCGGCGCAGACACCGCACGGCTGCGCGGTGATGCCGCCGTTGCCGTCGGGCCCGGTGCAGTTGAGTGCCTTGGCGAGGATGCGCGCGATCGTCGTCTTGCCGACGCCGCGCGTCCCGGTGAAGAGATAGGCGTGGTGCAGACGCTGCTGCGTGAGGGCGTTCGCGAGTGCCTGGACGACGTGCGCCTGGCCGACGAGCGACTCGAAATTGCGCGGCCTGTACTTGCGCGCCAGCACCGTGGACGACATTCGATCGATTCTATTCGCCGCCCTCTGCCGCGCCGTGCTGCGGGATAATCGATGCCAACGTGGCCGCATCGCCTCCGCCGCCCCTACCCTCCCCCCCGCTCAGCTACGGCGCCTCGGGCGTCGACTACGGCCGCATCGATCCGCTCAAGCTCGCTGCCCAGCGTGCTGCGCTCGCGACCGGCGCGCAGCTCGATCGCCACGGCTTCAGCGAAGTCGAGTCGTCGCGCGGCGAGTCGGCGTACGTCGTCGACGTCGGCCCGTTCTATCTCGCCAGCATCGTCGAGTGCCTCGGCTCGAAGGCCCTGGTCGCCGACGCGATGGCAGCGCTCACCGGCGCCAGCAACTACGCCGACATCGCCCAGGACACGATCGCGATGGCGGTCAACGACCTCATCACGGTCGGCGCCACGCCGCTGGTCGTGCAGGCGTATTGGGCGGCCGGCGGCTCCGACTGGTTCGACGACGCCGCCCGCTCCGAAGCCCTCGTCCGCGGCTGGCAACGCGCCTGCGAGCAGTGCGGCATCGCCTGGGGCGGCGGCGAGACGCCTGCGCTCGCGGGAATCGTCGAAAGCGGCCGGGTCGATCTCGCCGCGGCGTGCACCGGCATCGTCAGCCCGAAGACACGGCTCTCGCTCGGCGAGCATCTCGCGCCCGGAGACGCGATCGTGCTGCTCGCCTCGAGCGGCATTCACGCCAACGGCCTCAGCCTGGCGCGGCAGGTCGCGGAGCGGCTGCCGCGCGGTTATCTCGCACCGGTCGTCGACAGCGCGGTGCCGATCAGCTTCGGCGAGGCACTGCTCGCGCCGACCGTTCTCTATGCGCCGATCACCGAAGCGCTCTTTCACGCCGGCATCCGCGTCCGCTATGCGGTCAACGTCACCGGCCACGGCTGGCGCAAGCTCATGCGCCACCGCTCCGACTTCACCTACCGGATCGACCGCCTGCCCGAAGTGCCGGCCGTGCTCTCGTTCCTGCAGCGCGAGGCCGGGCTCGACGCACGCACCGCCTACGCGACTTTCAACATGGGCGCTGGCTTCGCCGTCTTCGTGCCGGCCGAGGACGCCGCGCGTGCGGTCGCCGTCGCCCGCAAGGCCGGGGTCGAAGCGTGGCTCGCCGGCCGGGTCGAATCCGGCCCGCGCCGCCTCGTGATCGAGCCGCTGGGGGTCGAGTACGCCGGCGACGAACTCGGTGTTCGTCTCTGAAGAGGGTCCGCTCGGGTCAGGCCGCCTAGAATCGACACCGACGGGCCTCCCCGCATGGGAGCGCGGCCAAACGGGTCAGGTCGGGAACGAAGCAGCCCCAACCGTTGCGACCAGTGCCGGGGTCAGGCTCGTCACCCCCATCGCCTCCCGCCAGCGACGGCGGACGCGGTGTCGAGGAGGAATACCGGCTTGGCGCGCGACGCGCGAGTCCACGCGGGGACGGAGCCCCTAGACTGCACTCGACCGGGCATGAAGGTCTGAAGGATCTGCCTGTTGCCCTCGACGGCACGCCTGCACATGCGACACCTCCGACCGTTTGCCGCTGCCTGCGCGCTGATCGCAATGCTCGCCGCGCCGGCGCACGCCGCGCCCGGCGACGTCGTCGTTCCTGCGCATCAGACCAAGGACGGGCAGTGGGTGCCGGCGAACGTCCCCCCGGTCTCCGGCGGCACGCACGTCGTGCGGCGCCCGGCACGAGGCACTGCCGCGCATCCGTCGGCAAGCGCCGCGCAACACGGCGGCCAGCTGCTGCCTCCGCTCCTCGTCGAGGCCGAGCCGATCCGTCGCTGATCGCGCGTGGGTGCGACGCGCATCCCTCGTCAGACGGATTCACGACCGGCGCGCGCTGCGTAGAGTGATGGTGAACATCACGCACGCACCCTCATGCGCTCTCCATTCGTCGATTCCGCGTCCTTCCTCTCGGAAGCGTCGCGCCACGACCGCGGTCGCGCCGCGATCGTCACCATCCGCCTACTCGCGTTCGCGCTCGTAATGGCGGTGGCCGCCAGCTCAGCCGTGTTGCTCGCGATGTAGCGGCGGCGCAGTGGTGATCTCCGAAACCGTCTGGTCTCTGCCTCGAGCACGATCCTCGTCGAGGTCGCCGATCGTCGCGCGACCGGACGACTTCAACGCACCGTCGCTCGCGAGTGCCTCGCGTGCCTCGTGCAACGCATCATCGACGATGCGCGACGTCAGTCGTAGCGTGCGCGCATAGCGCACGACGACCTCGTTCAGCGCCCTCGCCCCTTTCGGCCCGGGTAGAGCGAGCGCTTCGACCGCTTCGTTGGCGGCGCTGCCGAGGATGCGAAGCAGCTCGTTGTCGTTGTCGGGCTTGCGCACCGGCACGTCGGTCGGCAGGCGGTGGATCATGTGGGCGATCTCCTGGCCGAGCCCCCACTGGCGCGCCGCAGCGCTGCCGAGCGCCTCGATGTCGACCCCGAGCACGGCGTATGCGGCCGTCTCCTGGTCGAGCCCGGGCTGCGGCGGCACGATGATCTCGCCGTCGCTGCGCACCGCTGCGAGCGGCTGCATCAGCTGATGGATCTGCTCGGCCTCCTCCGCAAAGTGGTAGCGCAGGAGAAGGCGGCCGAGGTTCTGCAACACGGTGACGAGATAGACCGCCTCGGGGTCGTAACCCGCTGGCCGCAGCGCCTGCGCGAGATGGCCGGCGAGGCGGACATCGTCGATCGTCGCGCGCAGCGCACCGGCGCGCACGACGTCGAGCGCACCGGGCCAGACCCGCAGGCTGTTGGCCGCGGTGCGAACGCCGTCGACGCCGATCAGCGCGACGATCCGTCGGAGGGTCAGCACCGGGCCGTTGCCCGGAATCTGTGTCCCCTGGACGCGTGCCGAGCTGAGCGTCTTCAGGAGCTCGAACGAGAGCGCCATGTCGGGCAGCAGATGGCCGGCGATCTCGTCGGTGCGCTGGCTTTCGATCGAGGTGACTCGCTGGACCCGTGTCGTCAGCCCCGGCAGCGCCGGAAGGTGGCCGACGCTGTGCAGGCGGTCGAGCAGAAGCCCGATCGGACCGCTGTCGTCGCCCGCTGCAGTTTCGCGCCAGCCGGTGATCGCGCCAAGGAACGTGCGCGCGCTGCGGTAGCGCAGCCGCGCCTGCGGCGACGTGCTGCGATTGGTGATCGCGCGCAGCGGTTCGGGGATCGGCTGCGGCGTCGTCCATGGCAGGCGGACCGGCTCGCGACCCCGCGGCGCGATGCGTGCGATGACCTTGCCGACGTCGTCGCCGTCGAGCGCCGGCGCACCGACCAGCAGCCGGTACAGGATGATTCCGGCGGCAAGGACGTCGCGCTCGGCAGCGGCGCGCTGCGCGCGCAGCATCGGTGACGATCCGGTGCCGCCGGCCGCGTCGATGTCACTGTCGAACGGATCGACAGGGCCGACGCCGAGCGCCATGACGCTCGCGTGGCCGCGCTCGTTGACGAGGATGTTTTGCAGCTGGAGGTCGTGGTGCGCGAGGCCCGCGTCGTGCGCGAACGCGAGTCCGCGCAGGACGCTCGCGATCCACAACGCCGCGTCTTCGATCACCGGCACCGGGTGCTGCGTCAGGCGTTCCTCGAGCGTGATTCCGGCGCGCCGGTCGACGGCGACATACGGCCAGTGCTCATGGACACCGCAGTCGATGACCTTGGCGAGATCCGGATGGTCGAGACGGGCCGCCCGGCGCGCGGCGAGCAGCCAGTTGCCGACCCCGGAAGCGCCGGTCGGCGGAATCCGCGGCACCGAGACCATCGCTTCGAGCCCGGTGCGCTTGTCGAGCGCGAGCCAGACCGTCGTCAGGTCGCTCCGGCCAAGCAGCCGCTGCAGGACGAAATGGCCGAATGGGCGCGCCGGTGATGGGGCGATGGAAATCGGATCGGGCGCAAACGGCATCGCGAGCAGGACGGAGTTGCCGGATTGGAGCCTAACGGAGCCACCGCGGATGGCGCGAGGAAGGCCGCGAAAGTGAGGTTTCTTGCCGTGAAGCGCTGCACCTCATGCGACCTCGACGACCCTGCCCTCCCCGGTCACGAACGCGCAACGGACCGTCTCTCCCGGCTGCGCCCGCGCCACCACCGCGCGGTAGCGCAGCAGCTGGGCGCGATAGGGCTCGAGCCCTTCGGGCGCATGGTGGAGCTTGTAGTCGAGCACCCACCAGGCGCGCCCATCGGCTTCCTGGAGCTGGACGAGGCGGTCGATCCGCACCACCTCGCCGCCGTCGCTCACGCTCACCTCGTTGCCGCTCCACACAATCCGCGGCCCGGCAAAGAAGCGTTCCGCATCGGGATGACCGAGGATCGCGGCCGCATGGCGGCGGACCGACTCGGCCGCCACCGCGAACTCGCGCGCGGCGGCCTGCGCCAAGGCATCGAGCTGGGCCCCACCGCCATCGTCGGCGGTGGCCCACTCGAGGACACGGTGCATCGCGCTGCCGAGCGCAGCGGCGGCAGGGTCCTGTGCCAGGCCGGGCGAGCCGATCGTTCGGGATTCGGCGTTGGACCGCGGCTCGTCGGCGAACGGCAGCGCGAGCTGCGACGGGCCCGCCATCGATGCCGCTGGCGCGACGGGCGCGGCTCGCGGTATCGGCGCCGCCGTGGCCGGACGCAGCGACCGTCGCGGCAACTCCTTCAGCAACGCCGGCCTCGGCGCGCCCGACACGATGATCGGTGCCGCGGCAGCGTCGTCGCCGCCGCCGGCATCGGTCGCGAGCGGCAGCAGCCGCTGCCACCACGACGCGACAAGCGGCGCCAGGAACGGCTCGGTCGCACTGACCACAAGCCGATGTCGGGCTCGCGTCATCGCGACGTAGAGGGCATTGAGCTCCTCGCGAGCGTCGGCTGCGCTCTCGGCGGCGAGCAGATCGCGCAAGGAAAACGGGCAGCGCGCGTTGGCGTCCGAATACAGGAAAGCGCAGCGCGACGGCCGCTCGGCGTCGATCGGCCAATCGACCAGCAGGGTCGCCGTCTCGGTGCCGGGCCGCTCGGGGTCGCTGTCGGTGATGAACACGGTGTCGGCCTCGAGACCCTTGGCGCCGTGCACGGTCAGCAGCGCCACCGCGTCGGCACGAACGGGAGGCGAGCTCTTGACGGCACGGCGCTTCAGCGCGCGAATGAATCCGTATGGCGTCGCATAGCGGCCACCGTCGAGCAGCAGCGCCTCGGCGAGAACCGCGTCGATCGCGTCGAGCGCGAGGGCACGCTGTTCCTGCGGCACGACGGCGATCGTTCGCTCGCGCAACGCCCCTTCATGGACGATACGGTCGAGCAGGTCATGCGGCGGCAGCGTCGCCGCGGCGGCACGCCAGCGATGCAGCAGCTCGCGGGCACGCGCGAGAACAGCGCTCGGCCGCGCCATCGCCGCCAGCGCCCGCCACCAGTCGCGATCACCGGCGGTCTGCGCTGCCGCCGAGAGATCGAGCAGGTCCTGGTCGCTGGCGCCGAACAGCGGGCTGCGCAGCGCCCGTGCCAGCGACAGCCTGTGCGCCGGCGAAACGATCGCGTCGAGGACGGCGATCAGGTCCTGCGCTTCCGGCGTCGACGCCAGCGTCGTGTCCTCGACCGCCGAATGGGCGATCTGCTCGCACTCGAGAGCGGTGGCGACGAGACGCAGCGTCTCGCGCTTGCGGCAGAGGACGAACAGCTCGCTCGCCTGTGAACCGCTTGCCAGCAACTCGGCGATCCGCCGCGCGACCTTCGCCGCCTCACGCTCACGCAGAACAACTTCGGGTTCGAGCCGCGGTGTCGTCAGCGTATCGCGCCAGATCGGGGTTGCCTTCGGATCGGGTCGCTCGGCGCGGCGGTCGCGCGGGCTGCGCGGCAGCGTTTCGACGCCATCGCCGGCCGCCGACGAGGACACTTCGGTCGTGTGCAGCCGGAAGCCTTCGAAGACGCCTTCCATCGCCGCCGCGCCGAACACGCCATTGATCGCGGCGATCACGGCCGGCGCATTGCGCCGGGTGTGGTCACAGGCCAGGGCGTTGCCTTCGAACGCGTCGCGAACGAACCGGGTCGCCGCGGCGAAGACGCGCGGCTCGGCGCCGCGGAAGCGATAGATGCTCTGTTTCGGATCGCCGACGAGAAAGACGCCGGGCGGCCGTTGCCCGCTGGCGCCGCCGCCCGCACCGGCGTAGCCCGACAGCCACGACTGCAAGGCGTGCCACTGCAGCGGGCTCGTGTCCTGGAACTCGTCGATCAGGACGTGGCGGATCCGCGCGTCGAGCCGCTCCTGCACCCAGCCGGCGAGCTCGTCGTCGCGCAGGAGCGCGAGCGCGCAGCGCTCGAGATCGGCCATGTCGGCGTAGCCGCGGCTGCGCTTGTAGCCGGCAAAAGCGACGAGCAGGGCGCGGCTCAGGCGGACCATGCAGCCGTGCTCGATGCAGGCGTCTTCCTGTTCAATCTGCTGGCGCAGCAGGCCGAGCGCAGTCTGCGTGTCGGCGAGACTCACGGTCGCTTTGCTCAGATTGCGCGGCTCGTCGTCCTTGGTGTAGAGCGCCCGCCACGCGGCATCGAACATGCGGCGCGGATCGCTCGACGCCAGCGCGACCTCGACCTTTGCGGCAGCCTCCTGCGCCGTCGGCGCGCCGCGGCCGAGCACCTCGCGGACGTGCCGCAGCCGCGTCTGCCAGAAGACGTCGCGCAACGCGTCGATCGGGTGCGCGAAGCGCGCCATCTCTGGCCAGATCGCCGCCGCGCGCTCGACGCTCGCCTCGAGCACGCCAGCCTCGTCGGCGAGCTCGATCTCAATCCGGCGCCACCACGCCGCCTCGAGCCAGCGCCGCAGCTGCGTGCGGCCGCGGCGCACCGTCATCGTCGCGTAGTCGGTGCGCAGCGCCGGGCTGGCAAGAACAGCGGCGTGAAAGGCACGCATCACCGCGGGCCGGTGATCCTCGAGCTCCTCGATCAGCTCCATCTCCGGCGCCAGGCCGAGGCGGTCAAGCAAGGCGAGCGGTGCGGCGCGCAGGAGCTGGGCGAACCAGGCGTGGAACGTGCGCACCTCGACCGGCCGCGCGGCAGCGAGCACCCTGCCCTGCAGCTCGCCAAGCGCCGGCGCGAGCTCTTCGGCGCGCCTCGGCGCGACGCCACGGGCGACGAGCGCCTGCACCCGCTGCGCGTGACTCGAGCGCGGTGTCGAAAGCTCGGTCAGCCAGTCGCTCAGGCGCTGCCGCATCTCGCCAGCGGCCGCGCGCGTGAACGTGATCGCGAGGATCTCGTGCGGCTCGACGCCTTCGAGCAGCGCGCGCAACATGCGCGAAACCAGCATCCAGGTCTTGCCTGAGCCGGCGCACGCCTCGACGGCGCAACTCCGCGCCGGGTCGCAAGCGATCGCATAGAAGGCCTCGCGGCCCGCCGGAGCGCCGTCGATGAGAAACGCCGGCGCCGTCATCGCGAGCGATCTTCGGCGTTGCCTTCGCGGTCGCCGCCGACGACATTGCCCGCGGCCTCGACCGTCCAGTGGTCGCGTCGGCAGAGACCCCGTGCATCGCAGTGTGCGCACGCCGAGCCTTCGCCGAGCGGCGGCAGGCCAGCGCCTTCGCGGAGACGGCTCAGGTCGTCGGCGATCCCTGCGAGCAGTGCGTCGGCGCTGGTCGCGACGTTCTGATGCTCGTGGGTATCGAGACCCTTCGTCGCATCGAGCGCGAGGTAGAACGCGCGCAGCGGCAACTCGCTCTCGGCGCCGACGAGGGCGGCATAGAACGCGAGCTGGGTGTCCTCGAAGCGATCGGCGACGTCCTTCTTGAGCTGGCTCGAGCTGCCGGTCTTGTAGTCGATCAGCTCGAGCCGTGCGCCGCCGTCGACGCTGTCGATGCGATCGACGCGGCCGTGAAGCTCGACGCCCCCAAGCGCCTCCGGCCGGATGCGCAAGTCGACCTCGCCGCGCGCCCACGCCGCGCCGGCGGTCTCGCGCTCGTGCAACCAGGCGACGTAGCGCGGTACCAGGACCTCGAACGAGGCGCTGAACGGCAGGAACGACGCCTCGTCCAGCCCCTGTGCCTCGCGGCTCGCGGCGCCGATCGCGAGCAGCCGTGCGATGTCGACGCCGACATCGGCGCCTGCCTCGCGGCCGAGGTGGAACGCGTGCAGCACCTCGTGCAGCCACTTGCCGTAGTCGCGCTTCTCGACTTCGGAATCGAGCTCCTCGGCGGCCCGCAGGCCGAGCACGCTCTGGGCGAAGAAGCGATACGGGCAGTCGCGCAACGCCTTGAAGGTCGTTGCCGAGAGCCTGGTCGGCAACCTGGTGGCGGGCACCGAGGGTGCGCCTTTGCGAATCGGCGCTGCGTCGACGCTGCGCTCACGACGCGGGTCGAGCCAGTCACCGAGCCTGGCGCCGCGCGCGGCGAGCGCCAGCGATAGACGCTCGACGAAGACGCTGTTGCCGAGCGGATCGGCGCCATCGGCGCGCCGCCGCAGCAGCGTCACGCGCGGCAGGCGCAGCAGCTGAGCGAAGGCGAGCAGTTCGGCGTCGCGCAAGGTCGACGGCTCGGGCAGGCCAAGCGCGCGTCGCGTCGCGTTGGCGAGCAGCGAATCGATGGCGCCGCCGCCGCCGAGACGCCGATCGTCGGCGCCCGGCAGCACCGCGGCCGCAAACGGCCTCAGCATCGCCCGCGCCAGCGGCGTCACCACCACCTCCGCCGGCAACGGACCGGCATCGGCGTCGACAGGATCGGGAGGGCGAAAGGTCTCGCGTTCGAGCAGGTCGTCGACCCAGCGCGTGAACTCGGCGAGCGTGAGTGGTTCGAGGTCGGCGCCGAGCTGGGCTCGACGGCCCGGCTCGAGCGGCGGCTCGAGGCCAAGCGCCGTCAGCGCCTGGCGGCCCGCGGCGTCGTCGCGCAGCCGCGCCAGCACGCCGCTACGTCCGAGCGCGGCAGCCAATGCGTCGAGCCAGTCGACGAACGATCGACGCGACGGCCGCGCCAGCGCTGAAACGATGGCCGTCGCCTCTTCTCGCAGGGCTGCCGCGCCGGGCTCGAGGTCGAGCCTGGCGAGCGCCGATGCCTCCGCGACCTGGGCCTTGCGCGCCGCAGCTTCGAGCGACTCGAGCGCCGACGTTCGCGTCGCGCCGAACGGCGCCGACTTCAACCAGTCGAGCCACGTGTCGGCAGCGGCGTCGCGGCGCACCGCGAGCAGCAGTGCCATGATCGACGCGCCGGCGCGCGTCGTCGCGAGCTTCCAGCCGGTCTCGTCGCGGAGCACGACGTCCTGGCGCTCGAGCAACGCCCGAACGCGGCGGACGAGGACGCGGTCCTGGGCGATGAGGGCAACCGGCGTCTCGCCGCGTTCGACGTGGGCGAGGACCTGCGCGGCGGCGGCGGAAGCTTCGTCCTCGAAGCCGTCGCAGACACGGAACGCCGGTGCCACGCCGCTCGGCACGTCCGCGAACGGCTGCGCCGGGTCGACATCGGTCCGGATGCGGAGCGCCGGCGTGGTGCCGTGCCGGAGCAGCGCGTCGACCAGAGCATCTGCACCGCCGCCAGTGACCGCGACCCAGCCGGCCGGACGAAGCGCGAACAGGCGATCGGTCGCGTCGCCCCGCGACCGTGCCGCCCATTCGAGGGCGACTTGCGCCAGCAGTCGTTCCCTGCTACCTGGACCGGCCAGCGGACGAAGCAGCTCGCGCCCCCGCGCCCACCAATCGACGCGATCGCCGGGCGGCACATTCGCGGCTGCGGTCATCAGCTCGTCGGCGACGGTGACGACGCGCGCGGCGGCCTGGGCGAAGCCACGCGGATCGCGCCGCGGCCAATCCGCGACCCAGGCCTGCCGCGACAGCATCTGCATCGCGAGCAGCGTGTCGTGGGCAAAACCCCAGCCGATCTCGCCGGAGCCGCGTGGAAGATCGGGGCCCGTCGCGGCCGCGAGCGTTCGCGTCGTCTCGATGCGCGGCATCCAGCCGCCGACGGCGGCGAACGCACGTCGCGCCGGAGTCAGCAGCTGCAGGAACGGAACCAGAACGACGACGTCGCGCAGCGCGAGGCCAGCAGCTTCGGCCCAGCCGACGACTCGATGCGCGATCGCGTCCCAGGGCTTGTCGATCGAGCCGTTGACCGCTTCGTCGACTATCGACGCCATAGTGTGAGACGTTGCGGATCCGGGGCGCTGGAATGGGGCCTGTGTCAGAATCATTGTGCCTTCGCGACCGGCCTTGCAGACCCCGCTTCGGACACCATCTCGGGTTCGGGCACGAGGATTCCAACATGAGCAGCGAGCTGATCACCCACACGTCCGACGCGTCGTTCAACACCGACGTCCTCGAGGCCGGCACGCCGGTCCTGGTCGACTACTGGGCGGAATGGTGCGGGCCGTGCAAGATGATCGCGCCGATCCTCGACGAGGTCTCGAAGGACTACGACGGCAAGCTCCGGATCGCCAAGATGAACGTCGACGAGAACCGCGACGTCCCCGCCAAGTACGGCATCCGAGGCATTCCGACGCTGATGCTGTTCAAGGGCGGCCAGCTTGCCGCGACCAAGGTCGGCGCACTCTCGAAGGCGCAGTTGACGGCCTTCATCGACTCTCACCTATAATCCAGCTCCAACGAAGGGAACCGCTCGTCTCTGGCGGCGGCTCCCGGCACGAGACGACCCTCAGGCCAACCGGCCAGCGATCTCTCCGGATCGCCTGACGGCGAGCCGCCCGGGCCCCGAAGCGCTCGCCGCTTCACCTCCCGACCGCCGAATTTCGACGTCCCTGGCTGCATCCGAAGCAGCCTCGTACGCCCGGGCACACGCACCGGGCCCCTCCCCGAGCACCCAGCGCACTCGGCGCCACCTCCCATGCATCTGTCCGAACTGAAGTTGATCCACGTCTCCGAGCTCATCAAGATGGGCGAGGCACTCGAGATCGAGAACGTCGCCCGCATGCGCAAGCAGGAGCTCATGTTCGCGATCATGAAGAAGCGCGCCAAGGGCGGCGAGCAGGTCTTCGGCGACGGCGTGCTCGAGGTGCTGCCCGACGGCTTCGGGTTCCTCCGCTCACCCGATGCCAGCTACATGGCATCGACCGACGACATCTATCTGTCGCCGAGCCAGGTCCGCCGCTTCAACCTGCACACCGGCGACGCCGTCGAGGGCGAGGTCCGCGTCCCCAAGGACGGCGAGCGCTACTTCGCGCTCGTCAAGGTCGACAAGATCAACGGCCTGACGCCCGAGGAGAGCAAGCACAAGATCATGTTCGAGAACCTGACGCCGCTCTTCCCGAAGGAGCAGTTCAGACTCGAGCGAGACATCAAGTCCGACGAGAACATCACCAGCCGGATCATCGACCTGATCGCGCCCATCGGCAAAGGCCAGCGGGCGCTGCTCGTCTCGGCACCGAAGAGCGGCAAGACGGTGATGATGCAGAACCTGGCGCACGCGCTGATCGCCAACTATCCCGAGGTCTACCTGATCGTCCTGCTTGTCGACGAGCGGCCCGAGGAAGTGACCGAGATGCAGCGCACGGTGCGCGGCGAGGTCATCAGCTCGACCTTCGACGAGCCCGCAGCGCGCCACGTGCAGGTCGCCGAGATGGTGATCGAGCGCGCCAAGCGCCTGGTCGAGCTGAAGAAGGACGTCGTCATCCTGCTCGACTCGATCACCCGCCTCGCGCGCGCCTACAACAACGTTCTGCCATCCTCGGGCAAGGTGCTGACCGGGGGCGTCGATGCGAACGCGCTGCAGCGGCCGAAGCGCTTCTTCGGTGCGGCGCGCAACATCGAGGAAGGCGGTTCGCTCACGATCATCGGCACGGCCCTGGTCGAGACCGGCAGCCGGATGGACGAGGTCATCTACGAGGAGTTCAAGGGCACCGGCAACTGCGAGATCCACCTCGACCGCCGGATGTCCGAGAAGCGCGTCTACCCGTCGATCCTGCTCAACAAGTCGGGAACGCGCCGCGAGGAGCTGCTGCTGAAGCCGGAGATCCTGCAGAAGAGCTGGATTCTTAGAAAGCTCCTCTACTCGATGGACGAGATCGAGGCGATGGAATTCATCCTCGAGAAGATGAAGGCGACCAAGAACAACCTCGACTTCTTCGACATGATGAGAAGAGGCGGCTAGCCCGGCGCCGAGCGGCCCGCTACAATCATTGGTTTCCTCGGAAAGTGCGTCGATGGACTCGATCCAGCGCGACGAGGCTCCCGGCATACAGCAAAGGCATATCGTGAAAGAAGGCATCCACCCCGGGTATCGCGAAGTCTGCTTCGTCGATCTTTCGAACGGCTTCAAGTTCGTCACCCGCTCGTGCGCACAAACACGAGAGACCATCAAGATGGACGACGGGCGGGAGCTGCCGCTCTACAAGCTCGAGTCGACGAGCGAGTCGCATCCCTTCTATACCGGCACGCAGAAGAGCGTCGATTCGCTCGGCGGCCGGGTCGAGAAGTTCCGCAACAAGTTCGCTCACCTCGGCGCCAAGAAGTAGACGCGGCGCACTCCAGAGAAGGCAGCTCCGGCTGCCTTTTTTGTTGTCCGCGCACGTCGCGAAGCGGACCGACCTTGTTGCATCATTCGCGGTCGCCGACCCGCTGCTCGCTTGAACTCACCCAACCCCGCCCTCGTCAGCCAACGCGAGGCCGAGCCGCTGCCGCGCCTGGCCCTGCTCGTGCTGTGCGCGGCATACGTGCTGCCGGGACTTTTCGGGCGCGACCCGTGGAAGAGCGCCGATATCACGTCGTTCGGCTACATCGTCAACATCGCCAGCGGCAAGACTGGCTGGCTGATGCCGACGGTGGGTGGCCTTCCCGCCGACGGCGCGCTCCTGCCGTATTGGATCGGCGCAGCGTTCGTGCGCGTGTTGGCGCCGATGCTCGACGCGATCGTCGCCGCCCGGATTCCGTTCGCGCTTCTGCTCGCGGGCGCGCTCTCGCTCACCTGGTACGCCGCCTACCACCTCGCCCGTTCGGAATCGGCACAGCCGCTGCCGTTCGCGTTCGGCGGCGAAGCCGCACCGGTCGACTACGCCCGCGCAATCGCCGACGGCGCCGTGCTGGCGCTGATCGCCTCGCTCGGCCTGCTGCAGCTCGGACACGAGACCACGCCCGAGCTCGTCCAGCTCGTCGCCGTCGCTCTTTATCTCTACGGCCTTGCGTCGGGTCCGGCGAAACCGATGCAAGGAGGTTTGCTCGCCGCGCTCGCGCTCATCGTCCTGGCCGCGAGCGGCGGCCCGAGCATCGCGATGCTCCTTGCCGCAACCGGCGCAGCGACGTCGCTGCGCAGTCCGGCGACCGCGCGCGCGCCGACACTGGCCTGGCTTGCCATCGGCGCCGTGCTCGCCGCGGTCGTCGCGACCGCGCTCGGGGCCTGGGCCAATCGCCTGGGCGAATTCGGCGGCCCGGCGCAGGTACTCGGGCTGGCCCGCCAGATCGGCTGGTTTGCATGGCCCGCGTGGCTGCTCGCGCTCTGGACGCTGTGGCAATGGCGGCGGCGGCTCGCGAGCTGGCACATCATCGTCCCGCTTGCAGCGACGGCGACGCTGCTCACTGCCTGGCTGGCGATGGCCGGCAGCGACCGCGCGCTCATGCTCACGTTGCCGGCGCTCGCGGTGCTCGCCGCATTCGCGCTGCCGACGCTGCAGCGCAGCGCCGCCGCCGCGATCGATTGGTTCTCGGTCTTCTTCTTCACCATCGCGGTCGGCACCGGCTGGGTCTTTTACGTCGCGATGCAGGTCGGCACGCCCGCGGCACTGGCTGCCAACGTCGCCAAGCTGTCGCCCGGCTATTCGAACGCCTTCTTCTGGCCCGAATTCGTCCTCGCCCTCGCTGGGACGGGCGCGTGGCTCTGGCTCGTCCGCTGGCGCACCGGGCGCAACCGCCATCCGCTCTGGAAAACGCTCGTCCTGCCGGCGGGCGGCGTCGGCATCTGCTTCCTGCTCGTGATGACGCTGCTGCTGCCGCCGCTCGACAACGCACGCAGCTACCGCGGCATGATGCAACGCATCGCGCGCGAGGTTCCGGCGGGCTCGTGCGTCGCGGCGCCCGGCATGGCGCGCGCCGAGGTGGTCGCCCTCGAGTACTTCGGCGGCTACCGTGTCGATGCAACCGAGGGCGCGGCGGCATCCGGTTGCGCGTTCCTCCTCCTCGGCAGCGAGCACAGGCCGCCGCCGGCGCCGTGGCAGTTCGTCGGCCGTGAGCGGCGCAACCGCAGCAACGACGACGTCACCGACATCTACCGGCGCACCGGCCCCGCCTGAACGAACTCGGGGCGCGAAGGCCGATCAGCCGGCGGTATCGACGGCGTCTTCGCGCCGGCCCACTGCCGCCGCAGCCGCCGCGCGAACGCGAACGGCGGGGAAGACGAGCTTGAACGTCGATCCGTTGCCGAGCTCGCTCTCGACGTCGAGCTCGCCCCCGTGCCGCTGCATGACGTGCTTGACGATCGCCAACCCGAGGCCGGTGCCGCCGGACTCGCGCGAGCGGCTGCCGTCGACCCGGTAGAAGCGTTCGGCAAGCCGCGGCAGGTGCACGCGCGCGATTCCCGGCCCGGAATCCGTCACGGCGATCTCACCGCTGCCGTCGTCGGCGATCCGCCAGCCGACCTGGATCCGACCATCCTCGGGTGTGTAGCGGACCGCGTTGCTGGCGAGGTTGCCGAGCGCACTCTGCAGCTCGCCCTCGTCGCCGGCGATCTGCGCTCCGGTCGCGCCGGCGATTTCGATCTGATGGCGCCCGGCCGACAAGGCGCGCACCTCGGCTTCGACGTGCAGGAAGAGCGCGTCGACGCTCACCCAGCGGTCGCCGCCGGGGCGCGGGCTGCCCTCGAGGCGCGCCAGGGCGAGCAGGTCGGCGACCAGGCCGCTCATGCGCGAGGCCTGCTGCGACATCAAGGCCATCACACGCTTGCGCTCGGCCTCGCTCAGCGGCAGGTTGCGCAGCGTCTCGAGGAAGCCCGACAGCACCGTCAGCGGCGTTCGGATTTCGTGCGAGACGTTGGCGACGAAGTCGCGCCGCATTTGGTCGGCGCGCTCGCGCTCGGTGAGATCCTGCGACAGCACGAGCTTGAGATCGTCGTCGTAGCGGCGGATCAGCACCTGCAGCGACCCGGGCCCGCGCAACGGGTGCAGGGCAAGCGGATCGTCGAAATCGCCGGCCTGCAGATAGGCGACGAATTCGGGCGAGCGGATCAGGTTGGTCACCGGCTGGCGCCGGTCGCGAAGCGGGTCGAGGCCGAAATGCTCGGCGGCGCGACTGTTGCACCATTCGATCTGGTCGGCACCGTCGAGCAGCAGCACGCCGTTCGGCGATGCCTCCATCGCCGAGACGAACTGCGACAGCCGCGTCCGCTCGATCTCGGCACTGCGCTCGAGCGCGCGCAGGCTCCGCTCGATGCGGTAGCCGATCTCGCCCCAGAACCCGGCGTCGCGCGGCGCCGGCCCTTCGTGCGCACCGCGCAGCCAGCGCATCAGCCGCCAGCCGCGCAGCGCGTCCAGCGTGACGACCGCCGCGAATCCGATCAGGCCGCCGAGCAACCCGCCGATCAGCGCGCTGCGGTTGCCATTGGCAATACTGCCGACAAACGCCCCCGCGGCCATGCACAACAGCCCGGTCAGGACGCGCGGCAGCAATCCGCCCATCGCTGCCCGCGTGAGCGCCTCAGGCGCTCACCGCCTGCGGTCGAGCGAGGCGGTAGCCGGCACCGCGAACGGTCTCGATCATGTGCTGGCAGTCGACCGTCGAGAGGGTCTCGCGCAGCCGCTTGATGTGCACGTCGACTGTCCTCTCCTCGATGAAGACATGGTCGCCCCAGACGCGATCGAGAAGGCGGTTCCGGCTGTGGACGCGCTCCGGATGCGACATCAGGAAGTGGAGCAGCCTGAACTCGGTGGCGCCGATCCTGACTTCGCGGCCGCCCGCAGTCACGCGATGAGTCGCCGGGTTGAGCGACAGCGCTCCGATTTCGACCACCGCGTCCAGAGCGTCGGGCGAGCGCCGCCTGAGCAAAGCACGGATGCGCGCCAGCAGCTCGTTGATCGAGAACGGCTTGGTCAGGTAGTCGTCGGCGCCGGCGTCGAGGCCGGAGACCTTGTCGGCTTCATCGGCGCGCGCGGTCAGCATGATGATCGGGATGTCGCGCGTTCGCGGCGCCAGGCGCCATTCGCGGGCCATCGCATGGCCGCTCTTGCCGGGCAGCATCCAGTCGAGGATCACCAGATCCGGCAGCACCTTGTCGACCGCCGCCTGCGCCTGCGCGGCGTCGCCGGCGAGCGTCACGTCGAAGCCGGCGTGGCGGAGGTTGATCGCGATCAGCTCGGCGATCGCCGACTCGTCCTCGACCACCAGGATTCGACTCATCTGTCTCGGGCTCCGCTCAGCGAACGAGGGTCTCTACGATTCCCACCGGATTGTGGCGAACATCGGTTCCCTTGACGATGTAGATGATCTGCTCGGCGAGGTTCTTGGCATGGTCGCCGACCCGCTCGATCGCCTTGGCGACGAAGATCAGGTCGATGCTCGACGAGATCGTCCGCGCGTCTTCCATCATGAATGTGATCAGCTTTCTCATCAGGCCCTCGAACTCCTGGTCGATCAGGTCGTCGCGCTTGAGGACCTCGATGGCGCGGTCGACGTCGAGGCGCGCGAAGGCGTCGAGAGCCTTGCGCAGCTGCGCGACGGCGAGCTCCGACTCGTAGGCGACGTCGTTGACCGGAATCCGCAGCCGGCTCGAAACGCCGGAGTTGACGAGGCGCTGGACGGTGCGCGCGATCCGCGCCGCCTCGTCGCCGACACGCTCGAGGTTGGCGATCGTCTTCGAGATCGCGATCAGGAGGCGAAGGTCGCGCGCGGTCGGCTGGCGGCGCGCGATGATGGTCGACAGGTCGAGATCGATCTCGACCTCGGTCTGGTTGACGCGCTCCTCGGTGCGCAGCACGTCCGACGCGATGTCGGCGCTGAAATTGACGAGCGCGTGCACCGCGCGGGCGACCTGCGACTCGACCATCCCGCCCATCTCGAGGACGCGCGTGGAGATGCCGCTCAGCTCGGCGTCGAACTGGGTCGACAAGTGACGATCGTTCATGGAGTTGCCCTTCAGCCGAAGCGACCGGTGATGTAGTCCTCGGTGTCCTTCTTGCGCGGCCGCATGAAGACATCCTGGGTGCGGCCGAACTCGATCAGGTCGCCGAGGTACATGTAGGCGGTGAAGTCGGAGCAGCGCGCCGCCTGCTGCATGTTGTGGGTGACGATCACCACCGTGTAGTCGGTCTTCAACTCGTGGATCAGTTCCTCGATCTTGCCGGTGGAGATCGGGTCGAGCGCCGAGCAGGGTTCGTCGAGCAGCAGTACCTCGGGCCGGATTGCGATGCCGCGGGCGATGCAGAGGCGCTGCTGCTGGCCGCCGGAGAGCCCCGACCCGCTCTGGTCGAGCTTGTCCTTGACCTCGGTCCACAGCGCCGCCTTCTTCAGCGCCCACTCGACGCGCTCGTCCATCTCGATCCGTGGCAGCGACTCGAACAGCTTCACGCCGAAGGCGATGTTGTCGTAGATCGACATCGGGAATGGCGTCGGCTTCTGGAACACCATCCCGACCTTAGCCCGGATCAGCGATACGTCTTCCTTCGTGGTCAGCAGGTTGCTGCCGTCCATGAGGATTTCGCCTTCGGCGCGTTGCTCGGGATACAGCTCGTACATCCGGTTGAACGTTCACAGCAGGGTCGACTTGCCGCAGCCCGACGGCCCGATGAACGCGGTCACGCGCTTTTCTGGAATCTCCAGGCTGATGCTCTTCAGCGCGTGGAAGCCGCCATAGTAGAAGTTCAGGTTGCGCACCGAGAGCTTGGGCTGCTCGGTGACCATCGATTCGACTCTCGCGTCCATCGTTCAGATCCGGTTGCGGAAGAAGGTGCGGGCAACGATATTCAACAACAAGACCCCGAGCGTGATCAGGAACACCCCTGCCCAGGCGAGCTGCTGCCAGTTCTCGTACGGGCTCATCGCGAACTTGAAGATCGTCACCGGCAGGCTCGCCATCGGCCGCGACAGGTCGCTGGTCCAGAACTGGTTCGAGAGCGCGGTGAAGAGGAGCGGCGCCGTCTCGCCGGCGATGCGCGCGAAGGCAAGCAGGACGCCGGTGATGACGCCAGCGCGCGCCGCCCGCAGCGTCACCGTCGAGATGACTCGCCACTTCGGTGTCCCGAGCGCGTACGCCGCCTCGCGCAGGGCATTCGGGATCAGCGCCAGCATGTTTTCAGTGGTCCGGATGACGACCGGGATGACGATCAGCGCGAGGGCGAGGACACCGGCCCAGCCGGAAAAGCCCCTGCTCGGCGCGACGACGACCGTATAGATGAACAGGCCGATGACGATCGACGGCGCCGACAGGAGGATGTCGTTGATGAAGCGGGTCGCGCCGCCGAGCCAGCTGCGCTGCCCGTATTCGCCCAGATAGATGCCGGCCAGGATCCCGATCGGCGTGCCGACGAGCGTCGCCAGCGTCACCATCGCGAGCGAACCGAAGATCGCGTTGGCGAGGCCGCCGGTGTCAGCCTGCGGTGGCGGCGTCATCTCGGTGAAGAGCGAGACGGTCATGCCGCCGATGCCGAGGCGCACCGTCTCGACCAGGATCCAGACCAGCCAGAAGATGCCGAACGCCATCGCCGCCAGTGCCAGCGTCAGGGCGACGACGTTGGTGCGCTTGCGCCGCCCGTGCAGGCGCCGGCGACCGGCTTCGGCTGCGCTCGGCGCGACGGCGGTCGAGCCGTTCATGCGACCACGCCTTCTCGCTTCTTCAGCTGCTGCAACAGGACCTTCGAGATCGAGAGCACGACGAAGGTGATGAGGAAGAGAACCAGGCCGAGGTAGATCAGTGACGCCTGGTGCAGGCCCGGAGCGGCCTCGCCGAACTCGTTGGCAAGGGCCGAGGTGATACTGTTGGCGGCGTCGAACAGCGACAGTGAGTTGAGCTGGTTGAAGTTGCCGATCACGAAGGTGACCGCCATCGTCTCGCCGATCGCGCGGCCGAGGCCGAGCATGATGCCGCCGACGACGCCGGTCTTGGTGTACGGCAGCACCACCTTCCACACCACTTCCCACGTCGTCGAGCCGAGCGCATAGGCCGATTCCTTCAACATCGGCGGCGTCACTTCGAAGACGTCGCGCATGACCGACGCGATGAAGGGGATGACCATGATCGCGAGGATGATCCCCGCCGAGAGCAGACCGATCCCGACCGGCGGCCCCGAGAACAGCGAGCCGAGCAGCGGCACGCCCTTGAACACCGACTGCAACGGCTGCTGCACGAAGCGCGACAGGATCGGGCTGAAGACGAGCAAGCCCCACATGCCGTAGACGATCGACGGCACCGCGGCGAGCAGCTCGATGGCGGTGCCGAGCGGGCGCTTCAGCCAGAGCGGGGACAGCTCGGTGAGGAACAGGGCGATGCCGAAGCTGACCGGGACGGCGATGAGGAGCGCGATCAGCGACGTCATCAGCGTCCCGTAGATCATCACCAGGCCGCCGTAGCGGTTCTGGACCGGATCCCATTCGCTGGTCCAGAGGAAGGACAGCCCGTAGGCCTGGATCGCCGGCGCCGCGCCGATGACGAGCGAGACGAGGATGCCCGCCAGCAGCGCCAGCGTCAGCCACGCGGCGCCGTGGGCGAACCCGGAGAAAAGCACGTCCGCCCAGGGCGAAGCGCGCCGGGCGGATGGCGCCCGCTCGTTCATGTCCGCCCCGACCTTGCCCGCCTCCGGGCGGACGGGCACTGTGGGAAACGTCGCTGACACCGGGCGGCCTGCGCCTACTTCCAGGCGATCGCGTGACCCGAAGCGTCCTTGATGTTCGCCGCCCATGACTTGCGCACCAGGTCCTTCACCGCCGGCGGCAGCGGCACGTACTCGAGCTCGTCGGCCATCTTGTCGCCGTTGGCGTAGGCCCAGTCGAAGAACTTGAGTGCATTGGCGACGTTGGCGGGCTTCTCGGGGGTCTTGTACACCAAGATGAAGGTCGCGCCGCTGATCGGCCAGGCATCCTTGCCCGGCTGGTCGGTCAGCACCTGGTAGAAGGTCTTCGCCCAGTCGGCGCCCGCCGCGGAGGCCTTGAAGTTTTCGGCGTCGGGCGGCACGAAGTTGCCGTCCTTGTTGCGAAGGAGCGTATACGTCATCTTGTTCTGCTTCGCATACGCATATTCGACGTAGCCGATCGAGTTCGGCAGCCTCTGGACGAACGCGGCGACGCCTTCGTTGCCCTTGCCGCCGGCGCCGGTCGGCCAATTGACGGCCGTGCCTTCGCCGACCTTGGCCTTCCAGTCGGCGTTGGCCTTCGAGAGGTAGTTCGTGAAGATGAACGACGTGCCCGAGCCGTCGGCCCGGCGTACCGGCGAGATCGCCTCGTCGGGAAGCGGGACGCCAGGGTTGAGCGCTTTCAGCGCCGGGTCGTTCCACTTCGTGATCTTGCCGAGGTAAATGTCGCCGAGGACCTGGCCGTCGAGCTTGATCTGGCCCGGTGCGATGCCCTTGATGTTGACGACCGGGACGACGCCACCGATCACGGTCGGAAACTGCATCAGGCCGTCCTTGGCGAGAACGTCATCGGCGAGCGGCATGTCGGATGCGCCGAAGTCGACCGTCTTGGCACGGATCTGCTGGATGCCAGCCCCCGAGCCGACCGACTGGTAGTTGAGACGGGCACCGGTCGCCTTGTTGTATGCGTCGGCCCACTTGGCATAGATCGGGGCAGGAAAGGTTGCGCCGGCGCCGGTCATGTCCTGGGCGTTGGCGATCGGCGCCGCGATGGCGAACGCGGCGAGAAGGAGAGAGCCAGGAAGATGTTTGGTCACGTGCGGCCTTTCGTGGAATGCTGCCGCAGAAGCAGCACTTTGAATGGCGGCGACTCTAGGCAGCGTTTGTGACACCGGCGTGACGGGTGGCGCCCGCCTCCTGTCAGTGACGCTGGACGGTCACGCCACTGTCATGCAAGCGTCACGTCGGCGGTTCGGCGGGGCGTTGCGCCGCCCTGCCGAACGGCCGGCCGGAGCCGTCACCGACGTCAGCCGAGGGCGGCTGCGAGTTGCTCCGCGCAGCGCTTCGACTGGGCGGCGTCGCGCGCCTCGACCATGACGCGGACGACCGGCTCGGTGCCCGAAGGCCGGATCAAGACCCGGCCGCTCGTGCCGAGCTCGCGATCGACTTCTACGCGGCGATCGGCAAGCGCGCGACTCGACTGCCAGTCGAAGCCGGGCTTGAGGCGGACGTTGATCAGCGTCTGCGGAAAGAGGTCGACGCCGCGGAGAAGCTCGGCGAGGCTCTGCCCGGAGCGCACGATCGCCTCGAGCACCATCAGCGCACTGACGATGCCGTCTCCGGTGGTGTGGCGGTCGAGAGCGAGCAGGTGCCCCGAGCCTTCGCCGCCGAGCTGCCAGCCGCGCCGCAGCAGCTCCTCGAGAACGTAGCGGTCGCCGACCGCGGCACGAACGAAGTCGACGCCGCGTGCGCGTAGCGCCTGCTCGACGCCGAGATTGGTCATCAGCGTCCCGACCACGCCCGGCACCGCGCCACCGCGGCCGAGCCGGCTCGTGACGAGAACATAGAGCAGTTCGTCGCCGTTGTAGAGCCGCCCTGCGCCATCGACGACCTGGAGGCGGTCGCCGTCGCCGTCGAGCGCGATGCCGTACGCGGCACGGTTCGCCCGTACCGCGTCGACGAGCGCTTGCGGCGCGGTCGCGCCGAAGCCGTCGTTGATGTTGAAGCCGTCCGGCCGGCAGCCGATCGAGGTGACCTCAGCGCCGAGCTCATGAAAGACATCGGGGGCGACGTGGTAGGCGGCGCCGTGCGCGGCATCGACGACGATCGCGAGGCCGCGCAGCGTCAGCTCGTTGCTGTAGGTGCTCTTGCAGAACTCGGTGTAGCGCCCGCTCGCGTCGTCGAGCCGGCGGGCGCGGCCGAGCTCGCTCGAGCCGACCCAGCGCTGCTCGCCTGCCAGTGCGGCTTCGACCTCGCGCTCCCAGGCGTCGTCGAGCTTTTCGCCGTGCGCCGAGAAGAACTTGATGCCGTTGTCCGCGAACGGATTGTGCGACGCACTGATGACGACTCCGAGGTCGAGCCTGAGCGCACGCGTCAGGTAGGCGACGCCGGGCGTCGGCAGCGGGCCGGTGAGGACGACGTCGACGCCGGCCGAGGCGAATCCCGCCTCGAGCGCCGATTCGATCATGTAGCCCGAGATCCGCGTGTCCTTGCCGATCAGCACCGTCGGCCTGCGTCCGTCCCCGCCGCGCAGCACCGCGCCGACGGCGTGACCCAGGCGCAGCATGAAGTCGGGCGTGATCGGCGCAACGCCCACGGTACCGCGGATGCCGTCGGTGCCGAAATAGGTTCTGCTCATGGGCGCGCGCTGCTGGCCGTCGAAAGGTCGGGGCGATTATCGGCGCCGCGCGCGGCGCTCCAGACGGCAAGACCGGCGACGGTCGCGGCGACGTCGTGGACGCGGACGATGCGCGCGCCGCGCTCGACCGCCAGCACGGCGGCGGCGACGCTCGCCGCCTCGACGCGCGCCTGCTCCTCGGCGGTCCGCTCCAGCGGCGGCGGCGCGACTCCGGCCAGGCGCGCGAGCGTCGACTTGCGCGACCATCCGACGAGCAGCGGAACGCCGAGCGCCAGCAGTTCGTCCTGGCGGGCGAGCAATTCGAGGTTGTGATCGGCAGTCTTCGCGAATCCGATGCCCGGATCGGCAACGATGCGCTCGCGGCCGATGCCGGCCGCCTCGACGACGTCGATCCGCCCACGCAGGAAGGCGCGGACCTCGGCGACGACGTCGTCGTAGTGCGACTCGGCGCGCATCGAGGCCGGCGTGCCGCGCATGTGCATGAGGCAGACGCCGCAGCGGCCGTGCGCGGCGACGACCTCGAGCGCGGCGGCTCCGCGCAACGCCGAGATGTCGTTGACGATGTCGACGCCGAGGTCGAGCGCGGCGCGCATGACCTCGGCCTTGGTCGTATCGATCGAGACCGGGCAGCCGAGGCGGACGGCCGCCTCGAGCACCGGCCGGACGCGGGCCAGCTCGACCGCGGGGGCGATCGGCGCCGCACCGGGCCGGCTCGATTCGCCGCCGATGTCGAGAATGTCGGCGCCTTCGGCGAGGCGCCGCTCGCAGCGCCCGACCGCGGCTGCCGGCGTCAGCCCGGGCTCGCCGTCGGCGAACGAGTCCGGCGTGACGTTGACGATCGCCATCACCAGCGGCCGGGCGAGGTCGATCTCGAAACGGCCGGCGCGCCAGAACGGACCGTTCATGAAAAACGGGGCCGAAGCCCCGTCGTCGATGCCGCTCGGCGCATCTCCCTCAGGCCGCTGCCGGTGCGTTGCCCGGCGTCACCGGGGGCACGCTGCTCGGCCTGGCCGAGGCCGGCGTCCAGTCCTTCGGCGGCCGCGGCGGCCTGCCGGCCATGATGTCGTCGATCTGATCGGAATCGATCGTCTCCCATTCGAGGAGGGCTGCCGCCATCGAGTGGATCTTGTCCTGGTTGTCCTCGATCAGCTTTCTCGCGACCGCGTACTGCTCGTCGATGATGCGACGAATGACAGCGTCGACCTTTCTCATCGTCTCTTCCGACATGTTGGTCGTCTTCGTCACCGAGCGGCCGAGGAAGACCTCGCCCTCGTTCTCGGCATAGACCATCGGCCCGAGCTCGTCGGTCATGCCGTAGCGCGTCACCATGTCGCGTGCGATTTGCGTCGCCCGCTCGAAGTCGTTGCTCGCGCCGGTCGTCATCTGGTGCATGAAGACCTCCTCGGCGATGCGGCCGCCGAAGAGGACTGCGATCGTCGACAGCATCCGCTCCTTGTCGAGGCTGTAGCGGTCGCCTTCGGGCAGCTGCATCGTCACGCCGAGGGCGCGGCCGCGCGGGATCACCGTCACCTTGTGGACCGGGTCGGTCTTGGGCATCAGCCGGGCGACGAGCGCGTGTCCGGACTCGTGGTACGCGGTGTTCCTGCGCTCGTCCTCCGGCATGATCATCGACTTGCGCTCGGGGCCCATCATGATCTTGTCCTTGGCCCGCTCGAAGTCGACCATCTCGACGACCCGGCCGTTCCTGCGCGCCGCGAACAGCGCCGCCTCGTTGACGAGGTTGGCGAGGTCGGCGCCCGAAAAGCCCGGCGTGCCGCGCGCCAGGATGTCGGCGCGGATGTCCTGGCCGACCGGGACCTTCCGCATGTGGATGTTGAGCACCTGCTCGCGGCCGCGCACGTCCGGCAACGTCACGAACACCTGACGGTCGAAGCGGCCCGGGCGCAGCAGCGCCGGATCGAGGATATCGGGCCGGTTGGTCGCCGCCATGACGATGACGCCGAGGTTGGTCTCGAAGCCGTCCATCTCGACCAGCATCTGGTTGAGCGTCTGCTCGCGCTCGTCGTTGCCGCCGCCGAGGCCCGCGCCGCGATGGCGGCCGACGGCGTCGATCTCGTCGATGAAGATGATGCACGGCGCGCTCTTCTTCGCTTGCTCGAACATGTCGCGCACGCGCGCCGCACCGACGCCGACGAACATCTCGACGAAGTCGGAGCCCGAGATCGAGAAGAACGGCACCTTCGCCTCGCCGGCGATCGCCTTGGCGAGCAGCGTCTTGCCGGTGCCCGGCGGGCCGACGAGCAGGACGCCGCGCGGGATCCGGCCGCCGAGCTTCTGGAATTTCTGCGGGTCCTTCAGGAAGTCGACCAGCTCCTTGACCTCTTCCTTGGCCTCGTCGCAGCCGGCGACGTCGGCGAAGGTGGTCGTGTTGTTGGCCTCGTCGAGCATGCGCGCCTTCGACTTGCCGAAGCTGAAGGCGCCGCCCTTGCCGCCGCCCTGCATCTGGCGCATGAAGTAGATCCAGACCCCGATCAGGAGCAGGATCGGCCCCCACGAGGCGAGGATCGAGAGCAGGAACGAGGGCTCCTCGCGCGGCTTGACGTCGAACTTGACGCCGTTGTTGATCAGGTCGCCGATCAGGCCGCGGTCAAGGTAGGTCGCGGTCGTCCGCAACTCCTTGTCGTCGGTCGTCCTGGCGCGGATCTCGGTCGAGCCGCCGACGCCCTCCTGCAGGGTGACGCTACGGACGCGCTTGCCCCGCACCTCCTCGAGGAAGTCGGAGTAGCCGATCGTTCCCGTCTGGGCGCCGGTGCGCTCGAACTGCTTGAAGACGGTGAAGAGGACGAGTGCGATCACCAGCCAGACCGCGACTTTCGAAAACCATTGGTTGTTCACCGCGTCTCCAAATCAGGGCAGAACCCGCGCCCCGGTACAAGGCAAGGCTCGACCCCCGGCATCTGTGGCTGATTTTAGTCCACGCAAGGGTGTCGTCGCGGGGCTCGAGGCCCGGGCATTTGCCTCGCTACGCCGCAATATCGGCACCGGATGCAGCGGCTTTGAGGCCGATGCCGACCAGGAAGGTTTCCGCCGACTTGGCCCTGGACGCCTTGGGCTTGATCGCCTTGACGATGCGAAAGGTCGCCTTGAACCGTTCAACGAGCTGACTGTAGCCGCTGCCGTGAAAGACCTTGCAGACCAGGCCGCCTTCGGGGCGGAGATGGCGGCGTGCGAAGTCGATCGCGAGCTCGGCCAGGTCGGCCATCCGCGCCGCGTCCGAGGCCGCGACCCCGGACAGGTTCGGCGCCATGTCCGACAGGACGACGTCGACCCGCCGGCCGGCGAGCTTGGCCTCGAGCGCAGCGAGCGTCGCCTGCTCGCGGAAGTCGCCGGCGACGAAGTCGACGCCGTCGATCGGTTCGAGCGCGAGCAGATCGAGGGCGACGATCGTGCCGTGGAGCGGGCCGGGCGGCGCGGCGGGATCGCCCGTTCCGGCACCCCGCCCGAAGCGGCGCCGCACGTACTGGCTCCACGCGCCTGGGGCGGCGCCGAGGTCGACGACGAGCTGGCCGGGCGCGAGCAGATGCAGTTGTTCGTCGATCTCCTTCAGCTTGTAGGCGGCGCGCGCCCGGAAGCCTTCGCGCTGGGCGAGCTTGACGTATGGATCGGTCAGGTGGTCGTGGAGCCACGCCTTGTTCAGCTTCTTGCCTTTGGCGCGCGTCGTCATTCCGCACCGATAATAGAGGCGTGACGGCCCTCTTCCTCAGCACCGCGGAGCGCAAGCAAAAGCGCGCCGAAGCGCATCACCTCGATCCGGTCGTTTCGGTCGGCCATGACGGCGCGACGGCGGCGGTGCGGCGCGAGATCGAGGCCGCGCTCGACGCCCACGGCCTGGTCAAGGTGCGGGTCTTCGCCGACGACCGCGTTGCGCGCGAGGCGTTGCTGCGCGAGCTGAGCTCCGACCTCGCCGCAGCGCCGGTGCAGCACATCGGCAAGCTGCTCGTGCTTTGGCGCCCACCTGTGGCCAAGACGAAGGTCGCGCGCGACGATCGCCTGCCGGGGCCGAAAGTCGTCAAGGTGCTGAAGTTCTCGAAGAGCGGCAACCACCGGCCGCAGGTCAAGAAGGTCACCGTCCTCGGCAACATGCGGCTCGCTGCCGGCGGCACGCTGAAGCGCGCCCGCCGCAGGAGCGCCAGCATCAAGAAGACGGCGCAGCAGAGCTGATCGCGCCGTCGGGCGCGAGCGCCCGAGGAGCGACGAGCCGCCAGGCGAGAACGGCGACGGCGGCGAACTTGACGACGAAGAACGCGCTCGCGACGCCGTGCAGCACGGCGAACGAAGGGCCGTCGCCGCGACCGATCATGGGCTCGACCCCGTAGTGGCCGGCGACGATGCAGAACAGCGCGACGAGAACGAGGACCATCTCGGCGCTGAACCGTGACGAACCGGACTCCGAGCGCCAGCGCGCCTCCTGAAGCGCGAGGACGAGGAGCAGCGCCCCGAGGCCGAGCCCGATCGCGGCGTCGGCCCGGAACAGGTGCGCCGCGGCATTTCCGGCGTCGCCACGCGGCAACGTCGCGAACAGGACCGGCGCGGCGACGAAGCCGATCGCCGCGATCAGCCCCGCCCAGACGCCCGCGAGCCACGCCGCGGCACGCCGCGACAACGCGCTCATGCGGTCATTCGTAGCGCACCCCGGTGATCTCGTAGCTCTTGATGCCACCGGGCGCCTGCACCTCGGCGACGTCGCCGGCGACCTTGCCGATCAGCGCCCGGGCGATCGGCGAGCTGATCGAGATCAGCCCCTGCTTCAGGTCGGCCTCGTCGTCACCGACGATCTGGTAGGTCACGCTGCTGCCGCTGTCCTCGTCCTCGAGATCGACCGTCGAGCCGAACACGACCCGGCCGTCGGCGTCGAGCGCCTTCGGATCGATGATCTGCGCCGCCGCGAGCTTGCTCTCGACCTCGAGGATGCGGCCTTCGACGAAGCCCTGCTTGTCCTTGGCCGCCTCGTACTCGGCGTTCTCCGAAAGGTCGCCGTGCGAGCGCGCCTCGGCGATCGCCTGGATCGCGGCGTGACGCTCGACCGACTTCAGGCGGTTGAGCTCTTCTCTCAGTTTTTCGGCACCGCGTCGGGTGAGCGGAATGGTGGCCATTTCAATTCCCGCCCGGCCGTCCCGAGGGGACTGAAGCCCCCTCGGGGGGCAGCGAACGAAGTGAGCGTGGCGGGTTCATCTCATACCTCGGACCAAAAGGAAAGCCGCCGCGGGAGACTCCGGCGGCGGCGGGTTGGCGACCAGTCTAGCAGTGGCGGGAAGCCCGCGCGCCGTCGGGCCCTAGAGCAGCTCGGCGTGCAACTCCTGCAGCGACGTGACCCCGAGCGTATCGCGGTGCTTCATGCCCTCGACCGCCGCCTCGCAACCCGCCATGCTGGTGTAGTACGTGACGCGATGGGCGAGCGCCGCCTGGCGGATGTGGCGGGTGTCGGCAATCGCCGTGCGTGTCTCGTCGACAGTCGTGAAGACGAGCTGGATCTCGCCGTTCTTCAGCATGTCGACGATGTGCGGCCGGCCGTCCTTGACCTTGTGGACGGCGCGCACCGGGATTCCCGCCTCGCCGATCGCCGCCGCCGTGCCGCGCGTCGCGACGAGCTGGAAGCCGAGCGCATGGAGGTCGCGGGCGACCGCGACCGCACGCGGCTTGTCGCCGTTCTTCACGGTGACGCACACCGTTCCCCGCGAAGGCAGTCGCGAGCCGGCGCCGAGCTGGCTCTTCAACATCGCCTCGCCGAAGGTGCGGCCTGCGCCCATCACCTCGCCGGTGGAGCGCATCTCGGGGCCGAGCACCGGGTCGACGCCCGGGAACTTGTTGAACGGAAAGACCGCTTCCTTGACCGAGAAGTACGGCGGCACGACCTCGCCGCGAACGCCCTTCTGGCTCGCCAGCGACTGGCCGACCATGCAGCGGGCGGCGATCTTGGCGAGCGGCTCGCCGGTCGCCTTGGAGACGAACGGCACCGTTCGCGACGCCCGCGGGTTGACCTCGAGGACGTAGATCACCGCCGCGTCGCCATCGCCGTAGCGCGCGACGTCGCCCTGGATCGCGAACTGCACGTTCATCAAGCCGACGACCTTGAGCGCCCTGGCCATCAACGCGGTCTGGCGGCGGAGCTCGTCTTGGAGCGCGGCCGGCAGCGAATACGGCGGCAGCGAGCACGCCGAGTCGCCCGAGTGGATTCCCGCCTGCTCGACGTGCTCCATGATGCCGCCGATCATCACCTCGGCGCCGTCGCTGATGCAGTCGACATCGACCTCGATCGCATCGTCGAGGAAGCGGTCGAGCAGGACCGGCGACTTCTCGCTCACCTTGACCGCCTCGCGCATGTAGCGCTCGAGATCCTTGTCGCCATGGACGATCTCCATCGCGCGGCCGCCAAGCACGTAGCTCGGCCGGACGACGAGTGGGTAGCCGATCTCGTGTGCGAGCACGAGCGCCTGCTCCTCGGTGCGCGCGGTGCGATTCGGCGGCTGGCTCAGGCCGAGCTCGTGCAGCAATGCCTGGAAGCGCTCGCGGTCCTCGGCGATGTCGATCGAGTCGGGCGTCGTGCCGACGATCGGAACTCCGGCGCGCTCCAGTTCGAGGGCGAGCTTGAGCGGCGTCTGGCCGCCGTACTGGACGATGACGCCGAGCGGCCGCTCCTTGGCGACGATCTCGAGCACGTCCTCGAGCGTCACCGGCTCGAAGTAGAGGCGGTCCGAGGTGTCGTAGTCGGTCGAGACGGTCTCCGGATTGCAGTTGACCATGATCGTCTCGTAGCCGTCGTCGCGCATCGCGAGCGCGGCGTGGACGCAGCAGTAGTCGAACTCGATCCCCTGGCCGATCCGGTTCGGGCCGCCGCCGAGGACCATGATCTTCTTGCGATCGGAAGGCAGCGCCTCGCATTCCTCGTCGTAGCTCGAGTACATGTACGCGGTCTGGGTCGCGAACTCGGCGGCGCAGGTGTCGACGCGCTTGTAGACCGGGCGGACGCCGAGCGCGTGACGGCGTTCGCGCAGCTCGTTCTCGTCGACCAGGAGCAGGCGGGCGAGGCGGCGATCGGAAAAGCCCTTCGCCTTCAGGAAGCGAAGCTCCGCCGACGACAGGCTCGCAAGCGCGCGGCCGTCGAGGGCGCTCTCGGCAGCGACGATCTCTTCGATCTGGGCCAGGAACCACGGATCGATCGCGGTCTCCTCGAAGACCTCGTCGAGGCTCAGGCCGAGGCGAAACGCATCGGCAACGTAGAGCAGCCGCTCCGGGCCGGCCTCGCCGATCTCTTGGACGATCTCCTCGCGGTCGCTCGAACGCGTGCTGAAGCCGTCGATTCCGGTCTCGAGGCCGCGCAGCGCTTTCTGCAGGCTCTCCTGGAAGGTGCGGCCGATCGCCATCACCTCGCCGACTGACTTCATCTGTGTCGTCAGCCGCGAATCGGCCTCGGGAAACTTCTCGAACGCGAACCGCGGCACCTTGGTGACGACGTAGTCGATCGAGGGCTCGAAGCTCGCCGGCGTTGCGCCGCCCGTGATGTCGTTCTTCAGCTCGTCGAGCGTATAGCCGATCGCGAGCTTGGCGGCGACCTTGGCGATCGGAAAGCCGGTCGCCTTCGACGCCAGCGCCGACGAGCGCGAGACGCGCGGGTTCATCTCGATGACGACCATCCGGCCGTCCTTCGGATTGACCGCGAACTGCACGTTCGAGCCGCCGGTCTCGACGCCGATCTCGCGCAGGATCGCGATCGAGGCGTTGCGCATCAGCTGGTATTCCTTGTCCGACAGCGTCTGCGCCGGCGCCACCGTGATCGAGTCGCCGGTGTGGATTCCCATCGGATCGAGGTTCTCGATCGAGCAAACGATGATGCAGTTGTCCGCCTTGTCGCGGACGACCTCCATCTCGAACTCCTTCCAGCCGATCAGGCTCTCCTCGATCAGGAGCTCGCTGGTCGGCGAGAGGTCGAGGCCGCGCTTGCAGATCTCCTCGAACTCGTCCGGGTTGTAGGCAATGCCGCCGCCGGTGCCGCCGAGCGTGAAGCTCGGCCGGATGACCATCGGAAAGCCGTTGCCGCCGGTCTCGACGGCGATCCGGCGCTGCACCGCGAGCGCTTCCTCGAGCGAATGCGCGATTCCCGACTTCGCCGAGGCGAGGCCGATGCCGGTCATCGCGTCCTTGAACTTGAGCCGGTCCTCGGCCTTCTCGATCGCCTTCTCGTTGGCGCCGATCATCTCGACGCCGTACTTCTGCAGCACGCCGTGCTGGTGCAGTTCGAGCGCGCAGTTGAGCGCGGTCTGGCCGCCCATCGTCGGCAGCACCGCGTCGGGCCGCTCCTTCGCGATGATCCTCTCGACCGTGCTCCAGGTGATCGGCTCGATGTAGGTGACGTCGGCCATCTCCGGGTCGGTCATGATCGTCGCCGGATTGCTGTTGACGAGGATGACGCGAAAGCCCTCCTCGCGCAGCGCCTTGCACGCCTGGGCGCCGGAGTAGTCGAACTCGCACGCCTGGCCGATGACGATCGGGCCGGCACCGATGATCAGGACCGAGCGCAGGTCGGTGCGCTTAGGCATGTGCGCTCCCCGCCGGCGCATGCATCGCGGCGGCGCCGCCGCGCGCGGCGTCCATCAAGGCGACGAAGCGGTCGAACAGGTAGCCGATGTCGTGCGGCCCAGGCGACGCTTCGGGATGCCCCTGGAAGCAGAACGCTGGCTTCGCGACGTGGGCGAGACCCTGCAGCGTGCCGTCGAAGAGCGAGACGTGGGTCGGCCTGAGCGTCGCAGGCAGCGAGGCGGCATCGACCGCGAAGCCGTGGTTCTGGCTGGTGATGCTGACGCGGCCGCTGTCGAGGTCCTTGACCGGGTGGTTGGCGCCGTGGTGACCGAACTTCATCTTGTACGTGCGCGCGCCGGCGGCGAGCGCCAGGATCTGGTGGCCGAGGCAGATGCCGAAGGTCGGCACGTCGCGCGCCATGAGCTCGCGCGTCGCCGCGATCGCATAGCCGCAGGGTTCCGGGTCGCCTGGCCCATTGGCGAGAAAGACGCCGTCGGGCCGATGCGCGAGCACCTCGGCGACAGGCGTCTGCGCCGGCACGACCGTGACCCGGCAACCGCGCTGCGCGATCATGCGCAGGATGTTGAACTTGACACCGAAGTCGTAGGCAACGACGTGGCGGAGCGGCTCGGCGAGGCGGCCGTGGCCGGAGCCGAGCGCCCACGTCGTCTCCCTCCACTCGTAGGGCTCGCGCACGCTCACCACCTTGGCGAGGTCGAGCCCGGACATGCTCGGCGTCGCTCGCGCTGCCGCGATTGCCCTCTCGGTCACCACCGGCGTCACTGCCTCGCCGGCCGCAAGCGCAACGATGCAGCCGTTCTGCGCGCCGCCGCTGCGCAGGAGGCGCGTCAAGCGGCGCGTGTCGATGCCGGCGATGCCGACCGTGTTCGCACGGCGCAGATATTCGCCGAGCGAGGCATCGCTGCGAAAGTTCGATTCGCGCGCCGGAACGTCCTTGACGACGAGCCCGGCAGCGAACACACGCGCCGACTCGACGTCTTCGGCATTCGTGCCATAGCTGCCGATGTGCGGATACGTCAACGTGACGATCTGGCGGCAGTAGCTCGGATCGGTGAGGATCTCCTGATAGCCGGTGAGCGCCGTGTTGAAAACGACCTCGCCGGTCGTCTCGCCGGCGGCGCCGATCGACCTGCCCATGAACACCGTGCCGTCGGCGAGGGCCAGGAGGGCCTGGGCGTGGTCGGGCAGCAGCGGTTGCGAGGACACGGGACTCCGAAGCGGGCGCAGAGCCGGCGGAGTCGCCGGCCGGAAGACACCGCCGGCGCAGCGAGCCGGCGACCGCAACAGCCTCGATTCGCACGGGCTGGAGCACATCGATTGTAGCGTCCACCGGGCGTAGAACGTTTGTCCACGACGCCGCGAGAGACCTTGAAAGACGCCGCCGCGCAGCCATCTTGAGCAGGTGCCGCGGTCGACGGACTGCACCGATCGCCGGCAGCCGGCCAGGCACGTCCCTGGAACTACAATCGCACCGGACACTCAGAGCCAAGCAGTCATTCGTCTACTTTCCTTCGGAGGATCCATGGACGACAGCCTTCAGACCGTCAACCCCGGTTACGCACTCCCGAGCGTGGAGCAGCGCAACCGCGTCCTGCGCAATACCTACTGGCTGCTCGCGCTGTCGATGGTGCCGACCGTCCTCGGCGCCTGGCTCGGCGTCGCGACCGGAATCGTCGCCTCGATGGGCGTCGGCATGAGCTTCATCGTCTTCATGGTCGGCGCGTTCGGCTTCATCTACGCGATCGAGAAGACCAAGAACTCGTCCGCCGGCGTGCCGGTGCTGCTCGCATTCACGTTCTTCATGGGCCTGATGCTGTCGCGCCTACTTGCTTTCGTGCTCGGTCGTGACGGCGGCGCGATGCTGGTGATGACGGCGTTCGCGGGTACCGGCGTGGCGTTCCTTGCAATGGCGACGCTGTCGACGATGATCAAGCGCGACCTATCGACGATGGGCAAGTTCCTGTCGATCGGCGCGATCATGCTGCTGGCCGCGATCGTGCTGAACCTGTTCGTGCAGTCGGGTGCGCTGTTCGTCACGATCGCCGTCCTGATGGTCGGCATTTTCTCGGCCTTCATCGTCTACGACCTGAAATCCGTCCGCGACGGACTCGAGACCAACTACATCAGCGCGACGCTCAGGATCTACCTCGACCTGTACAACATCTTCCAGGCGCTGCTCTCGTTGCTCGGCTTTGCCGGCAGCAGGGACTGAGCCACGCGAACCAGGCGCTTTCGCCGCGATCACGACGGGGCCGCTGGCCCCGTCTTTCTTTGTCCCGCGCCCTTCGACGCAGCGGTCTCGTCCAGATGGGCGATCGAGTTCGCGTAATAGCGAAGCAGAGGCAGCTCGTCGGGATTGGCGACGAAGAGGCCCTCCTCGGGCTCGAGCACCAGCTTGCGCAGCCTCAGCATGCGCAGGCCCACGGCGAGCGCGTAGTCGCGGTCGGCGCGCGGGACGTAGACGTGGGCGCCGCCGGCCTCGGCGCTTGCCATCAGCGCCTGCACTTCCGCCTTCAGCTCGAGCTCGGCGAGTGGTCGGTCGGGCTCGCGCAGCAAGACGCCCGCGACCAGCGGCACCGGCAGGACCGGAATGATGCGACCGATCTGCGCCATCAGCGCGTGGCCGACGGCCGCGACCGCAGGCCGGCGCGCATCGTCGTCGAGCGAGCGGAAGTCGACACCGCGCTCGCCGACCCACGCCCGCATCGACACCGGCGCGCCGAAGTTGACGCAGGCATAGCCGTGCCGGTAGCGGCGGCCGAGGACGGCGAGCGCGAGTTGACGACCGACGAATCGCGCGGTCGTGGTCGCCGTCGTCGCCAGACCGACGCGGCGCGCGGCCGGATCCAGCTTTCGCAACAGCGAGCGGTCCTCGAGGACGCGGTCGTAGTTGATGCCGACCGGGATGAAGACGAGGTCGCGCTCGCCGTCGGGGGCAAAGCCTTTCAGCATGTAGTCGAGCAGGCCGAGCTTCGGAGTGCGCAGGCAGCCATCGTTGGACAACCCGCCTTCGGGATACATCGCCTGCGGAACGCCGCCCTCGGTCGCCATCTGGACGTATCGCTGGAGGACCATCCGGTAGAGCGGATCGCCAGAATTGCGACGGACGAAGTACGCGCCCATCGCCCGGATGAGCGACTGCAGCGGCCAGATCCGCGCCCACTCGCCGACCGCGTAGCTGAGCGCGACGCGCTCGGCGGCGAGGAACGAGACGAGGACATAGTCCATGTTGCTGCGGTGGTTCATGACGAACACCACCGTCGAGCCCGGCTCGACCGCCGCCAGCGCCGCGGCGTCGCTCGAACCGAGTCGGACCCGGTACGTCATCCGCGCGAAAGTCTTGGCGAGCCAGTAGCCGATCCGAAAATACGCGTAGGCGTTGAACGCCGGCACGATCTCGCGCGCGTAGAGATCGACGCGCTGCAGGAGGACGTCGCGCGGCGTTCCGCTCTCGGCGGCGTTCCGGTGCACTGCCGCCAGCACGCGCGCGTCGCTCGTCAGGCGATCGATCAGGGCGCGGCGTCGGGTCAGCTTGAACTCGGGCAGCTCGATGCTGAAGCGCGTGCCGATCTCGTCCATGACGCGCCTGACCTTGCGCCGGAAGTACCAGCGCACGCCAGGTAACAGGAGCCACTCGAGCGCGGCCAAGAGAGCGAATGCGACGAGAGCGACGAACAGCCAGAGCGGGACGGCGACGCTGCCGCTCACGCCGCCGCCTCCGGGTCGCGATCGAAGACCGCGATGCTCTCGACGTGCGCCGTGTGCGGGAACATGTTGACGACCCCCGCCATCGCGCATCGATAGCCGCCGCGATGAACGAGGAGGCCGGCGTCGCGCGCCAGCGTGGCCGGGTTGCAGCTGACGTAGACGATCCGCTCCGGAGGCTGCCAATCCGACGCAGCGCCGCCGTCGAGCAGGTCGACCAGCGCCTTGACGATCGCGAATGCGCCTTCGCGCGGCGGATCGACGAGCCATCGGTCCGCGGCGCCATACGCTGCCAGGCCGACGGCGTCGATCGTGAACAGGTCCTGGGCGACGAATCGCGTCGTCCCGGCGAGGCCGTTCGCAGCGGCGGCGGCCGCGGCACGCTCGACCAGCGCCCGGCTGCCTTCGATGCCGAGCACACGCGCGGCACAGGTCGCGATCGGCAGGGTGAAGTTGCCGAGGCCGCAGAACCAGTCGATGACGACGTCGCTCCTCTGCGCCGCGAGCAGGCCGAGCGCCCGCGCCACCAGCGACTCGTTGATCGCGTGGTTGACCTGCGTGAAGTCGGTCGGTCGAAACGGCATCGTCAGGCCGAACTCGACCAAACGGTACGAGAGCTCCGAGACCCCGCCGTCGAGCGGCTGTGCCGAGTCCGGCCCTTTTGGCTGCAGCCACCACTCGACGCCGTGCTCGCGCGCGAATTCGCGCAGCAAGGCGAGATCGCTCTCCGGCAACGGCTCGAGATGGCGCAGCACGAGCGCGGTGACCGCGTCACCGACGGCAAGCTCGATCTGCGGCAGGCGATCGCGCGTCGCCATCGCGCCGATCAGCGCGCGCAGCGGTAGCAGCAGCTCGCTGACGTGACGCGGCAGGACCTCGCAGCTCGCGATGTCGGCGACGAAGCTCGACTTGCGCTCGTGGAATCCGACCAGCACCACCCCTTTCTTGACGACGTGGCGGACCGAGAGCCGCGCCCGCTGCCGATAGCGCCAGTCGGGCCCTTGCATCGGCCGCAGCATGCGCTCGGGACGCACCTTGCCGAGATGGCCGAGCGCGTCCTCGAGCGAGCGCTGCTTGATGGCGACCTGCGCGGCGACGTCGAGGTGCTGCATCTTGCAGCCGCCGCAGACGCCGAAATGCGGGCAGCGCGGAACGACGCGCTGCGCGCTAGCGCTGCGCAGCTCGACCAGCGACGCCCGCTCCCATGCCTGCTTGCTGCGCTTGACCGCGACGCGCACCTCCTCGCCCGGCAGCGCATCCTCGACGAAGACGACCTTGCCGTCCGCGTTGCGGGCGACACCTTGCGCCTCCAGATCGAGCGACTCGATCCGCAGCCATTCCCCGGCGCTCGTCATCGCGCGATTATCCGGGCCCAACGCCGCTGCTAAACTGGCTGCGCCAGGAGAGAGCTTCGTTCGCGCGGAGCCGCCGAAGGCGCAGACCATCCGGTCGAACGCTCAGGCAACAGGGACTGGCAAACGCCTGCTTGCAGGCGTCCTCGCTGGAGAGAGGCCCGTCGCGAGCGGGCCCACCGAAGGGGCAAGCAGCGTCGTTCGCGGCGCTGCCAATCTCTCAGGTAGAGCGGACAGCAGGGGCAGTCATCCCGCTTGGCATGAGCCCGGCGGCAACGAACGTGCTCCGGAGCTGGCCGATGTCCGACCCGAATCCTTCAGCGGCGCTGCAACGCACGCCCCTGCATGCGCTGCACGTCGCGCTCGGCGCCAGGATGGTGCCGTTCGCAGGCTACGAGATGCCGGTCTCGTACCCGGGGGGAATCCTCGCCGAGCATCGCCATTGCCGCGAAGCGGCGGTGCTGTTCGATGTTTCGCACATGGGCCAGCTGCGCCTGGTCGGCGCCGACGCGGCGGCGGCGCTCGAGACGCTGGTGCCGGTCGACATCGTCGGCCTTGCCGAAGGCAGGCAGCGCTATGCGCTCTTCACCAACGATGCCGGCGGCATCCTCGACGACCTGATGGTGACTATGCGCGCCGACCATCTCTTCCTCGTCGTCAACGCCGGCTGCAAGGCGGCCGACATCGCCCACCTGCGCGCGACGATCGCCAGCCGCTGCGCGATCGAGCCGATGCCGGATCGGGCCTTGCTGGCGCTGCAAGGACCGGCGGCAGCGACCGTGATCGCGCGGCTTTCACCCTCGCTCGCGTCGCTCACCTTCATGACCGGCGCCGCGGCGAAGATCGCTGGCATCGACGTCTTCGCGACGCGCTCCGGGTACACCGGCGAGGACGGCTTCGAGATCTCGGTCGCCGGCGACACGGCCGAAGCACTCGCGCGCACCCTGCTCGCCGAGCCCGAGGTGCAGCCCGCGGGCCTCGGCGCGCGCGACACCTTGCGCCTGGAGGCGGGCCTGTGCCTCTACGGCCACGACATCGACACGACGACGACGCCGATCGAGGCAGCACTCGCATGGGCGATCCAGAAGGTGCGCCGGCCGGGCGGCGAGCGCGCAGGTGGCTATCCGGGCGCAACGACGATCGCGCGCCAGCTCGCCCACGCCCCCGAGCGAAAGCGCGTCGGCCTGCTCGGCCTCGAGCGGGCGCCGGTGCGCGAAGCCGCGCCGATCGTCGACGCCGCCGGCGTGACGATCGGCCGCGTCACCAGCGGCACGGTCGGGCCGACGGTCGGCAGGCCGATCGCACTGGCCTATGTTCCGACCACGCTCGCGACCCCCGGCGCCCTGCTCGATGCGGACGTGCGCGGCAAGCGCCAGCCGATGCAGGTCGCGGCGCTGCCGTTCGCGCCGCACCGCTACTTCCGCGGCTGACGTCCGCAACCCGCTTCGAACCCGACCTGAGAGGAATCACCATGGCCGTCTTCTTCACCCCCGACCACGAATGGATCGACACCGGCGATGGTGCGACCGCGACCGTCGGCATCACGACGCATGCGCAGGATGCGCTCGGCGACGTCGTCTTCGTCGAGCTGCCGGCGGTCGGCACGACGTTCAGGAAGGGCGACGTCGCCGGCGTGGTCGAGTCGGTGAAGGCGGCCGCCGATCTGTTCATGCCTGCCGGCGGCGAGGTCGTCGAGGTCAACGAGGCACTTCGCGCGGATCCGTCGCTCGCCAACAGCGATCCGCAGGCGTCCGGCTGGTTCTTCAAGGTCCGCTTGAGCGATCCCGCCGAGACGGCGGCGCTGATGGACCGCGCCGCCTACGACGAGCTGGTCAAGAACTCCTGAGGCGCCCCGCGCGAGGACTGCGATGCTCCTGTCTGCCCCGAAGCCCCTCGCCGAGCTTGAGCCCGGCGGCGAGTTCATCCCCCGCCACATCGGCATCGACAGCATCGACGAAGCGCACATGCTGTCGGTGATCGGCGCCGCATCGCGCCGGTCCCTCATCGAGCAGCTCGTTCCGGCAGCGATCGCGCGGCCGGCGCCGATGCGCCTGCCGGCGCCCGCCGGCGAAGGCGAGGCGCTCGCCGAGCTGCGTGCGATCGCGGCGCAGAACCGGGTGTTGAAGAGCTTCATCGGCCAGGGTTACCACGGCACGCACACGCCCGGCGTCATCCTGCGCAACGTCCTCGAAAGCCCGGCCTGGTACACGGCGTACACGCCGTACCAGGCGGAGATCTCGCAGGGCCGGCTCGAAGCGCTCGTCAACTTCCAGACCATGGTCTGCGACCTGACCGGGATGGCGATCGCCAACGCGTCGATGCTCGACGAGGCGACCGCAGCCGCCGAAGCGATGACGCTCGCCCGGCGCAGCGTGAAGTGCAAGAGTGACGTCATCGTCGTCGCCGGCGACGCGCATCCGCAAACGATCGAGGTCATCCGGACGCGCGCCGAGCCGCTTGGGCTCAGCGTCGTCCTCGCCGACTCGGCCGAGGAGTGGTCGAACCTGCTCGAAGGCGGCGACTATTTCGCCGTCCTCGCGCAGTGGCCGGCGACCAGCGGCGCGCTGCACGACCTGCGCGCGGATGCGCCGCGCATCCACGCGTACGGCGCGGCGTTCATCATCGCCGCCGACCTGCTCGCGCTGACGCTCGTCACGCCGCCCGGCGAGCTCGGCGCCGACATCGCGTGCGGGACGACGCAGCGGTTCGGCATGCCGATGGGCTGCGGCGGCCCGCACGCCGGCTACCTCGCGTGCCGCGACGACTACAAACGCGGCCTGCCGGGGCGGCTGGTAGGCGTCAGCGTCGATGCGCAGGGCGACACGGCGTACCGGCTCGCGCTGCAGACACGCGAGCAGCACATCCGGCGCGAGCGCGCGACGTCGAACATCTGCACCGCGCAGGTCCTGCCTGCGGTCGTCGCGAGCATGTACGCGGTCTACCACGGGCCGGCAGGGCTGAAGCGGATCGCCGAACGCGTCGCTGCCTACACGGCGGTGCTCGCCGAGGGCTTGCGCCGGCTCGGCTGCAAGGTGCGCAGCGCGACCGCGTTCGACACGCTGACGATCGACACCGGTGCCGCGACCGCAGAGCTCGCGGGTCGCGCGGTCGCTGCCGGGATGAACCTGCGCCGCTATCCGGAATGGGGCGACACGATGCTCGGCATCGCCCTCGACGAGACGACGACGCGCGAGGACGTCGTCGCCCTCTGGCGCGTGTTTGCCGACGACGGCCAGGCGCTGCCCGACGTCGCCGCCTTCGAGCGCGGCATCGCGCCGATGATCCCCGAACATCTCCGGCGCACGTCGTCGTTCCTCAGCCACCCGATCTTCAACCGCCATCACAGCGAGACCGCGATGCTGCGCTACCTGCGCCGCCTCGCCGACAAGGACCTCGCGCTTGACCGCTCGATGATCCCGCTCGGCTCGTGCACGATGAAGCTGAACGCGACCAGCGAGATGACGCCGATCAGTTGGCCCGAGTTCGCGAACATCCATCCGTTCGCGCCCGCCGACCAGCGCGCCGGCTACGACACGCTGCGACGCCAGCTCGAAGCGTGGCTCGGCGAAGCGACCGGCTACGCCGGCATCAGCCTGCAGCCCAACGCCGGCTCGCAAGGCGAGTACGCGGGGCTGTTGGCGATCCGCGCCTGGCACGCGTCGCGCGGCGACGCGGCGCGAACGATCTGCCTGATCCCCGAGTCGGCGCACGGCACGAATCCGGCGAGCGCGCAGATGGCAGGCTTGCAGGTCGTCGTCACGAAGTGCGACGCCGACGGCAACGTCGACCTCTCCGACCTCGAGAGCAAGTGCAAGCAGCATGCCGAGCGGCTGGCGTGCGTGATGATCACCTACCCGTCGACCTACGGCGTGTTCGAAGCGCGCGTTCGCGAGCTGTGCGCGATCGTTCATCGGCACGGCGGCCGCGTCTACGTCGACGGCGCCAACATGAACGCGCTGGTCGGCGTCGCCGCGCCGGGCGAGTTCGGCGGCGACGTCAGCCACCTCAACCTGCACAAGACCTTCTGCATTCCGCACGGCGGCGGGGGGCCTGGCGTCGGCCCGGTCTGCGTCGCCGCCGACCTGGTCCCCTTCCTGCCCGGCCACGCCAGCGGCGGCGTGGCGGCCACGAGCGCGGGCGGTGTCGGTGCCGTGTCGGCGGCGCCGCTCGGCAACGCCGGCGTGCTGCCGATCAGCTGGATGTACATCCGCATGATGGGCGAGGCCGGTCTGCGCGCCGCGACCGAGACCGCGATCCTCAACGCCAACTACATCGCCGCCCGCCTCTCGGACCACTACGAGTTGCACTACAGCGGCAACGTCGCCGGCATCCGCGGTGGCGGCGTCGCTCACGAATGCATCCTCGATTTGCGGCCGCTGAAGGAGTCGACCGGCGGCGAGAGCGGGGCCCCGGGCATCAGCGCCGAGGACGTCGCCAAGCGGCTGATCGACTATGGCTTTCACGCACCGACGCTGAGCTTCCCGGTCGCCGGCACGCTGATGGTCGAGCCGACCGAGAGCGAGTCGCTCGCCGAGCTCGACCGCTTCTGCGACGCGATGATCGCGATCCGCGCCGAGATCGCCAAGATCGAGAGCGGCGCCTGGCCGCGCGATGACAACCCGCTCAAGGCCGCACCGCACACCGCGGCGGCACTGCTGGTCGCCGAGTGGCCGCACGCGTACACGCGCGAGGACGCGGCGTACCCGAAGGCGACGCTGCGCGACGACAAGTACTGGTCGCCGGTCGGCCGGGTCGACAACGTCTGGGGCGACCGCAACCTCGCGTGCTCGTGCCCGCCAGTGGCGAGCTACGAGGACTGAGGCCGTCAGTCGGGCGACGCCGGCATGTGCGATGGCATCGTGCCGCCGGAAGAGGCGCGCGGCGCGGCGGCCGCTGACGCCGCCGCCGGGCGCTTGTCGCGCAC
>DATAYY010000105.1:0-31019 GCA_036272325.1 Caldimonas sp. | reverse complement strand
GCCGGCGCGGCGGAAGCTGAAGCGGCCGCTGGCGACGCCGCGCACGGCGAGGAACAGGTTGTCGCGCACGGTGAGGTCGCGAAACAGCAGCGAAGACTGGTAGGTGCGGCGCAAGCCCTTCCGGATCCGCTCGTGCGGCGGCAGCGCCGTGATGTCTTCGCCGAAGAAAAGAATTCGCCCGGCCGTGGGCGGGAAGTCACCGCTGATGGCGTTGAAGAGCGTCGTCTTGCCGGCGCCGTTGGAGCCGAGGATCGCCGCCTTCTCGCCAGCAGCGACCGAGAGCGTGACGTCGTCGACGGCGCGCAATGCGCCGAAGGTGCGCGTCACGCCTTCGAGCTGCAGCGCGTCGCCCGACAGCAGCGCGCTGCCCGGGTGGGCGGACGCGCCGCGCCGCCCCCGCGGCCCGCTTTCGCGGTCGCGCGGGCGAAGCGACGAGATCGATGCCATCGCCGTGGCGCTTTGCTGCCTACTTGCGGCAGTCGGGAACGTCACGCGAGCCGAGGCCCATCTTCTTGAAGTCGGCCTCGGACAAGCCGAGCGTCTGCGTGATGTTGGGCACGGTCTTGACGACCTTGTTGTAGAACGAGCCGTCCGGCGCCTTCGTCACCTCGGTGATGTACGTCGTGCCAACGCCGTTGCGGTTGGCGTCGATCTTGACCTCTCCCGCCGGACCCTTGAAGTCGGTCTTCTGCAGCGCCGCGCGGTACGCCTTCTGGCCGTTCGAGAGGTCACCCTTGACCGCATCGAGCGCCTCGAGCGTCGCCCGGGTGTTGATGTAGTACAGGTAGGCGAACAGCGACGGGCTCGGGAAGCCATCCTTGAACTGCGCCTTGTAGTCGGCGACGAACTTCTTCCACTCTGGCGTGTCGATCGAATCGGCCATTGGCCCGGCAGATGCGGTGCCGAGCAGCGACTCGCGACGCTTGCCCTTGTAGTTGAGCACCGTCTGGTCGACCGTGATCGAGCCACCGATCATCGGCTTGTTGCCGCCGGCCTGCTCGTACTGGTTGAGGAAGTTCACCGCGTCCGCGCCGCCGAGGACGACGAGCACCGCGTCGATGTCCTTCGGAATCTTCGCGACCACCGAGGCGTAGTCCTTGGTGCCGAGCGGCACCCACGCCTTGTCGACGACCTTGCCGCCCTTGGCGCAGTAGCTCGCCATGAAGCCCTGCACCTGCGAATACGGAAAGCCGTAGTCCTCGGCGACGAGGAAGACCCTCTTGTAGCCCTTGGAAAGCGCGTGCTCGCCGAGCCCCACCATCCACTGCGCGCCCTCGGTGTTGAAGCGGTAGAAGTTCGGTGCCGGATCACCCAGCGTCGCCGCCTGCGCGCCCGACGAGCCGTTGATGAAGGTGACGTCGGGCTTGGTCTTGGCGTAGTTCTTGACAGCGATCCCTTCGTCGCCCGAGAGCGGGCCGATCATGATCGGCACCTTGTCCTGCTCGACCGCCTTTCTCGTCTGCGCGACGGCCTTGTCGGGCGTCGCGTCGGACGAAAGCTTGACGAACTCGATCTTCTTGCCGCCTGCCATCCCGTTCTTTTCCTTCAGCGCCATGTCGGCACCCCGGAAGCCGTCCTGCCCGGGCACGGCGAACGGGCCCTCGAGATTGGTGAGCAGGCCGATCTTGAGCGTCTCCTGGCCCCAGGCCGAGCCCATCAGCGCCGCGGCGGCAGCGGCGCCGACGGCGCTGCGCAGCCAGACTCTTCTCTTCGTAGCGTTCACGGTTGTCTCCTTTTCTGGTGGGAAGTCTGGGTCTTGATCAGGCTGGAGCGCAGCTTCGCCCACAGCCCGAGCAGCCCGTCGGGGGAAAACAGGACGATGACGAGGAAGCCGCCACCGATCACGAGGTTGAAGCGCTCACGGACGAACAGGTCGACCGCGAAGTTCTGCAGCAGCACATAGACGACTGCGCCGATGAATGCGCCGATCGGGTGCTTCATGCCGCCGAGCACGGCGATGACGAGGATCGAGATCATCGCGCCGAGGTTGACGGTGCCGGGCGAGATGCGGCCGTTGTACCAGATCATCAGCACGCCGCCGACCGCAGCGAGCAGCCCCGAGACCGCGTACGCGGCGACGCGGTGCGCGGTGACGTCATAGCCGAGCGAGGCCATGCGGCGCGGGTTGTCGCGGATGCCCTGCAAGGCGATCCCGAACGGCGCCCGAACGAGGTGGCGGACGACGAAGTAGCCGGCGAGCGCGCACGCGAGGGTGACGAAGTAGAACGGCATCGGCTCGCGGAAGTCGACGCCGAACAGCTCCGGCGCACCGATCTTGCTGAAGCCCTGGAAGCCGTTGAAGACGGTGTAGTTCTGCTGCGCGAGATAGAAGAAGGCGACGCCGATCGCGAGCGTGATCATGATCGTGTAGATGCCCTCGGTGCGCACCGAGAGCCAGCCGACCGCCGCCGCGAAGACGATCGCGCCGAGAAGCGCGAACGCGACCGCGAGCCACCACGGCCAGCCGAGGCTGATCGGCGCGAAGCTGCTGGTGCCGAGGATCGCGACCAGGTAGCCGGCGAATCCGGCGACCGTCATCTGTGCGAGCGAGACCATGCCGCCGTAGCCGCCGAGGAAGGTCAGCGAGAGCGCGATCAGGCCGAGGGCGAGCGCCTGCGCGCCAATTTGGTAGGTGAAGAACGGCGAGGCGACGAAAGGGTAGAGCAGCAGCGCAACAAGGACGATGACGTGACGCGGCCGGATGCGCGCCGCCCAGCGCGCGAGCCAGGCGGGCGCCGCGACCGGCTCGCCCGGCGCGGTCGGAGCGGTCGGAACTCGCGGGCGCGGTGCCGGTGGCGCCAGCGTCGGCGCCGCCGCGGTCGCCACCGAATTCATCGCCCGCCGCCACTGCGCCGCGCTCATGCCGGTTTGCCCATGATTCCGCGCGGCCGGAACGCGAGCGCGACGACCATGATCACGAACGTGAAGACGACGCTGTAGGTCGGCGCGTAGGCGAGGCCGAACTGCTCGGCGAGGCCGATCAGCAAGGCGCCGATCGACGCGCCGACGACGCTGCCCATGCCGCCGACGATGACGACGACGAGCGAGGCGAGCAGATAGCGCGTGTCCTCGCCGGGCGAGATCGAGAGCGCGGTACCGCCGACGACCCCGGCGAGCCCGGCGAGCCCGGCGCCGATCGCGAACGTCAGCGCGAAGACGAGCTGGACGTTGACACCGGAGGCGGCAAGCATGCCGCGGTCGTCGACCCCGGCGCGAATCATCATCCCCACCCGCGTCTTGGCGAGAAAGGTCCACAGGCCAACGCCGATCACGATCGCGGCAAGCAGCACCGCGATGCGGTAGGTAGGGAACTTCTCGACCACCGGCAGCACGGTCGAGCCGTAGATCAGCGGCGGCGGATCGAAGGCATAGATCTCGCCGCCGAAGCCCCACAGCATCAGGTCGGCAAAGACGATCGAAAGGCCGATCGTGACCAGCGTCTGGCGCAGGTCCTGCCCTTCCATGAAGCGGAAGATGAACACCTGCATCAGCAGGCCGACCACCGCGGCCGAGAGAAAGCCCGCCGCCACGGCGAGCAGCCATGAGCCGGTGTTCTCGCCGACGATCCAGCCGACGTAGGCGCCGAGCAGGTAGAGCGAGCCGTGCGCGAGATTGACGTTTCGCATCAGGCCGAACACCAGCGTGAAACCGCTCGCGACCAGGAAATAGAGCGAGGCGAGCGTCAGGCCGTTGAGCAGCGTCTTGAAGTAGAGCGGCGCGTTGTCGGCGATCGCCCAGACCGAGAAGACGGCGATCGGCCCTGCGAACAGGAGCCAGAGCGCGATCTTCTTGCGGCGCTCGTTCACGCGGCGTGCTCCCAGCGCCGCTCGGAGGCGATGTCGGGCGCCTTCGCGAACGTGCCGTCCTTCATCACCGCCAGGATTCGTTTCGGGTCGCGCAGGATCGCGAGGTTGGCGAGCGGGTCGCCGTCGACCAGCAGCAGGTCGGCGAGGAAGCCTTCCTTGACCACGCCCAGCTCGTTTTCCTTCATCATGATCTGGCCGCCGTAGAGCGTCGCCGATCGGATTGCCTCCATCGGCGTGAAGCCGAGGTACTTGACGAAGAACTCGAGGTCGCGCGCGTTCTGGCAGTGTGGCGTCATCGCGAAGCCGTAGTCGCCGCCGGGCAGGATGCGGATGCCGCGCTTGTGCATCGCCCGCAGCGACTCCTGGGCTGCCTCCCACTCGTGCAGGTAGCCCATCGCCACCGCCTTGGCGTGGCTGACGCCCCACGGCTCGGCCTCGTACAGCATCGCCAGCAGGATGGCGATGCCGGGAGCGACGAAGATGCGGTCCTTGGCCGCTTCGAGCATGTCCAGCGACTCGCTGTCGCTGTAGCTCGCGTGGTAGATGACGTCGATGCCATGGCGCAGCGACTGCTTCACCGAAGCGGCGGAGCGTGCGTGCGAGGTGCCGCGCTTGCCGCGCACCCGCACTTCGTCCATCGCCGCGGCGACCTCGGCATCGCTCATCCAGGTCGTCTCGGACGGCGAATCCGGCGTGAAGTTGTCGCCCGAGAGGTTGAGCTTGATCGAGTCGACGCCGTACTTGAGGAACATCCGCACCGCCTTCCTCATCTCGTCGGGCGAATTGACGTTGACGCCGAAGCTGAACTCGGGGAACGGCAGGTGCGGCAGGGTCTCGTCGCCAAGGCCTCCCGGCACCGTGATCTCCTGGCTGGCAGCGAGGTAGCGCGGGCCGGGAATCTGGCCCGAGTTGATGGCGTTGCGGGTGACGACGTCGAGACGCGGCTTGGCGCAGGCGGCGCCGACGCAGGAGGTCCAGCCGGCCTCGAGATACCGCCTGGCGATCTTGGCGCACCACAGCACATGCTCCTCGAGGGGCATGGTCTGGATGCCGGCGAGCGTCGCCGCGTCGTTCCACGAGAAATGCGTGTGCGCCTCGCACATGCCCGGCATCAGCGTCGCGCCGGCGCCGTCGATGACGGTGGCGCCGCTCGGCGCCAGCGCGGCGCACGAGCGGCCGACGGTGCGGATCCGTTTGCCCTGGACGAGGACGCTGCCGGCGTACGGCATCGCTCCGCTGCCGTCGAGGATGCGGACGTTGGTGAACAGGGTACTGTTGTCCATGGCGTTCTCCTTAGGCGGCCCAGCGCGTCGTCCGTGCCGAGCGGAGCGGCGGCGCGCGGTGGAACTCGCCGCCCTTCATCACCGACAGGATGCGCGCCTTGTCCTGCAGGATCGTGATGTCGGCGAGCGGATCGCCGTCGATCAGCAGCAGGTCGGCGTAGCAGCCCTCGCGCACGTAGCCGAGCGACTTGCCCTGCTTCATCATCGGCCCGCCCCACGCGGTCGCCGAGAGGAGCGCCTCCATCGTGCTCATGCCGACCACCTTGACGAAGTATTCGAGGTCCTTGGCGTTGGTGCCGTGCGGTGTCCAGGCGAAGCCGTAGTCGCCACCGGGCAGGATGCGAACGCCGCGCTTGCGCAGCGCCTTCATCGTCTCGACCGCCGCCTCGAGCTCGCGGTGATAACCCATCTTCTTCGTCATCTCGGGGGTCAGGCCCCACTCGCTTGCGTGGTGGCATGTATTGATGAGCCACGCCAGCCCGGGCGCGATGAAGTGCTCCATCTTGTGCGCTTCGAGCAGGTCGAGCGTCTCGCTGTCGGTGAAGCTGGCGTGGTAGATCACCTCGATGCCGTGGCGGACGCAGCGCTTGATCGAGTTGCACGAGCGCGCGTGCGCGGCGACCCGCTTGCCCCACGCCTTGGCCTCCTCGACGCAGGTCGCGATCTCGGCGTCGGTGAACTGGCACATGTCGCTCGGCATGCCGGTGATCGATTCACCCGAGAGGTTGATCTTGAGCGAGTCGACGCCGTACTTGGCGAACATGCGCACGCACCGGCGCATCTCCTCGGGACCGCTGACGATCGCGCCGAACGCGAATTCGGGCTGCGGCAGATGCGGCTGGGTCGTGTCGCCGAGGCCGCCAGGGACCGTGATCTCCTGGCTCGCCGCCAGGTAGCGCGGGCCGACGATGGTGCCGTCGTTGATGGCGTTCCTGATGACGACGTCGAGGCGCGGCTTGGCCGCCGCGGCGCCGACGCAGCTCGTCCAGCCCATGTCGAGGTAGCGCTTCGCGACCTCGGCGCACCAGAGAATGTGCTCCTCGGGCGGCATGCGCTGGATCGCGTCGAGCGACGGCTGGTCGTTCCACGAGAAATGCGTGTGCGCCTCGATCATCCCGGGCATCAGGAACGCACCGGCGCCGTCGACGACCTGCGCGCCGCCGACGGGGGCGCTGCGAATGCCTTGGCCGCTGCGAACGACGCGCGCGACGCGGTCGCCCTGGACGAGCACCTCGCCCATGAACGGCGCTTCGCCGCCGCCGTCGAAGATGCGAACGTTGGTGTAATGGATATCGGCCATGGCAACTCCTGGTCGCGCGGCTCGCGTCAGCGCACCGTTGCGAGGAACTCGCGCAGCTCGCGCACGCACTCGTCGGGGCGCTCGATCGGCGTCCAGTGGCCGCAGCGCGGCAGGACGGCGACGCGGGCGCTCTTCGCGCGGTGCAGCTTCTCGGCGAACGAACGCACCTGCTGCGGCGGTGCGACGCCGTCCTCGTCGCCGGTGACGAGCAGCACCGGCGCTTCGATCCGCTCGACCGCCGCCGGCTCGGCCTCGGCGAGCGCGTCGCAGGTGCGGGCGTAGCCGTCGGGGTCCTGGCGCATCAGGCTCTCGCGCACGAAGGCGACGGCGAGCGGCGAGCGCTGCCGTGTCTCGGCCGAGAGCGCGACGCCGACGAGGCCGAGCGCGATTTCGTGCATGCCAGCCGTGCCTTCGGCGCGCGCCTTCGCGGCGCGCGCGCGGATCGCCGTCCGCGCCGCCTCGGGTGGCGCCATCAGCGGTCCGAACAAGGCAATGCTCTTCACCAGCTTGGGCGCGCTCACGGCGAGGTGCTGGCAGACGATCGTGCCGAGCGAGTGGCCGATCCAGTGCGCACGCGCGACGTTGAGGCGGTTGCAGATCGACACCAGGGTGTCGACGAAGCGCGCGATCGTGAGCGGACCTTCGACGCGCGTCGAGCGGGCGCTGCCGGGCATGTCGACGCGAAGCACGCGCTGGCGCGCGAGCGTGGCCATCAGCGGCGAGAAGGTGTTGGTGCTGCCGCCGAGCCCATGCACGCAGACGACGGCGTCGCCCTCGCCCTCTTCCTCGACGACCACGCGGTCGATGATATGCAGCGTCATTGGAAACGGTTCTCGATCGCGCCGAGGCCGTCGATCTCGATCCTGACGACGTCGCCGGAGCCGAGCCAGCGGGGCGGCGTAAAGCCCATGCCGACGCCCGACGGCGTGCCGGTGGCGATGACGTCGCCGGGGTAGAGCGTGATGCCGCGCGAGCAGGTCTCGATCAGCGTCGGCAGATCGAAGATCATGTCCTTGGTAAGGCCGTCCTGGCGCAGCTCGCCGTTGACCCAGCCGCGCACGCGCGTCGCGCGACCGTCCATCTCGTCGGCGGTCGTGATCCACGGACCCATCGGGCAGAAGGTGTCGAAGCTCTTGCCGAGGTCCCACTGCTGGTGGCGAACCTGCACGTCGCGCGCGCTCACGTCGTTGACGACGGTATAACCGAACACGTGGTCCATCGCCCGGGCGCGTGGAATGTCGCGGCCGCCGCGGCCGATGACGACCGCGAGCTCGCTCTCGTAGTCGATCTGACTCGTGATCGCGGCGCCGGGCAGCCGCACCGGGTCGTGTGGCCCGATCACGCACTCGGGCAGCTTGCTGAAGACGATCGGCCACGCGTCCTCGACCGGCAGGCTGGCGCGAAAGACGCTCTCGGCGAGCTCGACGGCGTGGGCGCGGTAGTTGCGGCCAACGCAGAAGATGTTGCGCAGCGGCCGCGGCAGCGGCGCGCGCAGCTCGACCGCCTCGATCGGAAGGCGTGCCGCGGCGGGAGGCGGCAGCGGCTCGCCACGGGCGAGCGCCTCGATCAGGCCGAGCGCGCCGCGCGCCGGGTCGACCACGGCCAGAGGCGTCGCCTCGCGCCCCGATGGCGAGATCGTGCCGACGTGAGGTCGGCCGCCCCAGCTCCAGCTGGCGATCCGCATCGAATTTGTCCCGGTTGTGTCCGGCGGTCGGCACGGGAGCGTCCCGGCTGCCGCGAGATCCTGGGTTCAGTTTGGGACTTGCGTCTCAAATCGTGATCGTCGCATCATAGAGGCCGGTCTCGCGCCGTCACAAGCGCAACTGCGCTCTCGCTGCTCCGTACAAACCCGCATGGTTCGCCTCAAGCATAAGCTCACCGAGCCACCCGTGCCGCCCGCGCGCGGCGTCAAGGCGGCGACGTTTCGCCTGCTGCTCGACACCGCGATGGCGCTGATCCGCCAGGACGGCCACGTGCCGTCGCTGGCCGAGGTGGCGATGCGATCGAACGTCTCGCGGGCGACGACCTATCGCTACTTCCCGAGCCGCGGCGCCCTTGTCACCGCGGTCGTCGACGCGTCGCTCGGGCCGGTGCGCGCGTTCGCGTCGAAAGAGGTCGACGGGCGCGCCCGCATCCACGAGCTGTTCGCGCAGACCTTCCCGCGCTTCCAGGAATTCCAGCCGCAGATGCGCGCCGCGGCACAGCTCGCGCTCGAGCAGTGGGCGCTCGAGCGCGCCGGCCTGCTCGAGGAGGAGCCGTACCGGCGCGGCCATCGCGTCCGCATCCTCGAGCACGCGATCGCTCCCCTTGCGACGACCCTGCCCGCCGCCGTGCACGATCGGCTGCACCGCGCGCTCTCGGTCGTCTACGGCATCGAGCCCTACATGGTGCTGAAGGACATCTGGGGCTTGGCCGATCGCGAGGTCGAGCGGATCGCGTTGTGGATGGCCGACGCGCTGATCGACGCCGCGCTGCGCGATGCCGCCGCGACGCCGCAACCGCGCGCGAAGACTAGGCGCGCTCAGGTCGGCGGCTCGCGCGCAGCCAGCCGCGCCAGCAAGTAGGTCAACCCGGCGTACGGCCAGACCCAGCCGACCCATTGAGCGGCGCCGTGGAAGCGGATGAAGCGACCCTGCTCCCAGCCTTGCAGGCTCTGGGTGAAGTAGGGATCGGCAGGCGCCTGCGAGACGAGCATGACGAGCGCGGTCAGGGCGATCAGGCCGAACCCGGCGGCGACGCGGCGCGGCACCAGGCTCAGCAGCATCGACGCACCGGTGCCGATGGCGAGTGCCTCGAGCGCCTGCTGCGTGCTCCACGCGAGCGCGTGGCTTGGGCCGAAGTTGAGCGCGGTCGACAGCGTCGTCGTCGCGGTGCCGACGAGCGCGGCGCCGAGGGCGAGGACGACGCGACGCCAGCCCGGGACGGCGATCGTGAACGCGATCAGGCACGGCGCGAGCAAGCCGAGGACGATGATCGCGAGCTCGCTTGACGCAGAGAGCGCATGCGCTGCCGCATCGACCGGAGCGTTCGCCGGCACGCCCGCAACCGCCCAGCCCGCGGTCCACGCGGCCATCGGCGTGTCGCGCAGGAGCTCGACGACGAGCGGCTGGATCCGGCCGACGATGTGGCCGAGGCCGAACGGCACTGCGGTCGGAAACAGCAGGCCCACCGGCCAGAGCAGGAGCAGTGCCAGGCCGCCGGCGCTGCGCGCGACGAGCCAGCGGTCGCGCAGCTTCTGCCAGCGGGCGATGCCACCGTGCCCGTGGAGCGCGACGCCGATGGCGACGCCGAGGGCAGTGCCCAGCGTGTTGAGGACGAGGTCGACGTTCGACGAAACGCGGTGCGGCAGGTAGTTCTGCAGCACTTCCATCGTCAGCGACAAGAGAGTGCCGCCGGCGCACGCGATCGCCGCGGCGGCACCGGCGCGCCAGCCGCCGCGGATCAGTGCGACGAAGAGCAGGAAGCCGAACGGCAGATAGCCGAGCAGGTTCGAAATGATGTCGAACCAGGTCCAATAGCGCGGCCAGCCGAGAAGCAGGAAGTCGAGCGGCCCGACGCCGGGAACGCGCCAGCCGACGAACGGGTACAGGCTCGCGTAGACGATCAGCGCCCCGTACAACCAGGCGAGCGGGACGGCGGAGCTGCGGTGGCGCGGCATCGTCTGCAGCCGGCCGTCCGGCGCTCAGAACGGCTTGACGACGACGAGCACCACGATCGCCGTGAAGAGAAGGATCGCGGTCTCGTTGAAGACCCGGAACCAGCGCTCGCTGCGCGTGTTGGCGAACTCCTCGAACTTGCGTAGCAGCGAGCGGCAGGCGTGGTGATAGCCGATCGCAACGAGCACGAGCGCGATCTTGACGTGCAGCCAGTAGTTGTGCGGCCCCTTGCCGACGCCGTAGCCGAGCCAGAGGACGAGCCCCAGCGCGATCGCGACGACCATCAGCAGGCCGGAGAAGCGATAGAGCTTCCTCGCCATCACCAGCAGCCGCTCGCGCTCGGCGTGGCTGTCGGCGGGAACGGTGGCGAGATTGACGAACAGCCGCGGCAGGTAGAAGAGGCCGGCGAACCAGCTGCTAACGAAGACGATGTGCAGCGCCTTGACCCAGAGATATCCCATCGACACGATTATCGGCGGAGGTCGACGGCAACACGCGGTCCGGGCGTGCGTCCTCCGCCCCGTGCTCGCGGCCGAGAACGCCGCCTAGAATCGCGCCGTGCTGACGCCGCCGCCCTACCCCGCGAGCCGCCCGCGGCGCCTTCGCCGCGAAGCCTGGAGCCGCGATCTCGTGCGCGAGACACGCGTCCACGCGAGCGACCTCATCCTGCCGGTGTTCGTCCTTGATGGCCAGAACGTCACCCAGGACGTTCAATCGATGCCCGGCGTGCAGCGCGTGACGCTCGATCGCCTGTATCCCGTCGCCGAGGAGTGCGTCCGCCTCGGCATTCCGGTGATGGCGCTGTTTCCGGTCCTCGAGCAATCGCTGAAGAGCGAGGACGGACGCGAGGCGCTGAACGACAAGGGCCTCGTGCCGCGCGTCGTCCGCGAGCTGAAGAAGCGCTTCCCCGAGCTCGGCATCATGACCGACGTCGCGCTCGACCCGTTCACCACCCACGGCCAGGACGGCCTGCTCGACAGCACCGGCTACATCGTCAACGACGAGACCGTCGCGGTGCTGGTGCGCCAGGCGCTGGTGCAGGCCGAGGCCGGAGTCGACATCGTCGCGCCGAGTGACATGATGGACGGCCGCATCGGCGCGATCCGCACCGGCCTCGAGGAAGCCGGCCACATCCACGCCCGGATCATGGCGTACAGCGCCAAGTACGCGAGCGCGTTCTACGGACCGTTTCGTGACGCCGTCGGCTCGGCGGTCAACCTCGGCAAGAGCAACAAGAAGGTCTACCAGATGGACCCGGGCAACAGCGACGAAGCGTTGCGCGAGGTCGCGCTCGACATCGCCGAAGGCGCCGACATGGTGATGGTCAAGCCCGGGCTGCCTTATCTCGACGTCGTCCGTCGCGTCAAGGACGAGTTCCGCGTCCCGACCTTCGCCTACCAGGTGAGCGGCGAGTACGCGATGCTGAAGGCGGCCGCCGAGCGCGGCTGGCTCGACCACGACCAGGCGATGATGGAAGTGCTCGTCGCGTTCCGGCGCGCCGGCGCCGACGGCGTCCTCACCTACTTCGCGCTCGCCGCGGCGCGCCTGCTCGGCCGCGACGCGTAGCGGCAGCCGGCGCCATGGCGCAGCCGCTGCGCGCCTTCCACATCTTCGGTGACCACTTCACCGAGCTTCAGGCGCTCCCCGACACGCTGCCGGCGAACGGCTACCTGTGGGTCGCCTGCAGCCGCTCGGCGTTCGAGGAATCGATCGCCGAGCTCCAGGCCAGGCTCCTCTCCTGGAGCGGCGCGCAGCTGTTCGAGCTGCACATCGCCGACCTCGTCAACCGCCAGCTGCCGTCGCGGTTCGACTACACATCGGCGTACGACATCCTCGTCTTTCGACGCCTGGCGGCCGGCGCGACGGCCACGATCGACGCCGACGGGCCGCCGTCGGCGGGTCGCCAGAGCGCGATCGACATGATCGACACCAGCCCGGTCGGCTTCGTCGTCTTCGACCGCTTCCTGCTGAGCGTCCATCCGACCGACTGCCAGGTGCGCGAGTTCTTCGCCCACCGGCTGCAGAACCAGACCGGCGGCAGCGCCGAGGGCCGCGCGAGCGCGCGCATGCCGACCGGCCCCGCCGACCTGATGCTGCGCATGGTCAACTACATGGTCGACAGCTACCTCGAGCTGAGAAAGCTGCTCACCAAGCAGCTCGACGAGTTGCAGGAGCAGCTGTTCGACCCACGCGGCGGCGGCGGCTGGCGGTTGCTGCTCGATTCGCGCAACGCCCTCCACCTGCTCGAGGACACCTGCGAGGACCAGCGCGCCGCTCTCGTCGAATGGCTCGACGCGCTCGAGGAGTGGCCCGAGCCCGAGAGCGACGGCGCGCGCCGCGAACGCGAGCAGCTGCGCGTTCGCTCGCGCGACGTGCTCGAGCACATCGAGCGCGTCCTCTCGCACGTGCGCCGCCTCGAGGCGTCATCGGAGACCGCGGTGCAGATGCACTTCTCCGAGCAGGGCAACCGCACCAACAACATCATGCGCACGCTCACCGTGCTGACGGCGATCTTCCTGCCGCTGAACCTGGTGACCGGATTTTTCGGCATGAACTTCGTCGGGCTGCCGCTGATCCATAGCCCGACCGGGTTCTGGATCACCTTTCTCTTCATGCTCGCCGTCGGCGTCGGCATGAGCGTGTTCTTCTGGCGCAAGCGCTACCTCGGCCGTCGCCCCTGACCCAAGCGCGTTGAACGACTTCGCGTTCGATCGCCGGCAGCTCGTGCTGCTCAGCTTCCTGACGATCGTCTGGGGAGTGAACTGGCCGGTGATGAAGGTGGGCGTCACCGCCTTTCCGCCGCTCGGCTTTCGCGCCCTGTCGATGTGGCTCGGCCTGCCGGTGCTCGGCGCGGTGCTGCTCGTGCGGCACGTCCCGTTCCGGATCGCGCGCAAGGACTGGCGCGAGCTCGCTGAGCTCTCGTTCACCAACATGATCGTCTGGCACGTGCTTGCGATCCTCGCCGTGCAGGCGCTGTCGTCGGGGCGCGCGGCGATCCTCGGCTACACGATGCCGATCTTCTCGGCGCTCTGGGGCGTCGCCGTGTTCGGCGAGCGGCTGCGGCCGCGCCACGTCGCCGGCGTCGTTGCCGCCGGCGTCGGCGTTTCGCTGCTGCTCTGGCACGAGTTCGCATCAATCGCCGGCCGGCCGCTCGCCGCGTTCGGCATGCTCTTCGCCGCCGCGCTCTGGGCACTCGGCACGCAACGGATGCGACGCACGACGATCGCCGCGCCGACGCTCGCCATCGTCTTCTGGATGACGCTCGCGTCGACGCTGGTGATGACCGCCGCGACCGCGACCTTCGAGCGCGATCGCTGGCAGCTCCCCAGCGCGGCGACGACGGCGGCGATCGCCTACAACGCGGTGCTGATCTTCGGCCTCGCGCAGCCGATCTGGCTGATCCTCGCCCGCACTCTGCCCCCGGTTGCGTCGAGCATGTCGGTGATGCTGATCCCGGTCCTCGGCACCGTCGCCGGCGCCTGGTGGCTCGGCGAGTCGCTGCACTGGCAGGACGGCGCCGCGATCGTCCTCGTCCTGCTCGCGATCGCCTCGGTGATGTGGCCGACGCGAGGACCGCGTGCACCGGCCGCGGCCGCCGAAGTCGGCAATCTGTGAATGCGGGTCCGGCACGAATGCGCGCCTGGTGTTCGAGCGGCTCCGGTCGGGGATCGCGGGGCATGTCCCGGGTTGGGCGGCGTTGGCAATGCCGCGTCGACTCAGAGAGACGCGGCGTACGGATCGGCGAAGCCGAGCCGGGCCAGGATCTCGCGCTCGCGCGCTTCCATGCGGCTGGCGTCGGCCGCACGCTCGTGGTCGAAGCCTTGCGCATGCAACGTGCCGTGGATGACGAGATGCGCGTAGTGCGCGACCAGCGGCACTCCCTGCCCCACGGCCTCGCGTTCGACGATCGGCGCGCAAAGGACAAGGTCGGCGGCGAGCAGCGGCTCGCTCGCGTACGCGAAGGTGAGCACGTTGGTGGCGTGGCGTTGATTGCGGTATTGGGCGTTGAGGGCCAGCCCTTCGGCCTCGTCGACAACGCGCACCGTGATCTCGGCCGGCACGGCGAGCGCAGCGCGGATCCAGCGCGCGACCGTGGCGCGCGCAAGCAGGGCGCGGTGGCGACCGTCGGCGAGTTGCAGCGACAGGCGCAGCCGCGGCGCGCCGTGGCTAGCGATGCTCTTCGCCGCTCGCTGCGTCATAGGCCTCGACGATGCGAGCGACGAGCGGATGGCGGACGACGTCGGCCGACGTGAAGCGCGTCGTCGCGATGCCCTTGACGTCGCGCAGCACCTGCTCGGCGTGAATCAGCCCCGAGACGCTGCCCTTGGGCAGATCGACCTGGCTGGTGTCGCCGGTGACGACCGCCTTGGCGCCGAAGCCGATCCGGGTCAGGAACATCTTCATCTGCTCGGGAGTCGTGTTCTGCGCCTCGTCGAGGATGACGAACGCGTGGTTGAGCGTGCGCCCGCGCATGAAGGCGAGCGGCGCGACCTCGAGCGTGCCCTTCTCGAACGCTTTGCCGACGCGCTCGATCCCCATCAGCTCGTAGAGCGCGTCGTAGAGCGGGCGCAAGTACGGATCGACCTTCTGCGCCAGGTCGCCGGGCAGGAAACCCAGCCGCTCGCCGGCCTCGACCGCCGGCCGCGTCAAGAGGATGCGCTGGACGGCGTTGCGCTCGAGCGCATCGACGGCGCACGCGACCGCGAGATACGTCTTGCCCGTGCCCGCCGGGCCGATGCCGAAGGTGATGTCGTGGCCGAGGATGTTCTTCAGGTACGCGACCTGGTTCGGCGTCCGGCCGGCGAGGTCGGCGCGGCGCGTCCGCAGCCTGAGATCAACCTCGGCGTGCTCGCCGGCGGCGCGGCCGGGGTCGTCGCTCATCGCCTCAAGGATCGCGAGCTCGATCTCCTCGGCACCGATCGGCCGCGCCGCCCGACCGTAGAGCTGCTGCAGCAGCACGACGGCACGCTCGGCATGGCCCTTTGCGCCCTCGACGCGAAACGACTCGTTGCGGCGCTGGATCTTGACGTCGAACGCCGCCGCAATCGTTCGCAGGTGCTCGTCGAAGCTGCCGGCGAGATTGGCGAGGCGGCCGTTGTCGGGCGGGATGAAGGCGTGGCGAAGGATCACGGCACCGCGAGTGGTCGAAGGGACGGCGATTGTCGCGCCAAGGCGCACCGATAATCGGCGCCCATGATCGGCCGCCTCACCGGAACGCTCGCCGCCAAGGCGCCGCCGCAAGTGCTCGTCGACGTCGGCGGCGTCGGCTACGAGGTCGACGTGCCGATGAGCAGCTTCTACAACCTGCCGGCGCTCGGCGAGCGCGTCACCCTGCTGACCCACTTCGTCGTCCGCGAGGACGCGCAGGTCCTGTTCGGCTTCCTCACCCACGAAGAGCGCTCGACGTTTCGCCTGCTCGTCAAGATCTCGGGCGTCGGCCCGCGCACCGCGCTCTCGATCCTCTCGGGCCTCTCGGTCGACGAGCTCGCGCGCGCCGTCGGCATGCAGGAGAGCGGCCGCCTGATCAAGGTGCCGGGGATCGGCAAGAAGACGGCCGAGCGGCTGCTGCTCGAGCTCAAGGGCAAGCTCGCCGATGCCGTCAGCGCGCCGCAGGCGATGGCGTCGAGCGCGCAGGGCGACATCCTGCAGGCGCTCCTCGCGCTCGGCTACAGCGACCGCGAAGCGACGGCGACGCTGAAGACGCTGCCGGCCGAAATCGAGGTCGCAGCCGGCATCAAGCTGGCGCTGCGGGCGCTGGCGAAGTAACGACAACGACGACCACCGCGGCCAGCGGCCGTCAATGCTTGTGCGGCGCCGGCGCGCCTTCGGCCGGCTTGGCCCCCTGCACGACGACCATCACCTCGACCTTGCCGGCGCGCTCGAAGCGAAGCATCATCGGAAAGCTGCGGCCTTCCCTCAGCGGCTCCTTCAGCCCGATCAGCATCAGGTGCATGCCGCTGCCAGGACCCATCTCGATCCTGGCGTGCGGCGCAAGCGCGATGCCGTCTATCTCGCGCATCCGCATGACGCCCTGGGCATCGACAGCCATCGTGTGCAACTCGACGCGCGCGGCGACCGGCGTCGTCGCGCCGAGCAACCGGTCGGCAGTGCTGCCGGCGTTCTCGAGCGCAGCGAAATAGGCGGCGCCGTTGGTCGTGCCGGCGATCGACGGCGCGGCGAAGGGATGCTCGATCGCGATCTCGCCGACCCTGGCGTCGTGCGCAATGGCGACGCCGGCGACGACAGCGAGCGCCAGCGGCCACGACCGCAGCGCGGCGAAGGTGCGATTGCGAATGGTGTTCATGCGGGTGTCCTGGAAGCGGTCGCGCAGGTTCGATAATGCAGCATGAGCATCCAGACCGACGACTTCGCGCCGGGGCCGCCTCTGGCCGGTCGGGTCTCGCTCGACGCGCGGGTGGTGAGCGGCGTTGCCGGCTCGCCGGGCGAAGATGCGATCGAGCGCGCGCTCAGGCCGAAGGGGCTCGCCGAATACGTCGGCCAGGCGAAGGCACGCGAGCAGCTCGAGATTTTCATCGGCGCCGCGAAGAGGCGCGGCGAGGCGATGGACCACGTGCTGCTGTTCGGGCCGCCCGGGCTCGGCAAGACGACGCTGTCGCACATCATCGCCCACGAGCTCGGCGTCGGCCTGCGCCAGACGTCTGGGCCGGTGCTCGAAAAGCCCAAGGACCTGGCCGCGATCCTGACCAACCTCGAGAAAAACGACGTCCTCTTCATCGACGAGATCCATCGCCTGTCGCCGGTCGTCGAGGAGATCCTCTACCCGGCACTCGAGGACTACCAGATCGACATCATGATCGGCGAAGGGCCGGCGGCGCGCTCGATCAAGCTCGAGCTGCAGCCGTTCACGTTGATCGGCGCGACGACGCGCGCCGGCATGCTGACCAACCCGCTGCGCGACCGCTTCGGCATCGTCGCCCGGCTCGAGTTCTACAGCGCCGACGAGCTGGCCCAGATCGTCCGTCGCTCGGCCGGGCTGCTCGACGTGCCGCTCGACGCCGAAGGCGGCTTCGAGATCGCGCGCCGCTCGCGCGGCACGCCGCGGGTCGCCAACCGGCTGCTGCGGCGCGTGCGCGACTTCGCCGACATGAAGGGCGACGGCAGGATCACGAGGCAACTCGCCGAGCTGGCGCTGAAGATGCTCGACGTCGACCTGCACGGCCTCGACGTCATGGACCGAAAGCTCCTCGACGCGGTGATCCACCGCTTCGACGGCGGCCCGGTCGGCCTCGACAACGTCGCCACCGCGATCGGCGAGGAGCGCGACACGATCGAGGATGTGATCGAGCCGTTCCTGATCCAGCAGGGTTTCCTGCAGCGAACGCCGCGCGGCCGGGTCGCGACGCTTGCCGCGTATCGGCATCTGGGCGTCGCTCCGCCGAAGACGAGCGGCGGCCTGTTCGCAGACGGCGCCTGAGCCGCCGCGCCGCCCGCGCGCGCCGATCAGATCAGGTCTTCGTTCGCCAGCCGGTGGTAGCGCACCGCGCAGCGGGCGTGAAAGCGATTCGCCACCTCGACGACGCGCGCGACCGAAGCGGCGTCGGGCGCGTAAACGACCAGCCAGCCGGCGCCCTGTTCGGCAAACGCCAGGTAACGGCGCATCAGGTTGATCTCGTAGCCGAAGCCCGCGGCGCCGCTCACGCTGCGGACGCGCTCGGCGAGGCGCGGCGTCGCCTCTGCGGCGCTGTAGACGAGGATGTCCTCGTCGGCGAAGCCGGCGTCCCGCAGCGCGAGCACCGCCTCGGCGGTCACGGCGTCGTCGGGGAACGCGAGAATGACATGGCCGACCGGATTTAGGATGCCGGTCGTGTTGCTGATGTCTTGCTTGGTCAAGCGTTTCGCGGTCATTTCGCCTCCTCCAGGGGACTTACGAAGCAACCTTACCGCACCGCGAGAAGCCCCGTTCTCCGCCTCTTTCGGCGCTGCAGCCAGGCGAGCAACTCGCCGACGAAGCCGCGCCGAAAGCCGACCACGCAGACAACGAAGATCGCACCGATGATCACCGTCACCCAAGAGCCGACGCGGTCGGCCAGGATGTTCTGCAGCCCGACAACGGTGAACGCCCCGAGCACCGGCCCGAAGAAGGTGCCCGTGCCGCCGAGCAAGGTCATCAGGATCACCTCGCCCGATGTGCCCTGGAGCACATCGGTGAGCGATGCCAGGTTGAGGGACAGCGCCTTGAGCGAGCCCGCCAGGCCGGCGATCGCCGCCGACAGCACGAACGCGAGCAGCTTGTAGCGGTCGGCCTCGTAGCCAAGCGAGACGGCGCGCGGCTCGTTCTCGCGGATCGCCTTGAGCACCTGGCCGTAGGGCGAATGGACGATGCGGCGGATCAGCAGGAAGACGGCGACGGCCACCGCGAGAACGAAGTAGTACATGTGCACGTCCGACCGCAGCGACACCAGGCCGAACAGGGTGCCCCGGCGGATCCCCTGGATGCCGTTTTCGCCCCCGGTGAACGGCGCCTGCAGGCAAACGAAGTAGACAAGCTGGCCGAGCGCCAGCGTAATCATCGCGAAGTAGATTCCCTGGCGGCGAATCGCGATGGCACCGATCACCAGACCCATGACCGCGGCGACTAGCACCGCGGCGGCAATGCTCTCGACCGTGTCCCAGTCGCGCGCGGTGATCAGCCAGCCCGTGACGTACGAGGCAACGCCGAAGTACGCTGCATGACCAAAGGAGAGCATTCCGGCGAAGCCCAGCAGCAGGTTGAAGGCGCAGGCGAAGATGGCAAAGCACAGCAGCTGCATCGCCAGCACCGGATAGACCCCGAGCACCGGCACCGCCAGCGCCACCAGCAGGAATGCGCCGTAACCGAGGTGCGCCGGACGCATCGGATCAGGTCCTTCCGAACAAGCCGGCTGGGCGCCATATAAGCACCACGGCCATGATGAGGAACACGACGACCGTCGACGCCTCCGGATAGACGACCTTGGTCAGGCCTTCGACCATGCCCAGGACCAGGCCGCTGACGATGGAACCGAAGATCGAGCCCATGCCGCCGATGACGACGACGGCGAAGACGACGACGACAAGCGACGAGCCCATCAGCGGCGTGATCTGGATCACCGGCGCCGCGAGGACGCCGGCGAGCGCCGCCAGACCCACGCCGGCCCCGAAGGTGAGCATGACGATCAGCGGCACGTTGGTGCCGAACGCCTGCACCAGGCGCGGATTCTCCGTCGCGGCACGCAGCGTCGAGCCGAGCCGCGTGTGCTCGATCAGGAACCAGGTCGTGAAGCACACGACTAGCGAAGCCAGGATGACCCACGCGCGGTAGATCGGCAGGATCATGAAGCCGAGGTTGAAGACGCCCTGCAAGGCGTCTGGCACCGGATAGTCCTGCCCCGACGACCCGTACCGGGAATGCATCAGGCCTTCGATGATCAGCGCGATGCCGAAGGTCAGCAGCAGCCCGTACAGCGGGTCGAGCTGGTAGAGCCGCCGCAGGAGCAGCCGCTCGAGCGCGATGCCGAGGGCGCCGACGACCAAAGGCGCGAGCACGAGCGCAACCCAATAGTCGATGCCCAGCGACTGCAGCCCGACATAGGCGGCGAATGCGCCGAGCATGTAGAAGGCGCCGTGCGCGAAATTGACGACGCCGAGCAGTCCGAAGATCACCGCCAGGCCGAGGCTGAGCATGGCGTAGAACGAGCCATTCACCAGCCCGAGCATCAGCTGGCCGAGGATCACCGGCAGCGGATAGCCGAAGATGACGGTCATAGGCTTGGTGGACGGACTCGCACCCGGCGGGAGCTGCGCGCCCGCCGGGTGCTAGTCACTTTACGGGGCGTTCTTGCACAAGCCCGTCTCCGGGCCGAAGGCCTGCTCGCCCGGGATTTCCTTGACGAGCTTGTAGTAGTCCCAGGGGTACTTGGATTCCTCGGGCGTCTTCACCTGCATCACGTACATGGTATGCACCATCAAGCCGTCCGAGCGAATCGCGCCGCCCTTTGCGAAGAAGTCGTTGATCTTCGTCTTCTTCATCTCGGCCATCACCTTGTCGGGGTCGGTCGTGCCCGCCGCCTTGACCGCCTTCAGGTAGTGCATGACCGCCGAGTAGTAGGCCGCCTGGTTGAACGTCGGCTCCCTCTTCATCGCGTCGAAGTAGCGCTTCGAGAAGGCGCGCGTCTCCGCGTTCAGGTCCCAGTACCAACCGGCGGTCAGCACCAGGCCCTGTGCACTCTTCAGCCCGAGCCCGTGAATGTCGGTGATGAACGCGAGCAGGGCGGCCGGCTTCATCGTCTTCGTGATGCCGAATTCCTGCGCCGCCTTCAGCGAGTTGACGAAGTCGCCACCGGCGTTGGCCAGCCCCAGCACCTGCGCACCAGAGCCCTGCGCCTGGAGCAGGAAGGACGAGAAGTCGGAGGTCGAAAGAGGCACCCGGACCTCGCCCAGCGACTTGCCACCGTTGCCTTCGACGACCTTGGTCGCCGCGTCGCGCAACTGCGTGCCGAAAGCATAGTCGGCGGTCAGGAAGAACCAGGTCTTGCCGCCCTGCTTGACCAATGTGCTCGCCGTGCCGTTGGCCAAGGCAGTCGTGTCGTAGGCATAGTGCACCGTGTACGGCGTGCAGTCCTGGTTTGTCAGCGACGCGCCGGCGGCGCCGATCGAGATGAACGGCACCTTCTTCAGAGCGGCCACCTTGGACATGGCGATGTTGACGCCGGTGTTCGAGCCGCCGAGGATCATGTTGACCCCGTTCTGGTCGGCCCACTCGCGGAACTTCGACGCACCGATGTCGGGCTTGTTTTGGTGGTCGGTAGTGATGAGCTCGATCGGTTTGCCGAGCACCTTGCCGCCGAAGTCGGCGATCGCCATCTTGGCCGCCGCCACACCGCCGGCGCCGATTACGTCGGCATACAGGCCGGACATGTCGTCGATATCACCGATCACGACCTTGTCGGCCGCCCGGGCCGCGCCGGCGGCCAAGGTTGTAGCAACGGCCATCGACGCGGCCAGGGCGAGAGTCTTGAGTTTCATAGGTCACTCCATGGTTGGGATAGGTCCGTCATACACCGAGGAACTCATGCAGCATCGACATGTTTGCAGCCAGCTCGGAGCGAGCGAACTGCTGAACGATGCGGCCATGTTCCATCACGAAGAAACGATCAGCCAGCGGTGCGGCAAAGCGGAAATTCTGTTCGACCATGACGATCGTGTAGCCTTGCTCGCGCAAGGCGCGGACGACCTCGCCGAGCTTGGCGACGATCACCGGCGCGAGACCCTCCGAGATCTCGTCGAGCAGGAGCAGCTTGGCGCCGGTGCGCAGGATGCGCGCGACCGCCAGCATCTGCTGCTCGCCGCCCGAGAGTCGCGTGCCCTGGCTCGTGGCGCGCTCCTTCAGGTTCGGGAACATCGCGTAGATGTGCTCGACGCTCATGCCGCCGGCACCGAGCGGCGGTGGCAGCATCAGGTTCTCCTCGGCCGAGAGGCTCGAGAAGATGCCGCGCTCTTCCGGACAGTAGCCGAGGCCGAGACGGGCGATGCGATGCGTCGGCAGGCCGAGCGTTTCCCTGCCGCGCACCTTGACGGAGCCCTTGCGGGCGCCGATCAGGCCCATGATCGCCCGCAGCGTGCTCGTGCGGCCAGCGCCGTTGCGGCCGAGCAGCGTCACGACTTCGCCCTCGCCGACGGCGAACTCGACACCGTGCAGCACGTGCGATTCGCCGTACCAGCCGTGCAGTCCGCTCACCTCGAGAAACGTGCCCGCCATGATCGTTGCGGTCAGTGAGCAGCCGCGAGCTCGGTGCTCTCGCTGCCCATGTAGGCCTCGACGACGGCGCGGTTCTTCGACACCTCGTCGTACGGTCCTTCAGCGAGCGTCGCGCCACGCGAGAGCACCGTGATGGTGTCGGCGATGCTGGCGACCACGCTCATGTTGTGCTCGACCATCAGCACGGTTCGGCTCGCCGCGACTTTCTTGATCAGCTGGCGTATCCGATCGACATCCTCCATCCCCATGCCCTGCGTCGGCTCGTCGAGCAGCATCAGCTTCGGATCCATCGCCAGCGTGGTGGCGATCTCGAGCGCGCGCTTACGGCCGTAGCTGAGCTCGACCGCAGGCAGCGCTGCATAGGCCTCGAGGTCGACCGCCCGCAGCAACTCGATCGCCTCGGCGTTGAGCGCATCGAGCGAGCGCTCGGAACGCCAGAACTGGAACGACGTGCCGAGCTTTCTCTGCAGAGCGACGCGGACGTTCTCGAGCACCGATAGGTGCGCGAACACGGCCGAGATCTGGAACGAGCGGACGACGCCGCGGCGGGCGATCGCAGCCGGCTTGTCGTGCGTGATGTCGTCGCCTTCGAAGACGATCTTCCCGGACGTCGGCGTCAGGAACTTGGTCAGCAGATTGAAGCAGGTCGTCTTGCCGGCGCCGTTCGGGCCGATCAGCGCGTGGATCGTGCCGCGGCGAACGCGCAGGTTGACCTTGTCGACGGCAACGAACCCCTTGAACTCCTTCGTGAGCTCGGTCGTCTCGAGGATGAACTCGCTGCCGCTCATCGCGCAGGCGGCTCGCCGCCGAGGCGAAGCGTCAATCGGCGGGCGACGTCGAGCGCGGCGTCGCGGTGGCGGGCGCCGCGGTCGCTGCCGAGCTGGGCCTTGTTGATGCAGACGGCGACCGCCGCGACGGCGCTGCCGGAAGCGTCGAACACCGGCGCGCCGAACGAGGACACGCCTTCGCGCACTGCCTCGTCGTCGATGCTGTAGCCGCGCCGCCTCGTCAGGGCGAGCTCGCGCTGGAGCGAGTCGATGTCGCGCGGGCCCTTGGTCGTGAGCCGCGTCGAAAGCTGGCCGGTGAAGCGACGCCGCACTTCCTCGGCGGCGAGCTGCGCCAGCATCGCCTTGCCGCTGCCCGACAAATAGGCCGGCAGCCGCATGCCGACGTTGAAGGCGAGCCCCAACGGGCGGACGCTGTTGCGCACCGCGACGTAGAGCGCCTCGTTGCCCGACAGCACCGAGAGCACGACGGTCTCCTCGGGCGCCAGGCCGCCGCCGCCCCAGAGGGCGTTGAATTCCTGGGCGACGTCAGTGCCGGCGACGAACGCTTCGGCAAGGCCCATGACACGCGGGCCGATCAGGAACGAGCCGTCGGCCTGACGGCGCAGGTAGCCGAACGAGACAAGCGTCGTGCACAGGCCATGGACGCTGCTCTTTGGCAACTCAAGCTCGCTCGACAGGCGTGACAGCGTCATCGGCTCGCGGCCGCGGGCGAGGCGGTCGAGCAGGGTCAGCGCGCGCGCCACGGCCGGAACGAGCGCAGGCGACGGCGGGCGCTCGCGGGCGAAAGGCAGGACGTGGGCGACGAGAGTCATGGCGCGTGGATGCCGGAGAGGAAGGGCCTAGGGCGGCCGTTCATTCCGCTGAATGGCCTTCAGCGAGCAGGACGCGGAGTCTAGGGACCGCGATGCAGCCGGCCGCACTCGGCCGGGCTTGAACGCGGGTTAGTCCTGAGAGCATTTGCCCGCATGACGCCGAGCGTCGGCCGCCTCCCGGGGTGTGAAAAGTGCACTCCTGTCGAGCGCGTTCCTCACTCGGCGGCGGCGGGACGTCCAGCCAGACTGACGCCGTGTCTGATAAGAACATGCCCCGCCTTCCGATCCCCAGGAGCAAGCCATGAAGCAACTCCAAACCGAATTCGCCACGGCGCTGGTCAGCGCCACCCTGTGTCTCGCCGCGGCGTCGCTGTTTGTCGTCGTCTTCGCCACTGTGGCCTGAGAAGGCTGCTTTGCGATCCTCGACGGCCCTGCCCGCTCGCCCAGGGGCGGCGTCCTACCGGGCCGCCGGCAGCTTCTTGAGGATGACGTGGCGGCCGTCGCGAAGGGCGACGTAGTCGCCGGTCGTCAGGTCCTTCATGACACGGTTGACCATCTCGCGCGACGACCCGACGCGGTCGGCGATGTCCTGCTGGGTCAGCTTCTCGCGGACGACGCGCTCGTCGCCGACCGGGTCGGAGAGCTCCATCAGCAGTCGCACCATGCGGCCGTAGACATCCTGCAGCGCCAGACTCTTCACCTGCTCGGTGAGCCGGCGCACCATCCGGGTCAGCTTCTGCGTCAGGTGAAGCGCGAATTCCGGGTGTTCGGCGAGGAACTCCGGCAACTGTGCCGCCTGGACGACGCAGCACGTCGTCGGCTCGACGGTCTTCACCGATGCTGAACGCGACGTGCCGTCGAGAGACAACTCGCCGACGTACTCGCCCGGCCCGTGCTCCGAGAGGACGACGTCGCGCCCCTCCGGCGAGCTCGCGTAGGCGCGGAGCTTGCCGCTCAGGACGATGTAGAGCGAGCCGCCGGCGTCGCCTTCGTTGAGCAGGATCGTCTGCGGGCGAAACGACCTGCTGTTGCCGCGCGCCGCGAGCGCGGTGAGCAGCGACGGCGGCAATTGGTCTTCGTTCACGGTGTCGACGGTCGAGGCCTCTCCGGAGTTGGCGATGCCGCCGATCCGGCAAGCGGCGCGCCTTCGCGCCGGCCCTCGCCGAGGCGGCCGACTGCCCACAGGGCAGCGAGGATCGCGGCAGCGACAGCGATCCGTTGCGGCCAGGTCATCGCGTGCGCGTACCAAAGGAAGAGCATCGTCGTCGCCACGAGCGCAATGAAGACCGCGAATGCGAGGGCCTGGTGGGCTCGCGGCACCGACGGGTCGTAGCGCACGACAGCGTCGACCGCGAACGTCGGCTTCGGCCAGCGCGCAGCAACGTCGGCCGGGCGCCAGCCCGGGGGCTTGCACCAGACCCGCAGCCGGTCCGGCCAGTGCCGCGCTCGCTGCGCGTCGCGTGCGAGCTCGGCGTAGACCTGCAGGTTCGCCCAAAGCGGATTCCAGCTCCGCAGCGGAGCGCGCGTCCCGTAGACGCAGGGCTCGGCGCGGTCCTCCTCGGCGTAGCTGCCGAACAGGCGGTCCCAGACGATGAGGACGCCGCCGTAATTGCGGTCGAGGTAGCGATCGTTGACGGCGTGGTGGACGCGGTGGTTGCTCGGCGCGCAGAACCAGCGATCGAACCAGCCGAGCTTGCCGACCTGCTCGGTGTGGACCCAGAACTGGTAGAGCAGGTCGACCAGCGCGACCACGCCGAAAACGAGCGGCGGGAAACCCGCGATCGCCATCGGCAGATAGAAGATCCACCCGGCCAGCCAGCCGCTCGAGGTCTGGCGCAGCGCGGTCGAGAGGTTGTAGTCCTCGCTCTGGTGATGAACGACGTGCGCCGCCCAGAACAGCGCGACGCGATGGCCGGCGCGGTGGTGCCAGTAGTAGAGGAAGTCGTATGCGACCAGGCCCGAGAGCCACGTCCACGACGACGTTGCCGGCAACGACCGGACCGCGAAGCGCTCATAAACCCAGACGTAGATGCCGAGCGTCAACACCGCCGTGAAGACGCCCGCGATCTGGCTCATCACGCCGAGGCCGATGCTCGACAAGGCGTCGTTCAGGCGATAGCCGTTGCGGCCGCGGGCATGGCCGATCGCGAGCTCGATGCCGATCAGCACGAAGAAGATCGGCGTCGCGAGGACGATGATCTGCGGGCCGGTCAACGCTTCCTCGCTCTCAGCTGACGCAGCCGCGCGCCTCGATCGGCCACACCACCTCGACGACGCCGCGATCGAGCCCGCCGCGCACGCAGACATAGCGGTCGTGCAGGTTGACGGTCGGATCGCAATGGCCCGGAATCAGCCAGACCGTCTCGCCGAGCGCGGGCAGGCTGCCGGCGCTGCCGCCCGCCGCGGGCCGCACGATGCCGTGCTCGTCGCCGCCGCTGACCCACGTCTCGTCGCGCTGCCAGAGACGCGGCGGCCCGGAGTCGAGCGCGTGCGACTTGTGGCCGGCGTCGATCACCGCATGCGCCGCGCCCCGGCTGACGACTTGCGCTTTGACGAAGAGCGCGTGCTCGAAGCGCGGTGCCGTGGACGCCGGCGCGTTGTCTGCGTAGTCGCGGTCCATGAACAGGTAGCTGCCGACCTGCAGCTCGCTCCAGACGCCGCTCGCGGCATCGAACGCGAAGGTGCCGGTGCCGCCACCGCTGACGAGCGGGCATGCGATCCCGACCGCGCCGACGCTTGCCTGCGCGGCGCGCGCCAGCGACGCCGCGTGTCGCGCGGCCACCTCGCGTTCGGCGACGCTGCGCAGGTGTTGCGCCGCGCCGTGGTACGCCTGCAGGCCGGCGAAGCGCAGGCCCCCTTCTGGCGGGGCGCAGGCGACGACCTGCAGCGCAAGCTCGCCGGCCGCGGCCGCCGGAGCCCCGCAACGGCCGTGGCCGACGTCGACCTCGACCAGGACGTCAATCGTCGCCGGCACCCCTTTCATCGCCGCGGCGAGCCGCTCGATCCCGGTCACCGAATCGACCGCGATCGCGAGCCGGATTCGCGCCGCGAGCGCGGCGACGCGATCGAGCTTGGCCCGATCGACGACTTCGTTCGAGATGTAGATGTCGTCGATGCCGGCCGCGGCGAGCGCCTCCGCTTCGCTCGTCTTCTGAACGCAGACTCCGACCGCGCCGGCAGCGATCTGCAGGCGCGCGATGGCAGCGCTCTTGTGCATCTTCGCGTGCGGACGCAGGCGCACGCCGCGCTCGCGCGCGAACGCCGCCATCGCCACGAGGTTCCTCTCCATCGCGTCAAGGTCGACGACCAGCGCCGGCGTGTCGACCGACTCGACCGCGTCGCCGCGCCGGGCGATCGGCGCCGTCGTGCTCATTCCGCCGCCCGCGGAACGGTCGGGCAATCGCCCTCGCTGGCGTCGTCGAGCGGATCGCCATCGAGGTGCGACGTATCGCTCCAGCCGACGAGGCTGAAGCGCTCGCCGGTGAAGAGCAGCCGGTTGATCGCCGCATTGCCGAGCTCCCACGTGCGCGGCGCGGCGAGGTCGAGCCCGCATGCGGCCCGGTCCAGGCAGTCGAGGACGCCGCCGTGGCTGACGACGAGGATCGTGCGGCCACGGGCGCGTTCGGCGATGGCGGTGACGGCGGCGACGGCGCGCGCGTTGAACTCGACCAACGTCTCGCCACCATCGGGAGCGAAGGCAGGATCGTGCCGCCGCCAGCGCGCCGCATCGGCCGGCCAGCGCCTGTCGATCTCGGCATAGGTGTGGCCCTGGAAGACGCCGAAGCTGCGCTCCCGCAGGGCGCGGTCGGTTGCGACCGGCAAGCCGACGACGGCACCGATCGCCGCCGCCGTGTCGGCGGCGCGCGCGAGATCGCTCGCCACGATCGCCTCGATGCCTTCATCGGCGAGCGCCGCCGCGGTCCGCGCCGCCTGGCGCCGGCCGAGCTCGCTCAGCGCCGTGTCGAGCTGGCCCTGCATCCGCATCTCGGCGTTCCAGACCGTTTCGCCGTGACGGACGGCGACGAGCCGCGTTGCTTCGGCGTCCATGGCCGCGCCGGGTCCGCTCACGCGCGCAGCAATCGGCGGTTGAGCGTGTAAGTCCCGGAGTGCATCGCCTCGGCGAGGACATGGCCGTCGATCGCCAGGCGCAGCGCAGCGCCGTCGAAGCGGCCCTCAACCGGAGCGCGCGCGAGCGAGAGCGCATACAGCGTGAAGACGTAATGGTGGACGAGCGAATCGTTCCACGGCGGGTAGGGGCCGTCGTAGCCGAAATAGTCGCCGGCCAGCTCGGCGTTGCCGGCGAACCAACCCGTGAAGTCATTGATGCCCTGGCGTGCCCCTTCGAAGCCCGGCACCGCGACCGCCGGGCCGGGCTTGCCGCGCGCCGTGAAGCCGTTGCTGAAAGCGCCTTCGGGAATCGCCGCCGTCGTCGCCGGGATGTCGGCAAGCAGCCAGTGGAAGAAATCCACCCGCGGCAGGTCGGCCGGGATCTCGCGACCGACCCGGTTGACGTCGTCGCCTCGGCTCGGCACGTCGAAGTCGTGGCAGATCAGGACGAGCGACTTGGTTCCCGCCGGCAGCTCGCTCCAGCCGAAGTGCGGATTGACGTTGCCGGAAAACGCCGTTCCCGATGCGCCTTCGAGACGCCCGCACGCGAAGTCCGGCGGAATGCGCTCGCCGTTCAGCCAGCTGTCGCTCCAGAGTTTCATGGTCTTCCTCGCTGCAAGACGATGCGCGGCGCCGAAGCCGGCGCGCGTGTGTTCAAACGCCCCAAACGACGTCGGCGCGCTCGGCGAGCGAGCGCCGCATCATCTCGAGCATGGGCCAGGCGCGCTGCTGCAGACCGACCGCCTCGGCACCGCCGTCGTCGTCGTCGGCGGCGCGCCCGGCATCGCGCTTGGCGAGCTCGGCGGCGACGATCGCTTCCTCGAGCGAGCGGATCGCCTGCGGCAGCGCTGCCACCTCGATGATGCCCTGCGTCGCCGGCTCGCGGCCGAGGATGCGCAGGATCTGGTCGCCGACCGGCTTCATCATGAGGAGGTCGGCATCGGCCTTCGACTTGAAACGGTACATCGGGAAGCGCGGTCTCAGCGCGGTGGATACATATAGCCGCGATTGAACGGATACGACGATTGTGCGCCGCGCATCGGGCCCGACTCGACGTCGCCGCTGCGGCGCGCACCGAGGATCTGGTAGAGCGCGAGCCAGCCGCGCTCGAAGCACATCGCGCTGCCGGCGAGGTAGAGCCGGTAGGCGCGAAGCGCGGTGTCTGTCGTGACCTTGCGCGCCGTGTCGAGCTGCGCCTCGAGCGCGTCGCTCCACGCCCAGAGCGTGCGGGCGTAGTGCGGGCGCAGATTCTCGATGTCGAGCGGCTCGAGGCCGCCGTCGGCGGTCTGCTCGAGGACGTGCGAAACGTGCTCGAGCTCGCCGCCCGGGAAGATGTACTTCTCGATGAAATCGCCGAGCCCGGAGCCGAGCTGCGGGTTGCGCGTGCCGCCGGCGGTGATGCCGTGGTTCAGCAGCAGGCCGCCGGGCTTCAACAGGCGGCGGATCTTGGCGAAGTACTCGGGCAGCCGTGCCCGGCCGACGTGCTCGAACATGCCGACCGAAGCGATCTTGTCGTAGGGCTCACTCTCGTCGAGGTGGCGATAGTCGAGCAGTTCCATCCGCACGCGGCCGCCGAGGCCGCGTTCGGCGATCATCTTGTTGACGTGCGCATGCTGGTTCTTGCTGAGCGTGATGCCCTGGGCGCGAACGCCGTAGCGTTCCGCCGCGTACAGCAGCAACCCGCCCCAACCGGCGCCGATGTCGAGGAAGCGATCGCCCTCCTTCAGCATCAGCTTCGTGCAGATGTGCTCGAGCTTGGCCTCCTGCGCCTCGGCAATCGACATCGACGGATCGCGGAAATACGCGCACGAATAGACCCGCCTCGGATCGAGCCAGAGAGCGTAGAAGTCATCCGAAACGTCGTAGTGGAACTGGACCTGCCTGGCGTCGGTCTCCGGGCGATGGCGCCGGCGGGAGCGCGTCATCCGCGCGGCCTGCCGGACCCAGGCGAGCGGCGCCGGCGCGGCCCCCTGCGGCTGGGTCGGATCGCCCGGCATCAGCTCGGCGGCCGCGGCCATCAGTTCGCGCATGCCGCCGTCGAGGTCGACCCGGCCCTCGACATAGTCCTCGCCGACCTTGCCGACCTGCCCGGTCGCGAGGTGGGTCAGGGGCGAGAGCTCGTTCAGCCGCAGCGTGACCGCGGAGTCCTGGCGGCCGATTCGACGGCCGCCCGGCAGGACGATGGCGATGGGAAGGCTCAGGGCGCCGAGGCGTTGCTCGAGGACACCGGCGATCGCGGACATGGCTGGCGTGGCGGGAAGTCGTGAACTCCTCCACTGTAACGAGGTCGCGCCGCCGATGCTGGTCTGGGGATCCCCGACCGCTGGACGAACGGCGGCGGCATTCGAGCGCGCCGCCGCGCCTCAGGACACGACCGCGGAAGCCAGCCGGAAGGTGAACACGCGGCCGATCGGCCGGCCACGACTGAGCTGCGGCAACGTCGCCCGCTCGACCAGGGCACCCGAGCGCAGGCGCAGCGTGTCGGTCGCGCGCAGCATCGGATCGGCCTCGATCTCGGCGAGGCGCCGGACATACTCCAGCGGGCTCTCGACGCGTCCTCGCATCCAGTCGAACACCTCGTCGTCGGCGCGCAGCAGAAGCATCTCCTCGGGCAGCTCCCAGAGCGCCGAGAAGCGGCGGTTGAAATTGCGGATCTGGCCGCCGAGATCGATCACGAGGACGCCGTCGGCGATCGACTCGAGCGTCGCGGCGAGCTCGGCTGTGCTCGCCCTGGCTGCCGCCTCGACCCGCATGTGCTCGCTGCGGTCGTAGAGCGCGACGACATAGAGCGCGTTGCCCGGCGCCGGCTCGATTCGACTGACCCGGCGAACGACCGGCACCGCCTCGCCGTCGGCACGCGTCACGAACGAGTCCGAGAGGATGTGGGCGTTGCCGCGCTTTTCGGAGACGCGGTGCCAGAACGCCTCGTCCTCTGGAGTCGGCGCAGTCGCGAGCATGTCGCGGCCGACCAGCTCGGCCGGATCGATGCCGAGCAGGCGACCGGCGGCGCCGTTCGCGGCGACGATGCGGAGCCCCTCCGGCTCGACCAGGCAGACCGCCTCGAGCATCGCCTCGATCAGCGCCGGCCAGGTGCGACGCGCCGCTTCCGCGACGCTGAACGGGTCGACGGGCAGCGGATTGTTCATTCGTCGTCGTCGCTGCCGGTCGCCCGCGAAGGCTCGAAGAAATACGTCACCCGCGTGCTCGGCTGGAGGTAGTCGATCGCGGTCGGCGGCATTTGCTGCGCGCGGACGCTGCGCCGGATGCCGAGCCCGGTGGCGGTCTCGAGGTCGAGCACCAGCGCCTCCTCGCGCGGCATCGCCGGGTCGTGGACGATGACGCTCGGCTTCAGCGGCCGGGTCGAGTTGACGGCGGCGACGAGCGCGTAGCGGTCGTCGGTCAGCTGCACCATCGAGCCGGGCGGATAGACGCCCATCATCTTGATGAAGGCGCCGAGGATCGACGTGTCGTACTTGCTGCGGCCCTGTGCGAACAGCAGCGAGAGTGACTCGTGCGGCGAGAGCGCCCGC
>DATAYY010000104.1:0-16624 GCA_036272325.1 Caldimonas sp. | reverse complement strand
TGACAGGCGGCGCCCGCAGGGCGCGCGCGGCCGAGCGGACACGCCGCTCGGCCGATGTGACAATCGGTGCGTGCCTCAAGAGCTGACGATCGTTCGCCCTGACGACTGGCATCTGCACGTGCGCGACGGCGCCGCGATGCGCGCCGTCGTCCCGCACAGCGCGCGCCAGTTCGGCCGTGCCGTCATCATGCCGAACCTGCGGCCGCCGGTGACGACGGTCGGGCAGGCGCTCGCCTATCGCGACCGGATCGTCGCCGCGGTGCCGGCCGGGGTGCCGTTCGAGCCGTTGATGACGCTCTATCTCACCGACACGATGGCGCCCGCCGAGATGGCGCGGGCGAAGGCGGCGGGGATCGTGGCAATCAAGCTCTATCCCGCCGGCGCGACGACGCACAGCGACGCCGGCGTCACCGACCTGCGCAAGGTGACGGCGACGCTCGCCGCTGCCGAGCGCGAAGGGATCGTGCTGCTCGTCCACGGCGAGGTCACCGATCCGGCGGTCGACGTCTTCGATCGCGAGGCGGTCTTCATCGATCGCCATCTGGCGCAGCTGCGGCGCGACTTCCCCGGCCTCGCGATCGTCCTCGAGCACGTGACGACGAAGGAAGGGGCGCAGTTCGTCGCCGAGGCGGGCCCCCGGACGGCGGGAACGATCACCGCGCACCACCTGCTCTACAACCGGAACGCCATCTTCACCGGCGGCATTCGGCCGCACTACTACTGCCTGCCGGTGCTGAAGCGCGAGGAGCACCGCAGAGCGCTGGTCGCCGCCGCGACCGCAGGCAGCGGGCGCTTCTTTCTCGGCACCGACAGCGCGCCGCACCCCGCCGTGCTGAAGGAGCACGCGAGCGGCTGCGCCGGTTGCTACACCGCGTTCAGTGCGCTGGAGCTCTACGCCGAGGCGTTCGAGGCCGCCGCCGCGCTCGACCGCCTCGAGCATTTCGCTAGCGTCGCCGGGCCGGCGTTCTATGGCCTGGCAGCGAACACGTCGACGGTGACGCTGCGCAAGCTCGCCTGGACGCTTCCCGAAGCGCTGCCCTTCGGCGACGCCGAGCTGAAGCCGTTGCGCGCCGGCGAGACGCTCGCCTGGAGGCTCGTCGCATGAACGCATCGAGTGGCCGCCCGGCGAGTGACCGGACACCGCGGATCGCGCTCCTCATCGACGCCGACAACTCGCCGGCGGCCAAGATCAACCTCATCCTCAACGAGCTCTCGACCTTCGGCGAGACGACGATCCGGCGCGCCTACGGCAACTGGAAGAAGCAAGGCCTGCGCGGCTGGGAGGAGGTGCTGCACGAGCACGCGATCCGGCCGATGCAGCAGTTCGACTATTCGAAAGGCAAGAACGCGAGCGACATGGCGATGGTCATCGACGCCCTCGACATCCTCTACTCGGATCGGCCCGAGGCGTTCGGCATCGTTTCCTCCGACGCCGACTTCACGCCGCTCGTGATGTACCTGCGCGCCAAGGGTGCCGCCGTCTATGGCTTTGGCGAGCAGAAGACGCCCGAGCCGTTCGTCAATGCCTGCTCGCGCTTTCTCTTTCTCGACAAGCTCGGCACCGCCGCGACCGGCAGTGCAGCCGACGCCGAAGCCGACGGCGCAGGCCGCGACGACTCGGCGGCGGCGCCGCTGCGCATGCCGACCGCGAAGCTGCGGCAGGACGCGAAGCTTGTCGGCCTGCTGCGCAACGCCGTCGAGGCGGCCAAGGGCGAGGACGGCTGGGCGCGCGTCGGCGCGGTCGGCCAGCAGATCGGCAACCAGGCGTCATTCGATCCGCGCAACTACGGCTATGCGACGCTCACCAAGTTGCTGAAAGCAACCGAGCTGTTCCAGCTCGACAAGGAAGGCACGTCCGAAGTCGCGGTGCGCGACGGCCGCCAGGCACGATCGCCCCGGCCCTGAGGGCCGGCGCCGCGAAGCGGGAAAGGAAAAGGCGACTCCGGGGAGTCGCCTTCTTTGCTGACGTGCGCTGCGGACAGCGCAGCAGCGCTCTTACTTCTTCGGCGCGTCGGCGACCGGCGCCGCTGCCTCGCCCGCGGGCGTCAGCTTGCCGGCCTTGTTGGCGGCCTTGGTGTCGGCCTTGCGCGCGGCGCGGTCGACGTCCGATCCCTTGCCCGGCGTCGTCGAGCCGGTCGCTTCGCCGGCGGGGGCGAGCTTGCCGGCCGAGCGATCGGCCTTGGTCGTGGCCTTGCGCTCTTCGCGGGTCTTGTCCGAGGCCTTGCTCGGCGTCATCGAGCCGGTGGCTTCGCCGGCAGGTGCCAGCTGGCCGGACTTGTTGGCGGCCTTGGTTTCGGCCTTGACTTCGGCGCGGGTCGGCGACGAAGCTTGCGCGAATGCGCCTTGCGAGAACACGGCGACCGCCGCGGCGACTGCTCCCAGAACGAGTTTGGTCTTCATCGGGTTACTCCTGATCGTTGCATTGAAAGGAAGGGGCATTCCATCAGTCGCCGCCCTGCGCGCCATGCATTCAAGAGCGAGACAACCATGAAAACGCGACAACGGCAGATCGGTTGACGCGAGCGAGAGCGGGCTCGTGGCCTCGCAGGCCCGCATTCTATCCAACCGCGGCCGGGGCTCCATGGGCGGACCGCTGCGATCATGCAATCGCTCGATCTGCGCCCGGCAGCGCGGCCGCCGATAATTGCGCCGTGAAGCGGGCCAGGCCGCCGCGCGCGCCGCTTCGACGGCGCGTGAGGAAGGTCCGGACTGCGCAGGGCGGCGTAGCAGCTAACGGCTGTCCACCGCGAGGTGAGGATCAGAGCAACAGAGACGAGTCGTCGTTGCGCCGCAAGGCGCGGCGGCGGGTGAAACGGGCAATCTCTACGCGCAGCAATACCAAATAGGCCGGCGTGGGCGGGTGCTTCGGCGCTCGCCTGGAAGTGTGGCTCCGCACGAGCCGGCGGGTAGGTAGCACCGAGCCGGGCAGCGATGCCCGGCCCAGAGGAATGGCGGTCACGGGTGCGCGATCGCAAGACCGCGCGTCCGCACAGAATCCGGCCTATCGGCCCGCTTCACAACTTTCTGAATCCGCCCGATCTGCCGAGCCCGGCATGCGCGAGCGGAGCATTCGACACCACCGCCCGTCGCCATGAATCCCGACGCCCGAACGATCTGGCAAGCGCCGAGCTGGGCGCTGGCGATCCTCCTCGCCTGCCTTGGCATGCTCGGTCCGTTCTCGATCGACACCTACCTGCCGGCATTCACCGGCATCGCCAAGGCGCTTGGTGCCTCGCCGGTCGAGATGCAGCAGACGCTGTCGGCGTACCTGTTCGGCTTCGCGGTCATGAACCTGTTCCACGGTGCGCTGTCCGACAGCCTCGGCAGGCGTCCTGTCGTCCTCGCCGGCATCGCCGTCTTCACGCTGGCATCGATCGGCTGTGCGCTGTCGCGCCATATCGGCCAGCTCGTCGTCTTCCGCGCCCTGCAGGGGATGTCGGCCGGCGCCGGGGTCGTCGTCTCGCGCGCCGTCATTCGCGACATGTTCCCGCCCGCCGATGCCCAGCGCGTGATGTCGCAGGTGACGATCTATTTCGGCGTCGCGCCCGCGGTCGCGCCGATGGTCGGCGGCTTTCTCTTCGTGCACATCGGCTGGCAATCGATCTTCTGGCTGCTGAGCGGCGTCGGCGTGGTGCTGTTCGCGCTCAACTGGAAGCTCCTGCCGGAGACGCTGCACGAGATGCACAAGCAGCCGTTCAAGGTCAGCAACCTGATGCGCGGCTACTGGGCGCTGGCGAGCAATCCGCGCTTCCTCATGCTGGCGCTCGCGAGCGGCATCCCGTTCAATGGCATGTTCCTCTACGTGCTCTCGGCGCCGGTGTTCCTGGGCGACATCCTCGGCCTCGGGCCGGCGCAGTTCTTCTGGTTCTTCGTCCTCACCATCGCCGGCATCATGAGCGGCGCATTCGCCTCGGGGCAGATGGCCGGGCGCGTCAAGCCGAGCCGGCAGATCCGCTACGGCTTCGTCGTCATGGCCGGAATCGGTGCGCTCAACCTCGTGCTGAATTTGGTCTTCGCTCCGACCGCGTGGTGGGCGCTCGTTCCGCTCGCGCTCTACGGGTTCGGCTGGGCAATGATGGTTCCTGTGGTCACGCTGATGGTGCTCGACCTCGTCCCCGAGCGGCGCGGCATGGCCTCGTCGCTGCAGGCGTTCGTCGGCAGCACGGCGAACGGCTTCGTCGCCGGCGTCATCGCGCCGCTCGTCATGCATTCGGCGGTCGCGCTCGCCGCGACCTCGCTCGGCATGATGAGCGTCGGCGTCGTCTCGTGGCTGTGGGTCAAGCCGCATTTGCGTCCCGAGTCACCGCTGCCGGTGGCGCCTGGCTGACCGCGCTCGGCTGCCGCGACAGCGTTCCGCGCCACAATCGGCCATGCTCGTCCTCGTCGCCGGCCTCGTCCTCTTCCTCGGCATCCACAGCGTCTCGATCGTCGCTCCCGCGTGGCGCACCGGCATCGTGGCGCGCATGGGCGAGGGGCCGTGGAAGGGCGTCTATTCGCTGGCGTCAGCGATCGGCCTCGCTCTCCTGGTCGTCGGCTACGGCATCGCGCGCCACTCCCCGGTCGTTCTCTACACGCCACCGGCGGCGCTGCGCCACCTCGCTCTGGTCGTCATGCTGCCGGTATTCCCGCTTCTCTTTGCGGCCTACCTGCCGGGTCGGATCAAGACGGCGGCGAAGCACCCGATGCTGCTCGCGGTCAAGGTCTGGGCGACCGCGCACCTGCTCGCCAACGGTACGCTCGCCGATGTGCTGCTGTTCGGCGGCTTTCTCGTCTGGGCGATCGCCGACCGGATCTCGGTCAAGCGTCGCTCGGTCGCCGAGGCGCACGACGTGCCGGTGGCGCCGCCCGGAACGGCCAACGACGTGATCGTCGTCGTCGGTGGCCTGATCGTCTACGCCGCGTTCCTGCTCTGGGGTCATCGCTGGCTGATCGGCGTCTCGCCGCTCGGCTGAGCGACGTGCCAGCGCAATGCCATCGTCGTTGGCGCCGAGGCTCGTGCCACGCTTCGACGTCGCGCCCTATCGGCTGAGCGGGACGGTCTTCGTCGCGCTCCTCAACCACCGCCGCTCGTTGGCGGCGCTCGGCGACGCCGTCGCCGCGCCGCCGTACCGCGGCGCACCGAAGGCCGTCGTGCTCGCGATCAAGCCGCGCCACGCCCTCGTCGGCGAAGGCGAGGCGTTGCTGATCGACGATGGCGTCCCCGAGCTCGCGATCGCCGCGTCGCTCGGGATCGTCATCGGCGAAACGGCGTGCGCGGTCGCCGAGCGCGATGCGCTCGCCCACGTCGCCGGCTACCTCGTCGTCGTCGACGCGACGGTGCCGCATCCGTCGCACTACCGGCCGCAGATCCGGGCGATGGCACGTGATGCGTCGTGCGCGCTCGGCGCCGAGGTGGTCGTCCGCGACCGGGTCGGCGACGCCGATGCGCTCGAGATCCGGACCTTCATCGACGGCGCGCTCGTGACGACGACGAGCACCGCCGAACACGTCCGCCCGGTGGCGCGGCTGATCGCCGAGGTCAGCGACTTCATGACCCTCGCGCCTGGCGATGTCCTGCTCGCCGGCAGCGCGCCCGACGCGCCGCGCGCGCGTGCCGGCGCCCGCATCGCGATCGAGATCGAGCGCGTCGGCAGGCTCGAGACGCATGTCGTCGCCGCCGAGCGGAGCGCCGCGTGAGACGGGCGCGCGTCGCCTACGCGGGCGCGATCCACGAAGTGACGCCGGCCGCGGGTGACGCGATCCGCCTTGCCGACGGTCGCGTCGTCGGCGAGGGCGACGTCGTCTGGCTGCCGCCGTTCGAGGTCGGCACCGTCATCGCGCTCGGCCTCAACTACGTCGACCACGCGAAGGAGCTCTCGCTGCAGGCGCAGGAGGAGCCGCTCGTCTTCCTGAAGGGCGCGGCGTCGCTGCTCGGCCATCGCGGCGAGACGCGCCGGCCGGCGGACGCGACCTTCATGCACTACGAGTGCGAGCTCGCTGTCGTCATCGGCAAGCCGGCGCGTCGCGTCGCGCGGGGGCGCGCGATGGAGCACGTCGCCGGCTACACGATCGCGAACGACTACGCGGTGCGGGACTATCTCGAGAACTGGTATCGGCCGAACCTGCGGGTGAAGAGCCGTGACGGCGCGACCGTGCTCGGGCCGTGGCTCGTCGACGCGAGTGAGGTCGAGGCGCCGCCGCAGCGAGCGCTGCGCACGTTCGTCAACGGCAAGCAGACGCAAGGCGGCCACACCCGCGACCTCGTCTTCGACGTCGCCTTCCTGATCGAATACCTAAGCGCGTTCATGACCCTCGACACCGGCGACGTGATCCTGACCGGAACGCCCGAGGGCGTCATCAACGTCGACGTCGGCGACGAGGTCGCGTGCGAGATCGACGGTCTCGGCCGGCTCGTCAACCGGATCGTGGGCGATGCGGCCTTCGACAGGCCGATCGATGCCCGAAGCGAAGGGCAGGCAAGGAAAGGCGCATGAGAGTCGAGCATCTGATCGGCGGCAGGGCGGTTCCAAGCAAGAGTTACTTCGAGACGATCGATCCGGCGACGCAGGAGGTTCTCGCCGAGGTCGCGCGCGGCGGCGCGGCCGAGATCGGCGCTGCGGTTGCCGCCGCGAAGGCTGCGTTTCCCGCTTGGTCGCGTGCCCCGGCCGTCGAGCGCGCGCGACTGATGCGAAAGCTCGGCGACCTCATCGCCGCCAACGTGCCGCAGCTCTCCGAAACCGAGACGCGTGACACCGGCCAGGTGATCGCGCAGACCAGGAAGCAGCTCGTTCCGCGCGCCGCCGATAACTTCCACTACTTCGCGGAGATCTGCACCCGCGTCGACGGCCACACGTATCCGACGACCACGCACCTCAACTACACCCTATTCCAGCCGGTCGGCGTCTGCGCGTTGATCTCGCCGTGGAACGTTCCGTTCATGACGGCGACATGGAAGGTCGCGCCGTGCCTCGCGCTCGGCAACACCGCGGTGCTGAAGATGAGCGAGCTGTCGCCGCTGACGGCGGCGCGCCTCGGCGAGCTCGCTGTCGAGGCCGGGATCCCGACCGGCGTGCTCAACGTCGTCCACGGCTTCGGCGGCGAGGCCGGCGAGGCACTGGTCGCGCATCCCGACGTGCGCGCAATCTCGTTCACGGGCTCGACGCGCACCGGCAACCGCATCGTCCAGACCGCGGGGCTGAAGAAGTTCTCGATGGAGCTCGGCGGCAAGAGCCCGTTCGTCGTCTTCGCCGATGCCGACCTCGAGCGCGCGCTCGACGCGGCGGTGTTCATGATCTTCTCGAACAACGGCGAGCGCTGCACGGCGGGATCGCGGATCTTCGTCGAGCGATCGATCCTGGCCGAGTTCACTGCGCGCTTCGTCGAGCGAGCGCGGCGGATCCGCGTTGGCGATCCGCTCGACGAGAAGACGATCGTCGGGCCGATGATCAGCCGCGGCCATCTCGAGAAGGTGAGAAGCTACATCGCGCTCGGCGGTGAGGAGGGTGCGACCCTCCTCTGCGGCGGCCTCGATGCGCCCGACGTGCCGGCCGCGCAGCGCGCCGGCAACTACGTGCTGCCGACGGTGTTCGGCGACGTCGACAACCGGATGCGAATCGCGCAGGAGGAGATTTTCGGGCCGGTCGCGTGCCTGATCGGCTTCGACGACGAGGCCGACGCGATCGCGCAGGCGAACGACATCGCCTATGGCCTCTCGAGCTACGTCTGGACGAAGGACCTCGGCCGCGCCCACCGCGTTGCCGCCGCCGTCGAAGCGGGGATGTGCTTCGTCAACAGCCAGAACGTTCGCGATCTGCGCCAGCCGTTCGGCGGCACCAAGGCGTCGGGCAGCGGCCGTGAGGGCGGGACCTGGAGCTTCGAGGTGTTCTGCGAGCCGAAGAACGTCTGCGTGAGCATCGCCGATCACCACATTCCACGCTGGGGCGCGTGATGAGCCTCTACGGTACGCAGAAATTGCTGTTCCATCTCAACCGCGATTCTGCGGTGCAGAGGCGCTATCGCGACGACCTTTCGGCGCTCCTCGAAGACTACGAGCTCGACGCCGAGGAGCGCGAGGCGATCCTGGCCGGCGACGTCGGCAAGCTCTATGTGCTCGGCTCGAACGGCCAGCTGCTGATGCACTTCGCGGCGCTGCTCGGCATGCCGTGGGCCGACTACATCGAGGCGATGCGCGAAGGCGTCCGCCGTCACGGCCCGGTACGGGCCGGCATCTACGCCATGACGACCGCGACCGACCAGAAGGTCGCCGGAGTCTGACGATGAGCGCATCGTGAGTCTCGTCTTCGCTGCCGTCTGTAGCCACGCGCCGGGAATTACCGGCCGCGCCCATCTCGCCGAGCCGGCGCTGAAAGACGCGCTCCACGCCGAGCTGCACCGTCTCGGCGACTCGTTGCGGGAAGCCCAGCCCGACGCGCTGATCGTCGTCGCCGCCGAGCACTTCGCGAACTTCTTCATGGACAACATGCCGGCCTATGCGATCGGCATGGCCGACCACTACGAGGGCCCGATCGAGGATCCGGGCTGGCTCGGCATTGCGAGAACGCGAATCCCCGGCAGCGCCGCGCTGTCGCGCCGGCTGATCGGCGAAGTCATCCGTGACGTCGACGTCGCGTTCGCCGAGGAGTGGAAGTTCGACCACGGCATCATGGTGCCGCTCCATTTCCTGACTCCGAAGTTCGACCTGCCCGTGATCCCGGCCAACATCAATTGCCAGGGGCCACCGCTGACGCCATTGCCGCGCGCCTGGGCGTTCGGCGAGGCGCTGCGCCGCGCCTGCGATGCGATGCCCGAGCGGATCGCGCTCGTCGGCACCGGCGGCATCTCGCACTGGCCGGCGACGCCCGACTCGGGAAAGATCAACGAGGCGTGGGATCGCGACTTCCTTGCCCGCTGGATGCGCAACGACCGCGCTGCGCTGCTCGACTACAGCGACGAGCAGACTTACCGCGAAGCCGGGCAGGGCGGGTTCGAGATCCGCACCTTCATCGCCGTCGCCGCCGCCGCACGTGGCCAGGGCGACTTGCGCCACTACGCGCCGATCCCGATCTTCTCGGTCGGCTGCACGGCGGCGACGATGTCGATCCAGTAGCTGACCGGGAGCCCTCGATGCCGCATGTCGTCGTTCAGTACACCGCCAACCTCGGGCCCGAGGCGCGGATCGGTGCGCTCTGCAAGGCGCTCGCCGAGGTGATCGTCGCCCAGCGCGACGGCGCCGGCGCGCGCGTCTTTCCGATCGGCGGCACGCGCGTTCTCGCCTATCCGACGCCGGACTTCGCGGTCGCCGACGGCGTCCCGGACCGCGCGTTCGTGTACCTCAACGTCCGCATCGCCCCCGGCCGCGACCCTGCCATCGTCACCGCGACCGGCGACGCCCTGATCGCCGCCGTGCGCAGCCACTTCGCGGAGCTCTTCGCGCGCCGGCCGATCGGCATCACGCTGCAGATCGACGAGGGCACGCCGGTGTACGACGCCAAGCACAGCAACCTGCATCCGCTCTTCAAGGGTCGCTGATGCTCGACCAGAAGACGATCGCCGCTCTCGCCGCCGAGCTGGACGACGCGCAGAAGCGGCGGGCCCAGGTGCGCCACTTCTCGCTTCGCCATCCGGCGATGACGATCGACGATGGCTACGCGGTTCAGCGCGCATGGCTGCGGACGCGGCTTGCCGAGGGGCGCGTCGTCAAGGGCCGCAAGATCGGCCTGACGTCGCGCGCGATGCAACAGGCGTCGCAGATCGACGAGCCGGACTTCGCGCCGTTGCTCGACGACATGTTCTTCGCCGCCGGCGCGATCCCGGTCGAGCGCTTTATCGCGCCGCGGGTCGAGGTCGAGCTCGCGTTCCTCCTCGCCAAGCCGCTGCGCGGGCCCGGCGTGACGCTCGCCGACGTCCTCGCCGCGACCCGCGTCGTCACTCCCGCGGTCGAGATCATCGACGCGCGCATCGAGCAGTTCGACCGTGAGACGAAGGCGCCGCGCAAGGTGTTCGACACGATCGCCGACTTCGCCGCCAACGCCGGCATCGTCACCGGCGGCAATGCCGTCCGCCCTGATGAAGTCGACCTGCGCTGGGTCGGCGCGATCCTGACCAAGAACGGCGTCGTCGAGGAGACGGGTCTTGCCGCCGGCGTGCTCGACCATCCGGGCAACGGCATCGTCTGGCTCGCCAACAAGATCGCTGCGTATGACGAGCAGCTCGAGGCCGGCGACGTCGTTCTCGCCGGCTCGTTCACGCGGCCTACGCCTGCGGTGCGCGGCGACGTCTTCCACGTCGACTACGGCCGGCTCGGCGCAATCGACTTCCACTTTGCATGAGCGTGCGATGAAGCTTCCCGTCAACGTGCTGAAAGCGGCGCTTCGGCGGCGCGAGCCGCAGATCGGCCTTTGGCTCGCCCTCGCCGACCCCTATGCCGCCGAAGTGGTCGCCAGCGCCGGCTTCGACTGGCTGCTCGTCGACGGCGAGCACGTCCCGAACAATGTGCAGACTGTGCTCGCGCAGTTGCAGGCGCTGGCACCGTATCCGGTGAGCGCGGTCGTCCGACCGGTCGAAGGCGGCACCGCGATCATCAAGCAGTATCTCGACATCGGCGCGCTGACGCTGCTGGTGCCGATGGTGCACACCGCGGCGCAGGCGAGCGAGGTGGTGGCCGCGACCCGTTATGCGCCGCGCGGCACACGCGGCCTCGGCAGCGCGATCACGCGCGCCTCGCGCTGGAACAATGTCGAAGGCTACGTCGAGCGCGCCGACGAACAGATCTGCGTGCTCGTGCAGGTCGAGTCGGTCGAGGGAATCGCCAACATCGCTGCGATCGCGGCCACCGAAGGCGTCGACGGCGTCTTCTTCGGGCCGGCCGACCTGTCGGCATCGATGGGGCATCTCGGCAATGCCGGTCATCCCGACGTGCTGCGTGCGATCGACGGCGGCATCGCCGCCGTTCTCGCTGCCGACAAGGCGCCCGGGATTCTCGCCACCAACTCCGAGCGCGCGCGCGGCTATCTCGCCGCCGGCGCGCTGTTCGTCGCCGTCGGCTTCGACACGACGATCCTGACCCGCGGCGCGCGGGCCCTGGCGGCCGAGTTCGGGTTGAAGCCGCCGCCCTAGGCGACTTCACGAGCGTGAGGTAGTACCGGGATTCGGCGCCGCCTGTTGCCGGTGGAGGAAGCCATTGCCCGGGGGACTCCTCAGCGGCATCTTTCAGTGTGGCGCGCAAGTCCTTATTTTTGAACGCCTTTTCTTCACCGGTAGATCGCCTTCGAAGGTCTAACTAAGTTATTGATTCCATTGATTTTTGTGGCCGCCACGAATTGACCCGCCCCGGGCCTCTCGGCTACAGTGGCACAAAGTGCATTTTCGTGGGGTTTTGTGGCGAACATCGTATTCCAAGGCCCTGCGGCGCTGACGCTCGACGCCAAGGGCAGGATCGCGATGCCGGCGCGCCACCGCGAACTGCTCGCCGCGATGGACGTGCACCAGCTCACCGTCACCAAGCATCCCGAAGGGTCGCTGCTGATCTTTCCGCGGCCGGCGTGGGAGCATTTCCGCGATCGCGTCGCCGCGTTGCCGATGGACTCGAGCGGCTGGAAGCGGGTCTTTCTCGGCAATGCGATGGACGTCGACATCGATGCTTCTTCGCGCGTTCTCATCGCGCCCGAGCTGCGTGCCTCGGCCGGCCTCGTTCGCGACGTCATGCTGCTCGGCATGGGCAGCCACTTCGAGCTCTGGGACGCCGAGCGCCACGCCACGCACGAGGCCGAGGTGATGCGCTCGCCGATGCCGGAATCGCTGAAGAATTTCAGCTTCTGACGCACCCCTTGTCCCCGTGCAGCACCTGAGCGTTCTCCTCGGCGACGCGGTCGATGCGCTCGTGACCGACGCCGACGGCATCTACGTCGACGGCACCTTCGGTCGCGGCGGTCATTCGCGCGCCGTTCTCGGTAGGCTCTCGCCGCGCGGCCGCGTCGTCGCGATCGATCGCGACCCCGATGCGATCGCGAGCGCGGCAAGCGATCCGGACCTCGCCTGCGACCCGCGCTTCACGATCCGGCACGCCGAGTTCTCGCAGATGGCGGCGACGCTCGAGTCGCTCGGCATCGACAAGGTGAGCGGCGTGCTGCTCGACCTCGGCGTCTCCTCCCCGCAGATCGACGACCCGGCGCGCGGCTTCTCGTTCCGCTTCGACGGCCCGCTCGACATGAGGATGGACACGACGCGCGGCGAAAGCGCCGCCGAGTTCCTGGCCCGCGCCGACGAGCGCCACATTGCGGAAGTGATACGCGACTATGGGGAAGAACGGTTTGCTCTACAGGTTGCAAAGGCGCTTGTTGCTCGGCGCGAGGCTGGGCGCGCTGTTCGAACCACAGCCGAGCTTGCCGACGTCGTGGCTCGTGCGGTCAAGACCCGAGAGGCAGGCCAGAACCCTGCGACGCGCACGTTTCAGGCTCTTCGGATTTTCGTCAACGCCGAGCTCGAGGAGCTCGAGCAGGCCCTGACCGCGTCGCTCGCGTTGCTCGCGCCTGGCGGGCGGCTCGTCGTCATCAGCTTCCACTCGCTCGAGGACCGGATCGTCAAGACCTTCATCGCGCGCGAGAGCAAGAGCGAGGTCGATCGGCGCGCACCGTTCGCCCCCGAGCGGCCGCATCGACTGCGTGCCATCGCGCGCGTTCGACCCGGCGCCGCCGAAGCGGCCGCCAACCCGCGCGCGCGCTCGGCAGTGATGCGCGTCGCCGAGCGTACCGACGCTGCGCCCGCCGCCGGAGCGGTCGCATGACACGGCTCAACATCCTCCTCCTGCTCGTGCTGATCGCGAGCAGCCTCTATCTCGTGCGCGTCTCGTACGAGGCGCGGCGACTGTTCGCCGAGCTCGACAAGGCGCAAGGCGAGGAGCGTGCGCTCGCCAACGACAGCGAGCGTCTGAAGACCGAACTGCGCTCGCAGGCGACGCCGCTGCGCGTTGAGCGCACCGCGCGCGAGCGGCTGGCGATGCGGGCGGCGACACCGGCGGTGACGCAGTACGTCGCCTTGCCCTCGGCATCCATGCCGGCGGCCGGAGCGACGCCATGACCTTCCATCAGCCGCAGAAGCACGCCGCCAAGACGCGCGCGGTCGGCAGCGTCCGCAGCGTCAGCTACTCGACCAGCCCGCTGCTCGCGGCGCCGACGCCGCCGTGGCGATCGAAGCTGCTGGTCGCGCTCGTCGGCCTCGGCTTTGCGGTCCTGCTCGGGCGCGCCGTCTACGTCCAGATCCTCGACGCGCCGTTCTTCCTGAAGCAAGGCGAGATCCGCTACGGCCACACGATCGAGCTGCCGGCGAGTCGCGGCCGGATCGTCGATCGCAACGGCCTGATCCTCGCCGCGAGCGTTCCGGCGCCCTCGATCTGGGCGATTCCGAAGGACCTCGAGGGCAGCGCCGCGAGCCGCGCGCGGCTGGCGACGCTGCTCGGCATGACGAGCGCCGCGCTCGAGAGCCGGCTCGCCGAGAACCAGAATTTCGTCTGGCTGCGCAGGCAGGTCGACGATCCGGTCGCCAATGCGGTGCGCGACCTCGGCATCAAGGGCATCCACGAAGTGCGCGAGTACAAGCGCAAGTATCCGGAGGGCGAAGCGGCGGCGCACGTGGTCGGCTTCACCAACGTCGAGGAGCGTGGCCAGGAAGGCGTCGAGCTCGCGTTCGAGAAGGAGCTGGCCGGCCGCGACGGCACGCGGCGCGTCATCAAGGATCGGCTCGGCCGCGTCGTCGAGGACGTCGGCGACAGCGTCGCCGCCGTCGCCGGCGAGGACATCGGCCTCGCGATCGACTCGAAGGTGCAGTTCTTCGCCTACCAGCGCATCCGCGACGCGGTCGCCGCCAACAAGGCGAAGGCCGGCAGCGTCGTCGTCCTCGACGCGCAAAGCGGCGAGGTGCTCGCGCTCGCCAACTATCCGAGCTATTCGCCCGCCGACCGCAGGAACCTGAGCGGCGCACAGCTGCGCAACCGCGCCCTCACCGACACCTTCGAGCCGGGCTCGACGATGAAGCCGTTCATCGCCGCCTGGGCGCTCGAGACCGGCCGCGTCACCCCGACCACGGTGATCCAGACCGCGCCCGGCAAGATGACGCTGACCGGATCGACGATCACTGACTCGCATCCGCACGGCAACCTGACCGTCACCGAGGTGATCCAGAAGTCGAGCAACGTCGGCGCGGTCAGGATGGCGATGACGTTCACGCCGCGCGAGATGTGGGAGCTCTACAGCGCCGTCGGCTTCGGCCAGAAGCCGCAGCTCGGCTTTCCCGGCGTCGTTGGCGGGCGCCTTCGCCCCTACAAGAGCTGGCGGCCGATCGAGCAGGCGACGATGAGCTACGGCTATGGCCTGTCGGCGTCGCTGTTCCAAATCGCCCATGCGTACACCGTCTTCGCGCACGACGGCGAGCTCATCCCCGTGACGTTGACGCGGCCGCTCGGCAGCGGCGCGGCGCCCGCGGCCTCGGGGATTCGCGTCGTCTCGGCGAAGACGGCGGCGACCGTGCGCGACATGCTGCACCTGGTGACGCTGCCCGGTGGGACGGCACCGAAGGCGCAGGTGGTGGGCTATTCGGTCGGCGGCAAGAGCGGCACCGCGTACAAGCAGGAAGGCGCCGGCTATGCAACCAAGAAGTACCGTGCCTGGTTCGTCGGCATGGCACCGATCGCGCAGCCGCGGATCATCGTCGCGGTCATGGTCGACGAGCCGAGCGCGGGCAAGTACTTCGGCGGCGACGTCGCCGCGCCGGTCTTCAGCGAGGTGGTGCAGCAGACGCTGCGCATGATGGGCGTGCAGCCCGATCTCGACGTCAAGCCGGAGATCGTCTCGCGCGACGTGCCGGCCGAAGAGGAGAGCTTCTAGGGTGGCGGCCACGGACCGAGCGGCGATGGCGCGCCTCGAGTCGCGCGAGGCGGCGCACGCGTGGCTGATGTTGCGCGGTGTGCGCGCGCTCGCCTCCGACAGCCGCGACGTCGCGCCCGGCGACGCCTTCATCGCCTGGCCCGGCCGCGCTTCGGACGGCCGGCGCTTCGTCGCCGCGGCGCTCACTGCCGGCGCCAGCGCGTGCCTCGTCGAAGCCGAGGGCGTCGAGGCTTTTGCGCTCGAACGCGAGCCGCGCGTCGGTGCACTGCGCGGCCTGAAGGCGGCGGCGGGCGAGATCGCGAGCCTCGTCCTCGGTGCGCCGAGCACGCGCCTCGAAGTCGTCGCCGTCACTGGCACCAACGGCAAGACGTCGACCGCATGGTGGGTCGCGCAGGCACTCGCTGCGCTCGGCCGACGCTGCGGCGTCGTCGGCACGCTCGGCGTCGGCGAGCCGCCGCGCGCCGAGCCGGCGGCGGGGGCAGCGGAGGCAGCAGCGGGCGGCGACATCGTGATGGAGTCGACCGGCCTGACGACGCCCGACCCGATCACGCTGCAGAACGCGCTGCACGCGTTCGCCGAGCGAGGCTTTCGCGCCTGCGCCGTCGAAGCGTCGTCGATCGGGATCGTCGAGCACCGTCTCGCCGGCACGCGCGTCGCCGTCGCGGTGTTCACGAACTTCAGCCAGGACCACCTCGACTTTCACGGCGACATGCGTGCCTACTGGGAGGCGAAGGCCCAGCTCTTCGCGTGGCCAGGGCTGCGCGCAGCGGTCGTCAATCTCGACGATGCGCAAGGCCTCGAGCTCGCGAATTCGCTCGCCGCCGGCACCGTCGACTGCTGGACGATCTCGACCCGCGGCGAGAACGCGCGGCTGCGTGCCACCGAGCTGCGCCATGACCGCAGCGGGCTCGCGTTCGACGTCGTCGAAGGCGACGACCGCGTCGCCATCGCGACGCCGCTGATCGGCGACTACAACGCGAGCAACCTGCTCTGCGTCATCGGGGCGCTGCGCGCGCTCGGCGTTGCGCTCGCCGACGCGGCCCGCGCCTGCGCTGCGCTGACGCCGGTACCGGGCCGGATGCAGCGGATCGTCGCCGACGGCGGCGCGGCCGCCGTGCTGCCCGAGGTCGTCGTCGACTATGCGCACACGCCCGATGCGCTCGAGAAGACGCTCGCCGCGCTGGCGCCGCTCGCGCGCGCCCGCGGCGGCCGGCTCTGGTGCGTGTTCGGCTGCGGCGGCAATCGCGACGCCGCCAAGCGGCCGCTGATGGGAGCGATCGCCTGCCGGCTCGCCGGCCGCGTCGTCCTGACGAGCGACAACCCGCGCCTCGAATCGCCCGACCTCATCCTCGCCCAGATCCTGGCCGGCGCGATCGGCCATGACGAGATTGACGTGATCGGGAACCGCGCCGAGGCGATCCGCCACGCCGTCGGGAGCGCCGCGCCCGCCGATGTGATTCTCCTCGCCGGTAAAGGCCACGAGGACTACCAGGACATCGCCGGTGCCAGGATCGCGTTCTCCGATGCCGCCCACGCCGAGGCCGCGCTCGCGGCGCGCGCCGGCGGCGCGGCGCGAACGACGGCGATGGCGACGCTCGGCGACGCCGCCCGGATGCTGCCCGACGCCAGCCTCGCCGGCAGCGCGACGACGACGTTCGCCCGCGTCCACAGCGACACCCGCAGCATCGTGGCCGGCGATCTGTTCGTCGCCCTGCGCGGCGAGCGCTACGATGCCCACGCGTTCCTCGCCAACGCCAAGGCGCGCGGCG
>DATAYY010000103.1:0-18005 GCA_036272325.1 Caldimonas sp. | reverse complement strand
CCCACGAACACCGCATCGAACCCCTCGCGCAGCAGCGCCTTCAGCGAATCGATCCGGTGGCCCGCCTTGAACTCGATGCCGCCCACTCCGAGGATGTACCCCACCTCCTCGTCGATCACGGTCTCGGGCAGGCGGAACTTCGGAATCTGCGAGCGGATCATGCCGCCCGCCTGCGGATCGCCATCGAAGACGACGACCTCGTAGCCAAGCGGCGCGAGGTCGCGAGCGACCGTCAGCGAAGCGGGTCCGGCGCCGACGCACGCGACCCGCTTGCCGTTTCTCGGCGCGGCACGCGGGAGGTACTCGGCGATGTCGTTCTTGAAGTCGGCCGCGACGCGCTTGAGACGGCAGATCGCCACCGGTTCGGGCTTGGCGGCCTGCGCTTCTTCGACGCGGCCGCGGCGGCAGGCAGGCTCGCACGGTCGGTCGCAGGTCCGCCCGAGGATGCCTGGGAACACATTCGATTCCCAGTTGACGAGATAGGCGTCGGTGTAGCGGCCGGCCGCGATCAGGCGGATGTACTCGGGGACTGGGGTGTGGGCGGGACATGCCCACTGGCAATCGACAACTTTATGGAAGTAGTCCGGATCGCCGATGTCGGTGGCTCGCAAATCTCCCTTTCCCGCTCCCGCCGAAATGCACGGCGAGTGCACTATGTTGGCGCGAAAACGAACGAACGATCATAGGCTTCACCCCTTGCGTTGTCAGCAGGGTTTGCGTGGCGGATACAACGCCGACAGGGAGATGCGTTGGCAGTCGAGCGCAGGACGGCTGGTGCGCCTGTCGTTGTCGTCGGATGCGCGCTTGGCCGTCGCGTCGTTTCGATCCAAGCAAACTGAAACGTGATTCGAATGCCGCGCGCGGGCGCTGTGCGGCTTGAAGCAGTGGACGTCGCAGCAGGAGTCGGGCGCGTCGCTCGGCTTTCGACCCGGACAGGCAGGGCGGGCGTCCGACGACGACCGGCAAACAGGAGCGGACCCTGTCGTATCCGACCCGCTTCAGTTTACATAATATACATTGTAGCGGTGGGCGAAAGACTAAATCGGGGTCCCGAACGACTCGTCGCCGAAGGATTCGTCGATGACCTCCGAACTCTCGACGGACTCGTCGAAGGCGCGCACCTCGACCAGCGGCTTTTCGGGCCGGGGTTTGTCGAGTGGCCGACAGATCGTGCTCTTCAGGCGCGCCAGCCGGTCCGAGCGCTCAAGTGCGGCGAACACGGCCTCGGGGGAAGTCATCAGGGCGAAAGGATTGACCGCTTCGGGGGTTTCTTCGCTGGGCTGCATGGGGGACCTGTAGTGGCTGTCGCTGGGAGGGCCACTGTAGGAAGCCCGCTTCTGCCCTAGAAGTTGGCGAAAGGCGATTTGGCGTGTCGTCCAAACACCGACAAATGCTGTCGGTGCGCTTGTGCGGGCCCAATTAACTGCTTTATTGACAGCGTCTTATTCCAGAAATGCGAAGTAACGCTTGAGGCCATCAGCCTCGCGGCTCTTCAAGGAACTTGTGAGGTTCGTGGAACATTTCTCAGGAAGAGCCTTTCGAAATTCCGCCCGGTAGTCTCGGCGACCTGTTCGGTCGGCAGTCCTTTGATCTCCGCGAGCCTGGCGGCGACCAGCGGAACGTTGGCCGGCGTGTTGACCTTGCCCCGAAACGGCATCGGCGCGAGGTACGGACTGTCGGTCTCGATCAGGCATCGATCGAGCGGAACGAAGGCAGCGACCTCGCGCAAGTCGTCCGCGTTCTTGAAGGTGAGGATCCCGGAAAACGAAAGGTGGAATCCCAGATCGAGTGCTGCGCGCGCGACCTCGGCCGTCTCGGTGAAACAGTGGAAGACACCTCCTGCCTCGCCGCCCCGCTCGTCGCGCAGCACGGCGAGAGTGTCTGCGGAGGCGCTGCGGGTGTGGATCACCAACGGGCGACCGCTCGCGCGCGCAGCCCTGATGTGGACACGGAACCGCTCACGCTGCCACGCCATCGCCTCGGGCCCGCGATCGCCCATCCGGTAGTAGTCGAGGCCCGTTTCGCCGATGGCGACAACCTTCGGCAACATGGCGAGAGCGACGAGCTCCTCGACGGTCGGCTCGCGGCTGCCCTCCTCGTCGGGATGGACGCCGACGCTGCACCAAAGGTCGGCATCGCCGAGGGCAAGGGCATGGACACGCTCGAATTCGTCGAGCGTCGTGCAGATGCAAAGGGCGCGATCAACGCGCGCCGCGCGCATTGCCGCGCGGATCTCGGGCAACCGCTCGCGCAACTCAGGCGAGCTCAAATGGCAGTGCGAATCGACAAACACGGAAGCGCTTCCGGGAAAGCCCAATGCTGCCAGGGCGAGCCGCCCCGGCACCGAGGTCAGATCGTCTGGGTCGGCTTGACCGAGGAGATCGTGGTCCCGAGCGCTTCCTCGATTCGCGCCCGTAGCGCCCGGCTTTTCTCGTCGTTCGGGAAACGCACGCCAACGCCCTGCGTGCGGCCACCCGATGCATTCGCCGGCGTGATCCAACCGACCTTGCCGGCAACCGGATAGCGTTGCGGATCGTCGGGCAGCGACAGCAGGAGGTAGATGTCCTCGGCCAGCTTGTAGTCGCGCGTCGTCGGCACGAAGATGCCGCCCTCGCTGAACATCGGCATGTAGGCAGCGTAGAGCGCGCCGCGCTCGCGAAAGACCAGCTGGATGACGCTCGGACGCGCCGCTGGCGTTGCCGGCGCGATCACGGGAGGCGCGGCGGCACGCGCTGCGGGCTGATTCATCGGCGCGAGTGTAGCGACAAGCCCCTGGCCTCGCGGTGCTGCGAACGCGGCGTTTTCAACGCTTCGCGGCCCTGCTCGACGAGGCTCTCGATGGCCAGATCGACGACCCAGGGATGCTCCGCCTCGGTGGAGACCCGGGCGAGCTCGCGTGACCAGTGCAGGAGGGCGGCCAGCGAAGCGTCGGCGACCACGCGATCGGGGGGGAAGAAACGCGGCGCCCCGCCACACGCAAGGCAAAGGGCATCGTGGCAGACCTTCTGCAGCGCCTCCACCGCCAGCGGCAGCGGCCAGCCCTGAAGCGCCGACGCGTCGCCGAGCGCGACTCGACGCGGCAATGCGAGCCAGGCGGCGGCGGCGAGGCCGTTCATCGCGCGCTCGGCGGCCTCCTGCGGCTGCCCGCCGGCCGCAGCGAGCATCACCGCGGCATCGGCGACGCCCTGCTCCACCAGCCACGCTTCGGCCGCTCCGGTGTCCGGGATCGCCAGCGGCACCTCCTGGCAGCGGCTGCGGATCGTCGGCAGCAAATGATCCGGCGCCGCCGAGCAGAGCAGAAACCGCGCATCGCCCACGGGCTCCTCGAGCGTCTTCAGGAACGCGCTCGCCGCGACCTCGTTCATCCGCTCCGCCGGATGGACGACCACGAACTTGCCGCGACCTCTCGCCGAGGTCGTCGTCGCGAAGGCGATCGCGGCCCGGACGGCCTCGACGCGGATGTCCTTGCTCGGTTTCTTGCGGCTGGCGTCGCCGCCCTCCTCGCCTTCCCCACCCTGCTCCCAGCCGAGCGACTCACGCAGCGCCTCCGGGAGCAGGACGAGCAGGTCGGGATGCGAGCGCGCCAAGTGCAACTTGCAGCCCACACAGCGGCCGCAAGGACGATCCGCGAGCGCGAGATCTGCGCGCTCGCAGAGCCAGCCCTTGGCAAGCGCCAGCGCGAGCTCGAACTGGCCGACGTTGCCAGGGCCGCGAATCAGCAGCGCATGCGCCGCACGCGTCGTCAGCGTCCGGCGGAGCGGCTCGACGAGCCAGGGCAGCCCGACCGGTGCGCCAGTCGCATCGTCGCGGCCGCGTCCGGCCGCACTCATCGTGCGCGATCCCCGAGCGCAGCGACGGCGGCGTCGATCTGCCGCTGCACCACCGGCTTCTCGAGCGCGCTATCGATGCGGACGAAGCGCAGCGGAGCGTCGCGCATGCGCTCGGCGTAGCCGGCACGGACCCGCTCGAAGAACGCGAGATCCTCGGCCTCGAAGCGATCGGACGCGCGCGCCCTTGCACGCCGCGCAGCGGCAATCGCAGGATCAACATCGAACCACAGCGTCAGGTCGGGCTGCAGTCCGTCATGAATCCAGCTTTCGAGCGCGCGCAGCATGCGCTCATCCTGGCCCCGGCCGGCGCCCTGGTAGGCGAACGTTGCGTCGGTGAAGCGGTCGCAAAGGACAGTGTCGCCGCGCGCAAGCGCCGGCGCGATCACGCGGTCGATGTGGTCGCGCCGCGCGGCGAACACGAGCAGCGTCTCGGCGACGCCGTCCATCGCCTGGTGCAGAAGCAGCTCGCGCAGCTGCTCGGCCAGCGCCGTCCCGCCCGGCTCGCGCGTACAGACGACACGGCCGCTGCGCTCGCGCAGACGCTGCGCGAGCGGCTCGATGTGGGTCGACTTGCCGGCGCCGTCGATTCCTTCAAAGGTGATGAATCGGCCGCTCATTGCGTGCCCGATCTGCGCTGATAGCGGTTCACCGCGCGATTGTGGTCCGTAAGCGTCTCGCTGAACTCGCTGCTGCCGTCGCCTCGGGCGACGAAGTAGAGCGCTTTGGTCGGCTCGGGATGGACCGCGGCGAGCAGAGCGGCTCGCCCCGGCACGGCGATCGGCGTCGGCGGCAGGCCGCTGCGCGTGTAGCTGTTGTAGGGGCCGTCCGCGAGCAGGTCGCGCTTGTGCAGGATGCCGTCGAATGCCGCGCCGAGCCCGTAGATCAAGGTCGGGTCGGTCTGCAGCGGCATGCCGAGGCGCAGCCGGTTGACGAAGACGCCGGCCACCCGGCCGCGGTCGGCAGCGACGCCGGTCTCCTTCTCGACGATCGACGCGAGCGTCAGCGCTTCGTCCGGGCTCTGGAGTGGCGTCGTCGGGTCGCGCTCCTGCCACGCTTCGGCAAGGCGCTTCGCCATCGCACGGTACGCACGCTTCAGCAGCGCGAGATCGGTCGAGCCTTTGCTGAAGAGATAGGTGTCGGGGTGGAACCTGCCTTCGGGCGAGACGCCGACGACGCCGAGCGCCTTCATCACGTCGGCGTCGCTCATCGCCGCGATCGTCTGTTTCAGGCCCTCCGCCTTCGTCAGCTCCGTGCGGATCTGGCGGAACGTCCAGCCCTCGTTGAGGCGAACGGCGGCGAGCGTCTCGTCGCCACGGACCATCTTGTCGAGCAGCCGGACGGGGGTCGTTGCGGCCGAGATCTCGTAGCTGCCGGCGCGGATCTGGCGTGCCCGGCCCGACCAGCGAAACCACTCGTACAACGCCAGCGGCGAAGTCTGCACGCCAGCGCGAACCCAGGCGTCGGCAATCTCGCGCGGCGAGCGGCCGGGTTCGATCGACAGCTCGACCGTCTCGCCTGCGAGCGCCAGCGGCCGGGTGAGCCAGGCAGCGGCCAGAGAGACCGCGGCGACCATCGCTGCCAGCGCGACGAGGAGGAAAACACGCGCGAATCTCATCGCCACCGACGCCATCGCGAGCCGTCAATCCACAAGACCCGCGCCTCTCGAAATCATGGCAGCTGATGATAATGGGCCATGCCAACCGAGATCTCGATCGGCGGCGTCTGCCGCCTCGCCGATTGTGGCGTGATCCGCGCCAGCGGCGCCGACGCCGCGACCTTCCTGCAGAGCCAGCTGACCAACGACGTCGCCAGCCTCGACGCCGGCACTGCCTGCCTGGCCGGGTTCTGCTCTGCCAAGGGACGCCTGCAGGCGAGCTTCGTCGTCTGGCGCCCCAGCGCGGACGAGTTTGTACTCTCGTGTCCCGCAGGAATCCTGGCGCCGACGTTGAAGCGCCTGTCGATGTTCGTCCTGCGTGCCAAGTGCAAGTTGAGCGACGCGAGTGACATGCTTGCGGTCGTCGGCATCGCCGGGCCGGCGGCGTCCGCCATGCTCGGCAACGCCGCCGTCTGGCAGGTGCGTGCGGACGCCGCGACGACGCTGCTGCGACTTCCCGACGCGGCCGGGCTGCAGCGCGCCTGGGTCGTCGCTGCGGTCGGCAACGAGGTCGACGTCGCGGCCGCACCCGAGATGACACTTGAGACGTGGCGCTGGCTCGAGGTCGAAAGCGGGATCGTCACGATCGAGGCCGCGACCGTCGATCGATTCGTGCCGCAGATGGTCAATTTCGAACTCGTCGGCGGCGTCGACTTCCAGAAGGGCTGCTACCCGGGCCAGGAGGTCGTCGCTCGCAGCCAGTACCGCGGCACGACCAAGCGGCGCACCCTGCTCTTCGACTGCGACGCCCTGCCGGCTGCAGGCCAGGATGTGTTTGCGAGCGGCGCGCCTGGCGAACCCGTCGGCACAATCGCCAACGCGGCGCCGCATCCGGTCCATGCCGGCGGCAGCGCGCTCGTAGAGGTGCGCATCGCCGTCGTCGGCAACGACCTTCGCCTTGGCGCTGCCGACGGTCCGCCGCTGCGCCGACGGGCGCTGCCCTATGCCGTTCCGCTCGAGGTCGCGGCCGCGTCGTGAGCGAGTGCGAAGGCGTGCGGGAGCTCTTCGTCTGGTACCGGGTCGACGAGCGCCGCGCTGATGCCGCGCGCGCGGCGGTCGAGGCGGTGCAGCGATCGATCGCCGACGCGATCCCCGGCCTGCAGGCGCGGCTCCTCGTTCGCCGCGACGCCAACCAGCAGACGTGGATGGAAACATACGCCCGCGTGCAGTCGTCGGCGATCGAAGACGACGGCATCGACGCCGCGACCGAAGCCGCGATCGCTGCGGCGGCGCTACCGCTCAGCGGCCTCATCGAAGGCGATCGCCACGTCGAGGCGTTCGACGCGTTGACCATGCGCTGAAGACTCAGAGTGCGCGCACCATTTCGACGTGGGCGATTCCGGCCTCGTCGAACTCCGGACCGCGGCGAACGAATCCGGCACGCTCGTAGAAGCTCGCGGCGCTGATCTGCGCGTGCAGCATCGCCTGCCGATCGCCGCGCGCTCTGGCGGCGTCGAGCAGGCTGTCGAGCACCGCACGGCCGACGCCGCTGTGCCGAGATGTCGCCGCGACCGCCATCCGGCCGATCTTGGCGACGCCCGGAACGTGCTCGAGCATGCGGCCGGTGCCGAGTGCGCGACCGAGCCGGTTGAAGGCGACCGCGTGGACGGCGTCAGCATCGGCATCGTCCCATTCCATCTCGGCCGGAATCTTCTGCTCGTCGATGAACACCTCGGCACGGATCGGCCGCGCGGCAGACCCGAGCTCGTTCCAGGCGCCGACGCGGACCTGGACCATCGGCTCGCCTGCCTCGAAGCTCTCGAACAGCGTGCGCAGCTCGAGCGGCACCGGCCGCGCCTCCTTGGCCTTGGGATCGGCGAATACGTAGACGAGCTCGCCGCTTACGAGCAGCTGTTCCTGGCGGAACGCGCCGGCCTGGAACGCCATCGATGAGTTGCCGATGCGCGCGCAACGCATGCCGATCTCGAGGACATCGTCGTAGCGTGCCGAGCCGAGGTACTCGAGCGTCGCCTTGCGGACGAACATGTCACCGCTGAGCGCTGCCATGGTCTCGTGGTAAGGCATCGCCAGCGTCCGCCAGTAGCCGGCGATCGCGGTGTCGAAGTACATCAGGTAGTGGCCGTTGAAGACGATCTGCTGAGCGTCGATCTCGGCCCAGCGCACGCGCAGGCGCTCGAAGAAACGGAAGTCGGAACGTTGCATGGCGACGGCAGGCGATCGACGATCGTATGTCAGCATGCCCGGTTGCGCGGCGCGGCAGTGTGCCAGACTGGTGCATGGCGCTCATCCAGTACATCACCCAAGTCCAGCTTGACTTCGGCGCCCTCGCCCTGCTGCCCCCGGAGCTCGAGCGCGCCGGCATTGCTAGGCCATTGGTCGTCACCGACGCCGGCGTTCGCGCGGCCGGGCTGCTCGACCGCGCGCTCGCCACCCTCGCCGCGAAACCGTACGCGGTGTTCGACGCGACACCGTCGAATCCAACCGAGCGTGCAGTGCGCGCTGCGGTCGAGGTCTATCGTGCCGAGCGCTGCGACGGCCTGGTCGCAATCGGCGGCGGCTCGAGCATCGATCTCGCCAAAGGCGTCGCGATCGCGGCGACGCACGATGGGCGGCTCGCCACCTACGCGACGATCGAGGGCGGCAGCGTTCGCATCACCGCAAGCGTCGCGCCGCTGATCGCCGTGCCGACGACCGCGGGCACTGGCAGCGAAGTCGCGCGCGGCGCGATCGTCATCGTCGACGACGGCAGGAAGCTTGGGTTTCACAGCTGGCACCTGGTGCCGAAGACGGCGATCTGCGATCCCGAGCTCACCATCGGGCTGCCGCCTTTTCTCACCGCTGCGACGGGCATGGACGCGATCGCACACTGCATGGAGACCTTCATGGCGCCGGCTGTGAATCCGCCTGCCGACGGCATCGCCCTCGACGGTCTCGAGCGCGCCTGGGCGCACATCGAGCGCGCGACGCGCGACGGCAGCGACCGCGATGCGCGCTTTCACATGATGAGCGCGAGCATGCAGGGCGCGATGGCGTTCCAGAAGGGCCTCGGCTGTGTCCACAGCCTGAGCCACAGCCTCGGCGGCGCCAACCCGAAGCTTCACCATGGAACGCTGAACGCGATGTTCCTGCCGGCGGTGGTGAAGTTCAACGCGAGCGCACCGACCATTGTCGGCGAGCGTCGCCTCGAACGCATGGCGCGCGCGATGGGGTTGCGCGAGTCGCGCGCGAGCCACGCCGATGCGGTCGCCGACGCGATCCGCGACATGAACCGGCGTCTCGGGCTGCCGTCGGGGCTCGCGGCGCTCGGCGTCCAAAAGCCGATGTTCGAGCGGATCATTGCCGGCGCGCTCGCCGATCACACCCACAAGACCAACCCGCGCCTGGCGACGGGCGACGACTACGCGCGGATGCTCGAAGAATCGATGTAGATCGTCGTCTCGGTCGTCGTGGTCTCGGTCGTCGTCGTCTCGACGACGGCGATCGGTGGCGGCGATGCACCGGCCTCGTCGACCGCAGGAACTTCGTTGGCAGGGGCAACATCGTCCGCACGTGGCGCGTCGCCAGCCGGCGCGTCCGCGCCCAGCGGTGGCGCCAGATCGCTGCGCGCCGGGCGCCGGCGCGGCAAGTCTTCCTGCCCGGGCCACGCCGCGAGGTACTCGGCCCAGTGCGGCTCGTCGATCGCCGCCACCGTGTCGCGCGCCAGTGCCAGCTCGTGCAGGTAGCCGGTTTCGTCGAGGCGGCCGCGCATCTTCTCGAACCGGCACCACAGCAGGTACGTGTTCATCGCATCCGTCTCGCAATAGCGGCGGATCTCGTCGCGGCTGCCATCGAGGTAGGCGCCGTAGACCTGCGAGCCGTCCATGCCGAGCTTGCCAGGGAAGCCGGACAGCTTGGCCATCGCATCGAGCGGCGCGTTGGCGCGCGACTGGTACATCGCCAGCAGATCCATCAGGTCGATGTGGCGCAGGTGGTAGCGGCTGATGTAGTTGTTGTAGCGGTGCTCGCGATCGCTGTTCTCGTCCTGGCCCATGTCCCAGTAGCGCTCGGCGACGACGCCGTGGCGAAGGCCGCGTTGTTGCAGCACCGGCAGATCGAAGCCGCCCCCGTTCCAACTGACGAGCTGCGGGCGATGCGCCTCGATCCGGTCGAAGAACGCCTGGATGATCGCCGCCTCTTCGCTCCGTCCGTCGCGCTCGAGATCGATGAACGAGCGCACCCGCAAGCCGCCGCCACCGCGATACACGCACGAGATGACGAGGACGCGCTGCAGGTGTGGCGGCATGAAGTCGCTCTTGTTGCGCGCCGCGCGGTCGGCGATCTCCGCGGCGTAGACCTCGGCGTCGCTCAACGTCGCTTCGGCGCCGCGCAGCAACCGCAGGCCGGCGACGTCGGGGATCGTCTCGATGTCGAAGGCGAGGACCGGCGGCATGTCCACGTGGCCGGCGCTAGCGTGCCGGCAGCAGGCGGGCCGGGTCGATCGGCTTGCCCTGACGGCGGATCTCGAAGTGCAGCTGCACGCTGTCGGCGTCGGTCGAACCCATCTCGGCGATCTTCTGGCCGCGCTTGACGTTCTGATCGTCCTTGACGAGTAGCGTCTGGTTGTGCGCGTAGGCCGTCAGGTAGGTCGCGTTGTGCTTGAGGATGACGAGGTTGCCGTAGCCGCGCAGGCCCGAGCCGGCGTAGACGACGCGGCCATCGGCGGCGGCGAACACCGGGTCGCCAGGCTTGCCGCGAAAGACCAGCCCCTTGTTGCGCGCTTCGTCGAACGGCGTCGCGACCGGCGCGGTCGATGGCCAGGTCCAGTTGATGTCGTCGTCGGCATCGCGCGGCGCCGCCGGGGCTGCCGCTTCGCGCGCCGCAGCCGCGGGCTGGCTCGCGGCCGCGACGGCCGCGGAAGCGCCGCCCGGCGCAACCGCCGCCCGCGCGTCGAGCGGCTTCGACTCGACGCGCGCCGTCGTCACCGCGCGCGTCGTCGCCATCGAAGGATCGACTCCAGGCGCGACGATGCGGATCACCTGGCCGACCTCGATGAGGTTCGGATTGACCAGGTTGTTCCAGCGCATCAGGTCCTTCCAGTTCTGGCCGTTGTCGAGGCCGATCCGGATCAGCGTGTCGCCTGCCTTGACGGTGTAGTAGCCGGGCTTGTCGCCGCCGGCATCGGCCGCTGTCGCGCGTGCAGCGTCGGCCGCGGAGGCGGCGCTTGCCGCCGGGCTGGCGGCCGCGACCGTCGCGCGCGGCGTCGGCGTGCGCTCCTCGACGGGGGCGTGATTCGGTGTCTGGGCGCAGCCGGCGACGACGAAGCCGGCGACGAGCACGAGGGCGCAACGGCGGAGCGCCGAAGCTTCTGTCATTGGCATTGGACCGGGGCGATCTGCATCGTCAGCGAGCAAGACCCGATTTTAAGGGGACGAACTTCACCGCTTCGTGAAGGGTGCGCTCGAAGCCCTCGGCGCGCCGGTCGATAACGACGAGCACCTGGCCCTGGCCGCCCGGTTGCTGCACCGGCGACACCAGCCTGCCGCCGACCGCGAGCTGGCCGAGCCACGCCTGGGGAATCTCGCTGCCGCCGGCGGCAGCGACGATGCTGTCGTACGGCGCTCCCGGCGGATGGCCGAGCATGCCGTCGCCGAACACCAGGCGCAGGCGTGTCTCCCGCATCGGCGCGAGCAGCTCGCGTGCCTTGTCGTGGAGCGGCTTCAGTCGCTCGACCGAGAGCACGCGCCGCGCCATCCGGCACAAGAGCGCCGCCTGATAGCCGCAGCCGGTGCCGATCTCCAACACCGAACCGAGGTCGCCGGCCGCCTGCGCGTTGACGCCGCCGGCCAGCAGCTCGAGCATGCGGGCGACGACCGAAGGCTTCGAGATCGTCTGGCCGTGGCCGATCGGCAGGCTTGTGTCTTCGTAGGCCTGTGTCGCGAGCGCAGCGTCGACGAAGACGTGGCGCGGCACCACTGCGAACGCGGCGAGAACGCGCGGATGGCCGACGCCGTCGCGGCGCAGGCGGTCGACCATGCGCGCTCGCACGTCGGCGGAATCGAGACCGAGGCCGACCGCGGGTCGCACTCGCGCAGCGTCTTTGTGGGCTGCGGCGACGTGGCGCTGTGGGCGGATGAGGCCGGAAGCGCCGGCGCGCGGCGCCGGCTGCCCTCGCGACGGCCCCTCAGCCGCTGCGCTCGAGAGCCGGCCGAGCGCGAGCGGGAAGCGGCGCCCCGGTCGCTCCGTCGTCATGAAGCCGCCTGGGCGATCCAGCGCCGCCAGTTGGGCAACGTCGCGTGGTCCGTGAGATCGACGTGCAGCGGCGTGATCGAGACTTCGCCGCTCGCGGTCGCGTGGAAATCGGTCCCCGGACCCGCTTCGCGCGCATCGCCCGCGGGGCCGATCCAGAACAGCGTGTCGCCACGCGGGCTGACCTGGCGGATCACCGGCTCGCTCGCGTGTCGGCGTCCGAGCCGCGTGATGCGGCGCGGCCGCGTGTCGGCGTCTGGCCGGTTCGGAATGTTGACGTTGAGAAGGAAGTGCGGCGCCTCGGGTGGCGCTCGCAGGATGTGCTCGATGATGCTGCGGGCGACGCGCGCTGCCGCGTCGAGGTCTTGCCAGCCCTTCTGCACCTGGGAGAACGCGATTGCCCGAATGCCGAACAGGAAGCCTTCCATTGCCGCCGCGACAGTCCCCGAATAGAGCGTGTCGTCGCCCATGTTGGCGCCATTGTTGATGCCGGAAACGACGAGGTCGGGTCGGTGCTCGAGCAGGCCCGAGAGCGCAAGATGGACGCAATCGGACGGCGTCCCGTTGATGTAGCGAAAGCCGTTCGCGGCAGCGTACACCGACAGCCCCCGATTGAGCGTCAGCGAGTTCGACGTCCCGCTCGCGTTCTGCTCGGGCGCGACGACGTCGAGATCGCCGAGACCCTGGCATGCCTGCACCAGTGCGGCCAGCCCGGGCGCGAGGTAGCCGTCGTCGTTAGCGATCAGGATTCGCATGCAAGGCGATTGTAGGGAGTCGCCCCCGCGCGCCCCGACGAAGTCGAGCGCTGCGTATGATCTTCGAGCCGGCATCGCGCCGCACACGATTCGAAAGGCTCGACCATGCATGCCTGGCTCTGCGAAAACCCGATCGGCGTCGAGGCGCTGCAATGGAAGGAGCTGCCGACGCCCGAGCCAAAGGCAGGTCAGGTGCGGGTCGCTATCAAAGCGGCGAGCTTGAATTTTCCGGACCTCCTGATCGTCCAGAACAAGTACCAGATGAAACCGCCGCTGCCGTTCGTTCCAGGGTCGGAATACGCAGGGACGATCGACGCGGTTGGCGCCGGAGTGACGCATCTGAAGGTCGGTGACGCGGTGGCCGCGTTCGGCGGCACGGGCGGGTTCGCGACCCATGCGGTCGTCGATGCGGCGCTCGTCATGCCGATCTCTCGGAGGTTTGCCTTCGACGACGCCGCGGCGTTCATCCTGACCTACGCGACGACGCACCACGCGCTCGTCGACCGCGGCGAACTCAAGGCCGGCGAGACGCTGCTCGTGCTCGGTGCGGCGGGCGGCGTCGGCACCGCGGCGATCCAGATCGGCAAGGTGCTCGGTGCGCGCGTCATCGCTGCCGCGTCGAGCGACGAGAAGTGCGAGCTCTGTCGCTCGATTGGCGCCGACGCGACGATCAACTACGCCAAGGCCAGCATTCGCGACGAGCTGAAGCAACTCACCAAAGGCAACGGCCCGGACGTCGTCTACGACCCGGTCGGCGGCGACCTCGCCGAGCCGGTGTTTCGCTCGATCGCCTGGCGCGGACGCTACCTCGTCATCGGCTTCGCGCAGGGCGGGATTCCGGCGCTGCCGCTCAACCTCGCGCTGCTCAAGGGCGCGTCGATCGTCGGCGTGTTCTGGGGCGAGTTCGCGCGCCGCGAGCCGAAGGCCAATGGCGCGACGCTCGCGGAGCTGGCGCGCTGGTACGCCGACGGAAAGGTGAAGCCGGTCATCGACCGGCGGCTACCGATGCGCGAGCTCCCTGCGGCCTACGAGCTCATGGGCAGTCGCACGGTGCGCGGCAAGCTGGTGATGACGAACGGCTGAGGGCGCCAATTCTCACGACGGCAATTCCGCACGAACGTTGAACGCGGGTCGCCGGACGGCGGCCACGCGCACGACGCCGTCGCCTAGCCTTGCGCTCCCGCTCACGAAGGATCGATGACCATCGAACCGCAACGTCTCGCCGTCGCCGACGGACCACCCCTTCGAGTTCCTTCCACCAGTGCATGGGTGCACCGCTGCGCCAAGCGTATGCTCGAGCTCGACCCCGAACTCGACCCGCTTGCCGCGATGCACACGGTCGACGACATGGCGAGAATCACGCGCTGGCGGTCGATGCTTCCCGAGGACGTCGCCGAGGCGATCTATGCGCGCGCTCCCGAGGAGGAGCCGTTGTCATTCGCTTCTCGCCCGATGCGGAACGTCTGAGCGCACGGCGACGCACGTCGCGTCGCTGCCGGGCGAGCGGTCCTACAGAATCACTGCCGACGGTCGATATGCCGTCATGACGATCACCCGAATCCTGCCTTCACTGCTGGCAACCATGGTTTGCGCAGCTTCTGCCGTCGCCCGCGCCGGCGACCCGCCGACGACGCCGCAGACGTCCGTGCCCGCGACCCCCGCGCGCAGTGCCGAGACGACGAAAGAGAGACACGAGGCCGAGCGACAGCGCCTGATCGCGAAGCTGCGCGACGAAGCGCCCAAGGCGCACGATAAACCCGCCAAGGGCACCGTTCTCGATCTGCCGATCTTCCATCGCAACGATCGACCTTGACGGGAGGCGGCGCCTCGCCTCGGCGCGGGACGGCGTCGGGAAGCGTGGAGGATTGACGTCTTGAGCGAACTTCCTCCGTTCAGGGGGATGCACGTGCAGCGAAGGTTCCTCTATCGTTTCGATGTGCAGTTCCCAGACTCCACCTTCGCAGCTTCGCGCATTTCCGCCGCCGACGACGAGTCAGCGGGTTGGGGACGTCTGCTCTCGCTCGCGATCGTGCTGACGATCGCAGCAGTCAGCGCCGGCCTGCTCGCCGGCGGCTGAGCCCGCACGTCCTGCCGTCGGCGTCGGGCGACGCCGTCGGGTTCATGGTTGCTGCTTGCTGCCCTTGATGTTGCCGGCGACGCCGCCGGCGATGGCGCCGACGGCTGCACCGGTCCAGCCACTGCCGCCGGCGATGGCGGCGATGCCGGCGCCGGCGGCAGCGCCGATGGCGGCACCGCTCACCGTGCCTTGTTGCTGCGGCGTCATCGTCGTGCACGCCGCGAGCAGCGACAGGAGTGCGATCCTCGGCAACCAGACGAAGGTCCTCATGACGCGTCTCCTCTCTTGCGTGATTGCGGGCATGGCTCTTCGGCGCTAGTTGGCCTCGGCCATGCCCGGAACGACCATCTCGAACCAGATGACCTCGATCACCGGGCGCTGCAGCCGGCCGGGGTTCGCGGCGTACCAGGCGTCGAGCCCGGTGCGGACGCTGTCGAGCGTTTGCTTGCCGCCGCGCAGGCCCTTGACCATCCGCGGCACGAGGCTCTGGGCGTCCCCCGCTGAGGCGGTCCCGCCATACGCGGTCTCGACCTGGAGGAAGTTCGCGATGCCGACAAGGTAGGCCTTCTTCACCGCCTCGGACGATTGGGTCCAGTGCTCGCCTGTGACGAGCGGGATGTCCTGGGCGCGAGCGGCGGCCGCGGCAAGTGCAAGCAGGAGGCTCGCAACGAGCAGGAAACGGCGAGACAGCAAGTTCATGAAGTCACCTCCAGGTCGATGCAGCTTGTTCAGTGCCTGCCGAGCAATTCTCCCCCAAGGCCTCACTGCTCTCAGAACCCGCGCCCGACCGTGGCCTCGAGTCGCCGTGCGTCCGTTGACGACGCGGAGCCACCCCACGCGCGGCCTTCAGGCATGCGACAGCTAGCGTGCAGGTACTGAGTCAGGTTGCGCTCGGCAAGCAAGCCGTGACATAGCCCGGAGATATGAACACCGTGACTCCCGAGGCGCCATGGGACGACAACAGCCTGTCGTGGCGCGGGAGGACCTGGGCCTTAATCGCGAAACAGGTCTTCGCAGTCGTGTCAGCCGCCGTACTTGCGTACGCGAATGGGACGGCCCTGTTCGCCAACGACGCCAGCACCAATCGCTGCACTGCCGGGAACCGCAGCTAATCTGCTAGCGCTCTGGAAGTGGGGTGGCTGATGGGGCTCGAACCCATTCTGCCCGGTGTCAACGTATGCCCCTCGGTGCCCCGCTCATAGGTAAGTCTGCCCCGTCGCTCCCCTGTCGGCCCCGAAAGTGTCCCCAGGATTGACCCCGGACTGCAGTCAAGCCCCTGATGCTTGGCCGCGGCGTCGACGCGGCGATGCCGGTGATCCTGCTCCGTGCGCTCGGCGGAATGGCCGCAGCTGGAATCGTCGGCCTGTTCGCGGGCGCGGTGCTGCTCGCGCTCGGCTACCAACTCTTTATGAGCTGGGTCGCCGCCAATCCCGAGGCGAGATCGCAGAGCTGACAGCGCACCGACCGGCAATCACACCGCGATTGCTCACCAGGCTCGCGCGAAGTGCGCCGCTGGACGACGGACTCGCGTTGCACCTAGTTCGCCTGAGGCCAGACCAAGGACAAGCTCGTCTCGAGCGAGGTGCGCGGGCCTGTTGAGGACGTCGTCTGTCAGACCAAGGTCCAATGGCGCGCGACACAGATCGGGCAATGATGGACCCGCATTCGCCTCTGAAGGACGTCCGACCGTTGCGCTTACGCGTGCCTAGGCGAAGTGTCGGTAACCAGCTTCGCTGTCGCTCAGCCGGGTTTCTTCATGGACTTGCTGTAGAAGCGACCGGCAGCCACGCATCAATGGAGGTTTCTATGAACGTGCAAGCCCTGCGCAGATCGGTGGCACTGCTGATTTTGCTGAGTGCTGGACTGGTCGTTTGCAAGAGCAACGGCCAAATGCTTGGGAGCCTGTTCCAAATGGCCGGCGGAATGGAGACGGTCAAAAAGCTCGCCAGCCAGCTGCTCCAATCGTCAGCGAGCGATCCTCGCCTTGCGGGACTTCTTGGCAAGGCCAATGTGGGCACGCTCACCCCGAAACTCGCAGATCAGATGTGCTCAATGCTTGGCGGGGGTTGCAAGGCGCCCCTCACCGATCAGCAGATCGCTGCTGGAGCAAGCAAAGTTGATGCGCCGCAGACCAAGGCGCTAGGTGAGAACTTCAGCTCATCGCTGACCTCCGTGACCGACAATCCTCTCGTGAAGGAGGGTGTGACTAAGGCGATCGCACCGAAGCTCGGTGGAATCATCGGAGCCCTCATCTAGCGCGGCGTTGCACGTCATGTCGCTGCCTCTACCGTGTGCCATGCGCCGCGCGCTCCACCGGATTTGTACGCGCCCCAGGCCCACCGGCCACTCCGGCACGTGAGCCTGCATCGGTGCGCCGAACAGCCTATCTCTCATCGGCTGCATGCCTGGGTGGCCACCCTCACTTCGTGGCGAGGCGGCTACTGGCCCCGCTTGCGGGCAGAACCACGCGAAAGGTCGCGCCCCCGGATGCACCCCGCTCCGCGACGATGTTGCCGCCGTGGGCACGGGCAATTTTCAACGATATTGGCAAGCCCAACCCCAGGCCGCGCTGCTTGGTCGTGAAGAACGGTTCGAAGACACGCTCCATGCTTTCAGCTGGGATGCCTGGACCACTGTCGGTCACCAGCAGTTGCACCTTGCTTGCAGGACATGCAGCGGTCCGGAGCTCCAGCGTCCTGCGACCGCTTGCCTGTTGCTCCACTGCTTCCGCGGCGTTGCTCACCAGGTTGAGAACCAACTGCTCCAGCTGTACACGGTCTCCGTTTACCGCGGGCAAGCCTTGGGCGAGGCTAACCTGCACGTCAACATCACGTCTGACGACCTCGCCGTGCAGGAATTCGAGCACGTCGCGAATGACCTCATTGAGGTCAACTGCCGCGAACTGCTCGTCGCCTCGCTTCATCAGCAGCCGAAGGTGGTGGATGAGCGCGCCGGCGCGCTTGTCGGCGTCGGCGATGTCAGTCAATGTCGAGCGAAGCTCCGTGAGATCTGGCGGGTCGCGCGACAGGTTTCGCAGCGCCGCCTGCGCATTGGCGAGAATCGCCGTCAGCGGCTGGTTCAGCTCGTGCGCCAACGCGCCTGAGAAGTCCCCAAGCGACGCCACACGACTCAAGTGGATGAGTTGCTGCCGATGCTCATGCGCCTGTAGTTCGGCCTGACGCTGCGTCGTGATGTCTCGGACGATGGTCATGACGCATTGCTCATCCCCGAGCGCGATCGCGCTGATCCGCACCAAGGTATGGCGCTCGGTGCCGGCGCGGTCCGACACCGTCACCTCTACGTCATCGCCGCTGCGGGAGCCCTCGCGCTCCAGGGCAGAAAGGACCTTGCGGCCGGCGTCGTCGACATGCGTGGCTAACGGCGCGATCAGTCCGCGCGCGAGCTCATCACGCTCATATCCCAGCAAGTCGAGCCAACGCTCGTTCGCCTGCAGGATCCGACCGTCGCTGCGGCGGCTGATTGCGATCGCGTCTGGGCTCTCG
>DATAYY010000102.1:0-7034 GCA_036272325.1 Caldimonas sp. | reverse complement strand
CTCGACATGGCGGCGCGGCTCGGCACGAGCTTGCCGGTGCGCTACGCCTGCCTCTGCCACGACCTCGGGAAGGGAACGACGCCGGCCGCGATGCTGCCCAGGCACATCCGCCACGAGGACCGCAGCGTCCAGCTGGCGCGCGAGATGAGCGAACGGCTGCGGGTCGACAACGCCTGCAGGTCGCTCGCCGAGCTGGTCGCGCGCGAGCACGGCAATGTCCACCGCAGCGGCGAGTTCGGCGCTGCCGCGATCGTCCGCCTGTTCGAGCGTTGCGACGCGCTGCGCCGGCCGGAGCGCTTTGCCGAGCTTCTCCTCGCGTGCGAGTGCGACGCCCGCGGCAGGCTCGGCCGCGAAGACGCGCCCTATCCGCCGCGCGAACGACTGACGGCGGCGCTGCAGCGCGTCGCAGCCGTCGACGCAACCGCGGTCGCCGCCACTGCCGCGGCACGCGGCCTCGCCGGGCCGGCGATCGGCGCCGAGATCCACACCGCGCGCGTGCGCGCGCTTGAGGCCGATCCCGCCTGACGCGGGCGCAGATCGACGCTGCGGCCGCGCTCGCCTCAGAGGCGGTAACGCCGATCCCCGCTCGCAAAGCCGAGCGGCGTGAAGCTCACGCCCTTGGCGAACGCGAGCACCTTGAACAGCTCGCCCATCTCGTGCTCGTGGACGAGCTTCAGCGCATCGACGCGGCGGCGCACGTCCGCCTCGGCGAGCAGTTCGCCGAGACCGCAGTTGAGAAGAAAGCTCGCCTGCGACGCATAGCCGATCACGTCGAGCCCGGCGTCCTGGCCGGCGACGGCGAGCGCGGTGAAGTCGAGATGCGACGTGATGTCCTTCAGGCCGACGTCGACGAGCGGATCGGGATCGGCGCGATGGCCGCGGTGGCACATCAAGGTGCCGCCGGCACGCTGCGGGTGGTAGTACTCGTGCTCCGGAAATCCGTAGTCGAGCAGGAAGATCGCGCCGAGCTCGAGCCGCTCGCCGAGCGTCGCGACGAACGCCGCGGCCTGCGGATGCAGCTCGGTCGTGCTGCCCTCAGGAAATGCGACCTCGACCGGCGGCCGGCTTGCCGTTGGCCGGTCGCGCCACGCGAACGGCGCGCCGTCGCCGCGCACGACCCCGCGGGCCTGCCAGGCAGCACCGTCGAAATGCAGCAGCTCGACCGGCATCGCATCGAGCACCTCGTTGGCGACGACGACGCCGGCGAACGACTCCGGCAATGCGTCGAGCCAGCGAACGCGATCGCCGAACGCCGCGGTCGCCGCGCGCTGGCGCTCGCGCAGCGGCGCCGACAGCTCGACGATCGTGTAGCTCCGGGCGCGGTCGCCGAGCGCCTCGAGCAGCCCGGCCGCGAGCGCGCCGCTGCCGGCGCCGAACTCCCAGAGCTCGTCGCTGCCGGTGGCCGCGAGTGCCTGCGCGAGCTGGCGGGCGAGCGCACGCGCGAACAGCGGCGACAGCTCGGGCGCGGTGACGAAATCGCTGCCCGACCCCGGCATGCGGCCGACGATCGGCCGGCCGCTCGCGTAGTAGCCGAGCCCGGGTGCGTAAAGCGCCATCGCCATGAAGCGGCTGAACGGAATCCAGCCGCCCGCACGATCGATGGCCACACCGATCAGTCGCGCGAGGGCGGCCGATACACTGCTGTCGTCCAGGCTCTCGCGCACCGTCGCATTGTAGGAATCGTGCTGCCGACACCCGACATCCCGGTCGAAGAGCGCGCACTCGATCGCGCACCCGCAAACGCCACTGCCGAGCCGCGGCGCAAGCTCCCGGTCGAGATCGCCAAGCTCGCAAAGCGCCTGCATCGCCAGGTCGGCCGCGCGATCGCCGATTTCGCGATGATCGAGAACGGCGACCGCGTCATGGTCTGCGTCTCGGGCGGCAAGGACAGCTATTCGCTGCTCGACATTCTGATCGAGCTCAGGGCGCGGGCGCCGATCGAGTTCGAGATCGTCGCCGTCAACCTCGACCAGAAGCAGCCGGGCTTCCCGGCCGACGTGCTGCCGCGGTATTTGCGCGGGCGCGGCGTCGAGTTCCGCATCGTCGAGCAGGACACCTACTCGATCGTCAAGCGTCTCGTCCCCGACGGGCAGACGATGTGCAGCCTGTGCTCGCGGCTTCGCCGCGGCATCCTCTATCGCGTCGCCAGCGAGATCGGCGCGACGAAGATCGCGCTCGGCCATCACCGCGATGACATGGTGGCGACGCTGCTCATCAACATGTTCTTCGGCGGCCGCCTGAAGGGGATGCCCGCCAAGCTCGTGAGCGACGACGGCAGGCACGTCGTCATCCGCCCGCTCGCGTACGTCGCCGAGCGCGATCTCACGCGCTGGGCGGCCGAGCGGGAATTCCCGATCATCCCGTGCACGCTCTGCGGCAGCCAGCAGAACCTGCAGCGTGTTCGCATCGGCGAGATGCTGCGCGGCTGGGAGCGCGAGGACCCGGGCCGCATCGACCGGATCTTCGACGCCATGGGCCGCGTCGTGCCTTCGCATCTGATGGACCGGAACCTGTTTCCGTTCACCACGCTGGCGGCCACCGGTGTCGCCGACGCCGATGGCGACCACGCGTTCGACGCCGACGACGTCACCGCGCCGCTGCCGTCACTCGGCCGAGGAGAGCTGGCCGAGTGAAGACGAGTGCCGCGCTCCTCGCCGCCGTCGCGCTCTGCGGTTGCGCGTCGCTGAACAGCATCGTCAGCGATGTCTCGAGCTACAGCCACTGGCCGGCGGGCCGTGCCGCCTCGACTTACGCGTTCGAGCGGCTGCCCTCGCAGCAGGCGAATCCGCAGCACGCCCAGATGCTCGAGGACGCAGCACGGCTCGCGATCGAGGCGACCGGGTTTGTGCCGGCAGCCGAAGGGGCGGCGCCCGATGTCACCGTCCAGCTCGGCGCCCGCATCACCGCCTACGAGCCGTCGCCGTTCGACGACCCGTTCTGGTACGGCGGCGCCGGCTACTGGCACCGGCCGTTTGCCTACGGCCGCTACGGCCGGCCGTACTGGGGGCCGTACTGGGGGCCCGGCTGGGGCTACGGCGCCTGGGGACCCTACTCGTCGTTTCCGGTCTACGAACGCGAGGTCGCGATCCTTTTCCGCGACAAGCGCAGCGGCGAGCCGCTCTACGAAGCGCGCGCGCTCAGCGAAGGCAACACCTCCAGCGTCGCCGACGTGCTGCCGGCGATGTTCGTCGCCGCGATGCGCGACTTTCCGGGTGGCAGCCCGACCAATCCGCACCGCGTCGCGGTCGAAAAGCCAGCGCCGCCGCAGTGAGCGTCGTCCGCCTCGGCGGTTCCCGGTGGCACGCACCTTGCCGATCGAGGACTGGCCGGGATTTCACGAAGGCGCGGCAACGGAATTGCAGCCATGGTCAAGCGATGGTCGAAGAAGGTGGCGCAACGGAGCGACGCGCTCGATCTGGAACCCGGCGTGTTCGCCCAGAACGACGCCGCGAAGATCGCCCGCTCTCTGAAGGCGTCGGCTGAGCACAGCGACCGGCGCAAGAGCGACCCTTACAGGTCGGCGATGTCGATGCTGACCTTCTATATCAATCGTGCCGGGCACACGCTGTCGAAGGCGAGACGCCAGACGCTGGAACGTGCGAAAGACGAATTGCGAGCGCTTTTCGACAGGCCTGTTCGAAAGGCCGTCGGCGCGAAGCGCCAGTCACCGGGCCACTGACCCGGCGCGGCATGTCACTTGCCGCGCGGGGACATCCCAACGATTGGAGTCATCGTGCAACGATCTGATCCGTTTCGACTGTGCAAGGAAATCGCCGTCGCCGGCGCCCTCGTCTCCGGCCTCGCTCCCGCGATCGCGGCCGACGAGGATTTCGTCCAGAAGGCCGCCGCGGGAGGAGTCGCAGAAGTCGCCGCAGGCCAGATGGCCGGGCAAAAGGGCGCCTCGGAGTCCGTCAAGAGTTTCGGCGCCAGGATGGTGGAAGACCATGGCAAAGCCAACGACGAGCTGAAGTCGATCGCGACCAGCAAGAAGATGGGGATGCCTGCGGCGCCGGATGCCTCGCAGCAGAAAGCGGCAGCTGCCCTGGAAGCCAAGTCGGGCGCCGACTTCGATCGCGCGTTCAAGCAGCAAATGATTGCCGATCACAAGTCGGCGATCGCGCTCTTCCAGAAGGAAGCCAAGAGCGGCAGCGATCCCGATCTGAAGTCGTTTGCCGGCAAGACGCTACCGACGCTTCAGGAGCACCTGAAGATGGCTGAAGCGATGAAGTGACGCCCGCTCAGTCGGCACCCTCGCCGATCAGCGCCCGCGCGTCGTTGCGGTAGCCGGCGAGTCGCTTCGCCGCCTCGCGCCGCTGGGTTGGGCTCGCGGCGTTGTGGAGCGCGCTCTCCAGCGCGCAGTTGTGCGAAGCGACCCGCTCGGCATAGATGCGATACGCCTCACGCGGCGATTGGCCGACTGCGCGCAGGAACGCGCGCACCTGGAGCAGCGCATCGTCGCGGCCCGGGTTCGACTCGCGCAGGTGGCGCAAGAACGCAAGCGCCTCCTGTTGGCGCGCCTTGCGCTCGGCATCGACGCGCTCGGCGCTGTATGGCGAGCCGCGGACCGACTCGACGATGAGCGCGCGCTGGGCGTCGTCGAGCTTGCCGTAGAGCATCTCGGCGCGGTCGGCCTCGCGCCGCACCATCGCCCGCTGCCGGCGCTCCGTGTTCTTCTGCAGATGCTCGTCGCGAAACTCCTCGTTCGTTTCGGCGAAGCGCTCATCGATGCGCGTGAACTGCGCCGGCGCGAGCGAGAGAGCGACGTCGGTGATCGCAGGAGCAAGGAATTGCAGGATCGGATCGAGGCGGTCGCGGATCTCGCCCGCCCATGCGCACATTCGTTCCGGCGTCGTGTCGGCGGCGGTCTCGGCCTCGGCGCGTGCGAGCAGCTGCATGTAGTCGGGCAGCTGCGTGCGTCGGTGCCAGGCGAGCGCCTCGGCAAGCGCGGTGCGCGCGCGCCACGACTGGGCGTCGTCGAAGTCGACGTAGCCGTCGAGCCAGCGAAACGCGATCGCATCCGCCTGGCCGTAGCCGAGCTTGACGAGGCTGCAGCCGCCGAGGGCGAGCACGAGCGCGACGCCGAGCGCCGCGATAATCGACGACCGGCCAGCGGGCCGGGGCAACGCGGAAGTCGGCATGGTGTTGAATGTCGTGGTCATGGCGGCTGGGCAGGGAACGCGGATGCGCTCCCAGCAGCCAAAGGTGCTGCACACGCTCGCCGGGCGCCAACTATTGCAGCATGTTCTCGGCGCGGTCGCCGGCCTCGGGGCAACCCGCACTGTCGTCATCACCGGCCACGGCGCCGATGCGGTTGAGAGCAGCGCGCGCGCCCCAGGACTCGCGTTCATCCGCCAGGAGCCGCAGCTCGGCACCGGCCACGCGCTGCAACAGGCGGTGCCCGCCCTCGACGACGACGGCACGACGCTGGTGCTGAACGGCGACGTCCCGCTGATCGCACCCGGCACCCTGAAGCGGCTCGTCGCCGCCGCAGGCGCCGACCGGCTCGCGTTGCTGACGATCGAGCTCGAGGATCCGCACGGCTACGGCCGCGTCGTCCACAGCGCGAACGGCGCGATCACCGCGATCGTCGAGGAAAGGGATGCCAGCGACGACGTCCGTGCGAGCCGCGACGTCTACACCGGCGCAATGGCAGCACCGACGCGGGCGCTGAAGCGCTGGCTCGCCGCGCTGCGCAACGACAACGCCGCCGGCGAGTACTACCTCACCGATGTCGTCGGCATGGCTGTCGCCGATGGGGTCGGCGTCGTCGGCGTCGCTGCGCGCGACGAGACCGAAGTGCTCGGCGTCAACAGCCCGGCGCAGCTCGCCGACCTCGAGCGCCGCTACCAGCGCGCCGAGGCCGAGCGGCTGATGGCGGCGGGCGTCCGGCTCACCGATCCGGCACGGTTCGACGTTCGTGGCGAGCTGCGCTGCGGACGCGACGTCGAGATCGACGTCGGCTGCATCTTCGCGGGCACGGTCGAGCTCGGCGACGACGTTCGCGTCGGTGCCTACTGCATGCTCAGGAACGCCCGCATCGCCGCCGGCGCGGTGATCCGCCCGTACACGCACATCGACGGCGAGGCGCTCGGCGTGGCCGTCGGCGAGCGGGCGCTGGTCGGCCCCTACGCGCGGCTGCGCGGCGGTGCCGAGCTCGGCGCCGACGTCCACGTCGGCAACTTTGTCGAGATCAAGAACTCGACCCTCGGCGTCGGCGCCAAGGCGAACCACCTCGCCTACCTCGGCGACACGACGGTCGGCGAGCGCGTCAACTTCGGCGCCGGCAGCATCACCGCGAACTACGACGGCGCGAACAAGCACCGCACGACGATCGGTGCCGACGCGCACATCGGCAGCAACTGCGTCCTCGTCGCGCCGGTCGAGATCGGCGCCGGCGCGACGATCGGCGGCGGCTCGACGATCGCCAAGCAGGCGCCCGCCGGCGAGCTGACGGTCGCACGGGCGCGGCAGACGACGCTGCGCGGCTGGAAGCGGCCGGTCAAGCGCTGAGCGCGCGCACGGCGAGGCAGAGGTCGGCCCACGCCTTCGCCTTCTCGGCCGGATGACGGAGCAGGAAGGCGAGCGAGAAGGTGACGACGACCGGCACGCCGGCGTGGTCATGGACGCGGCCGCGCAGGCCGCCGAGCGGCTGAGCGGCGCCGAGCAACGCGCCGGCCGCGGCACGGCCGAGAGCGAGAACGCAGCGCGGCGCGACAGCATCGATCGCCGCGTGCACGGCCGACGAGCCGACGCCGGCGCGTGCAGTGTCGCCCGAGCCGCCGGCGGCATCGACCGTCACGCAGGCGGCGCGGCGCTCGCGGCTCGGCGCGACGAGACCGACGCCGATCGCGCGCAGCATGTTCTCGAGCAGCTGCTCCTGCTGCGGATCGCCGTCGTCGAGGCGCTCGCTGACGACGAGCCAGTCGGCGGCCGCCAGGCCAGGCAAGCGCGGCAGGTCGGTCGCCGGCTCGGCGACCCGCTGCATCACGGGTTCGTTCGTCGTCGCCGCGCGTGTGGTCCCGGCCGCGACGCGA
>DATAYY010000101.1:0-24616 GCA_036272325.1 Caldimonas sp. | reverse complement strand
AATGCTGCGGCAATGGTCGCCCAGGCCTGCCCTGCAGCTCTTCGGCTGGTAAGGGCCGCATCGCCCACCTTGCGCTCCGGTCGCACCACGCGCGCTCTGCCCTCCTCCGCTGCCTTCTTGCGCCAAATGTCCGGATAGTTGCGAACGGCGCCGCGGACGGCTTGCCGTGTCGCCTCCGCATCGACGCCCTACTCGCGCAGCCGCTCCGCGAACGTCTCGCGCCAGCGATGCAGGTCAGCCTTTCTTGGATTCAGTCGCTCACCGTGTTTCGACTCGGCCTTCACGCTCAGGTGCACGTGTGGGTTGGCTTGGTGGGTGTGCAGCACCATGACGTAGCGGTGGTCAGCGAACTCGATCTTCGCGAACTCGCGGGCGGCCTTGTGGACGATGAGGGGATCGGTGCCCCGCGGCATCGACAGCATGACGTTGAACGCCTCGCGTCGATGGCTCTCTTCGCCGATATAGGAGCCGCCGAACTGCCATTGGCGCTCGATGCCCTTCACCGCGTCCTTGCCGCGCTCGACGACACCCCGGTCGTCCTCGATGTCCAGTCGCCCGTTCTTGGTGATGTAGCGAAAGTGCGCCCGGATCGCCGCCATGCCGCGCCCTCCTCCGGTCACCTTGACCATGACCTGGGGGGCCCGGCGCACGGTGGCCTCGATGCGCCCGCGGATCGCCATCGCCCGGCTCTGGCCAGACAGGCGGGGCGTCCACGCCTTGACGACCCGGTTGCCTGGGTAAAACAGGCGCTCTCCCCATTGGACGAGAACCCCGTCAATGGAGGGATCCGAGATCATGGTTGGTTTTGGGCGCGTTGGCCGACGACACTTTGTTTAGCGGCTAAACACAGGGCGGAGAGTTCGGCGAGGACGCGGGCGGCCAGGGCCAGATGAGCCCGCACGACTCCGTCCAGCGCTTCGTGACGCGCCGTGTACTGACGTGCCGCTTCGATCGAGCCTTGGCGCAGCAACTGCGTCAGGTGGTTGATGTCGCGGCTGAGGAGCGCGAGCTCGGCCGAGGAGACGTTCAACGCGTTGAACATCGCGGCGCGATCGGTTGACGCCATGATGGGCGGCGCGCCGTCGACCAGCTGCGCCAGGTAGACGCCCCGCGACAAGCCGGCCGCGCGGGCGTTGTGGTCAAGCCGAGAAGACGCGGTCTTCAGCAGCCGAACCGACAACTTGACCTCAGCGGCATTTCCGGGATCGACTTCACCGGCTGACGACGCAGACAAATCTCTTCGATCGGCGTCGAGCGCAGCGGCAAGGACATTACGCAGCTCGGCGGATTCGGTCAGTCCATGGCTCGCGGCGCGTACCCTCAGGCCCGCCCGCAGGCCGCGCAGGTCGGCGGTGAAGAATTCGCGGCTCGGCGACGACATGGGGCAAAGCGGATCTGACCGTCAGACCCTTACCGCAACCTGGAAGCAAGGCCTGCGATTCGCTGCCGCAACGCCGCGAGATCGAACTCGCGGCCTTCGTCGTGCTCGGCGTTGTTCAGACGAGCCAGGGTGCGCTCGAACCGGGCGCAGGCGGCGTTGGCCTGGGAAAGCAGCGCGGCAGTTGAAGTCAAAGCGGCCCCGGCCCGCATCGCCGTGACCGTGCTTCGCGTGATCTCGGCTTTTCCGGCGACCAGCACCCTCACCCGCTCGGGCTCCTCGTGATGCATCGCGCTCAGCTCGTGCAGGGTTCGCGGCGAAGTGCAGCGGCCTGAGCGCAATGCCTGATCGAGCTCCGGTGGCAGATCGAGCAGCGCCAGGTGATGCGCCACGGTCGTCGGGTTCATGCCGAGCCGCTTGGCGATCGTCGCGTTGGAGTCGCCGGCGTCGCTTCTGCTCTTCATGAAGCGCGCCAGGTCCAGTGGAGAAAGACCGTGTCGCTTCTGGTTCTCGGCGACCTGCGAATAGGGATCTGCCGGCAGATCGCGGATGACGACCGGAACATGCGTCATTCCGGCTCGCCGTGCCGCGCGCAGACGCTTGGCGCCGAAGTGGATGAGGTGGCGACCGTTTTCATCGGCAGCGTGTACGACGATGGGCTGCAGGATGCCGTGCTCGCGGATGTCTTCGGTCAGCTCCTCGAGCTCGGTATCGTGAAACTCGGTGCTCGGGTTGCAGGTGTCCTCATCCAGAAGGTGGATGGCCAACTGCCCGGCCCGCCTAGGGCGCTCTTCAACAGGGGGGACAGGGGTCAAGTGCTCTACCGAGACTGCTGGTAGATCGCAAGGGAGCGATGGAGCGTCTGCGATCGAAGGCTGGCTGTCCGGCTCCGCATCCAATGCGGTCAGGTCGAGCTGAACGTCTTTCGATTTGTGCCACGGTATGCGCATGGGCGCATCGTGACGCCGCGTCTCGTTGTTGAAAAGTCCCCGCTCGCTCGGGACCTAGAGCCCCGCAAGATCTTGAGACGTCCACTGACGCTCAATGAGGTCTCAGGAGGAGTTCGCGATGCTTACGATCTTTTCCGCATGCCTCGGTGCTTTCTTCTTCAGCGCGTCGAGATGATTGGCCCACGCCTGCATCATCTTCGCGCGTCGCGGCAGATAGGTGGCGTGGTTGTATGCCGCGCTCACGGCGTTTCGCTCCTGATGCGCCAGCTGCAGCTCGATGAGCTCATGCTGATGACCGAGCTCGTGCAACATCGTGGAAGCTACGCCGCGAAAGCCGTGGCCCGTCATCCGCGAGTGATAGCCCATCCGGTAGAGAGCGAAGAGGATCGTGTTGTTGCTCATGGGCTTGTCGTGATCCCGCTCGCCAGGAAAAACCAGGGTCGAGAGGCCCCGCAGCAGCTGCAATTCCTTCAGCACGCCGATCGCCTGTTTCGAGAGCGGCACGATGTGCGGCGTCTTCATCTTCATGCGATCGGCAGGTATCCGCCACTGGGCGGCGCCAAGATCGAACTCGTCCCAACGAGCACCAATGAGCTCGCCGGTACGGACGAAGGTCAGCGCCATCAACCTGAGCGCGCCACGCGTGTACGGGCTCCCGTCGTATGCCTCGATACGATGCAGAAGCTGAGGCAACTCGCTAGCGTCGAGACGTGGATAGTTCACCTTCTTCATCGGCTTGAGGACGTCGGCCGGCTTGATATCGGCGGCGGCGTTTCGTACAGCAATGCTGTGCGCGACCGCATAGCGGCCGATCTGCGCTGCCGTCTGCAGAGCGCGCTTGGCGTATTCGGGCGCCCCTCTCGCCTCGATCGCCAACGCACAGGCGGCCAGATGTGCTGCAGTCACGGACTCGAAGGGCATCGTGCCGACGGAGGGAAACACGTCTTGCTCCAGGCGCGAAAGAACTCCTGCGGCATGCTTCCGGTTCTTTCCCGTGCTCCAGCGTATGTGCCAAGCCCGGGCGATGGCTTCATAGGAGTTCATCGCAGCGGCAAGATGCGAGGCCTTTGTCGCCTGGCGTACTTGGCTCGGATCTAATCCATCGCGCAACTGCTCGCGGGCCTTGTCGCGTTTCAGTCGGGCTTCTTTGAGCGAGACCTCGGGGTAGCTGCCGAAGGAAAGCAGCTTCTCCTTTCCCGCAAATCGATACTTCAGGCGCCAGAGCTTTCCGCCCTTCGGCTGAACCAGAAGGTAGAGGCCGTGGGCATCGAACAGCTTTTGCGGGCGGTCACCAGGCTTGGCGTTCCGGACCGCGATACCTGTTAGCGGCATGGGGGTAGACAGCCTAAGAGAATTTAATGTACCCCCTCAATGTACCCCCGGATTTGATCGGCTGCCAACGGACCGCCTGAGACGCCCGGAAACAAAAACGCCCGGGTTTACCGGGCGTAGTGCAGTTCATTGGTCTCTTCTGGGATTTTATTGAACTGATTTTTGGCGGAGTGGACGGGGCTCGAACCCGCGACCCCCGGCGTGACAGGCCGGTATTCTAACCAACTGAACTACCACTCCTCTTGCTGCAACACGTTGCGCCCCTTGCCCGGCGCGAAACTGCTGGCGTCCCCTAGGGGATTCGAACCCCTGTAATCACCGTGAAAGGGTGGTGTCCTAGGCCTCTAGACGAAGGGGACTGAAACTCTCAATTCCGGCCTCGCGAAGCCCGGCGTCCAACCATCTTGTGGAGGTAAGCGGGATCGAACCGCTGACCTCTTGCATGCCATGCAAGCGCTCTCCCAGCTGAGCTATACCCCCGTCGAAAACTCCTGCGAACAGCGGACGATCGCGCTTGTGAAGAGAACGAACGCCGCCACCGAAGCCGAGCATTATAGCCGGCCGGTCCTTGCGCCTGCACGGGCTAGCTCGCGAGCCGGGCAAGCACCGTCGCACGATCGAAGACCTCGAGGACGGCGTCGAGTGACGGCGTCTGCGCCCGCCCGCAGACGAGGACGCGAACCGCCGGAGCGAGCTGCGGCATCTTCAGGCCGTGCGTGGCGAGCGTCTCCTTGATCGCGGCGGCGATCGACGCCTTGTCCCACGGCACTCCGGCGAGCTTGTCCCGAAGCGTCGCGATCGCCGGCCGCACCGCTTCGGTGACGTGCCGGGCGAGATCGTCCGCTGACGGCGAGACGTCGGCGAAGACGATGGCGAGCCAGTCGGCGAGCTCGGCGACCGTGCTGCAACGGTCGCGAAAGACGCCAGCTGCCCGCCACACGGCGGCGGCAGAAGGCGGCGTGATGCCGCGCCGCGCGAGCTGGGCGCCGACGAGATCGAGCAGGCGCGCTTCGGGAAGCGCCTTCAGGTAGTGCGCGTTGACCCAGTCGAGTTTGGCAGCGTCCCATTGCGCCGGGCTCTTCGAGAGGTGGCCGCCGTCGAACCAGGCGACCATCTGCTCGCGCGAGAAGATTTCCTCGTCGCCGTGGCTCCAGCCGAGGCGCGCGAGGTAGTTGAGCATCGCCTCGGGCAGATAGCCGCCCTCCTCGTACGCCGTCACGCTCACCGCGCCGCGCCGCTTCGACAGCTTCAGGCCATCGCTGCCGAGAATGATCGGAACGTGCGCGAAGGCCGGCAGAGGCGCACCGAGAGCGCGGAAGATATTGATCTGCCAGGGCGTGTTGTTGACGTGCTCGTCGCCGCGGAAGACGTGGCTGATCCGCAGGTCCCAGTCGTCGACGACGACCGCGAAGTTGTAGGTCGGGACGCCATCGGCGCGGACGATCACGAGGTCGTCTATCTCGTGGTTGGCGATCGTGATCGGCCCCTTGACGAGATCGTCCCAGGTGACGACGCCCGACTGCGGATTGCGAAAGCGGATCACCGGCTTGATGTCGGCCGGAATCGGCGGCAGCGTCTTGCCCGGCTCCGGACGCCAGCGGCCGTCGTAGAGGGTTTTCTCGCCGCGCGCGCGCTGCCCTTCGCGCATCGCCTCGAGCTCCGCCGGTGTGGCGTAGCAGTGATACGCCTTGCCGTTGGCGAGCATCTCATCGGCCACCTGGCGATAGCGAGCGAGCCGCTGCATCTGATGGACGGGACCCTCCTCGTAGTCGAGGCCGAGCCAGCGCATCGATTGCAGGATCTGCTCGACCGAGGCCTCGCTCGACCGCACGACGTCGGTGTCCTCGATCCGCAGGACGAACTCGCCGCCGTGATGGCGAGCGAACGCCCACGAGAAGAGAGCCGTCCGCGCCGTGCCGAGATGAAGAAACCCGGTCGGCGACGGCGCGATCCGAGTCCGCACCTTTTGGCCGGGCGCGATCCGCGGCGCCGCGTGCGGCGCGCTCACAACGTCGCCAGGCCGCGCGCGAGGTCGGCCTCGATGTCGGCGATGTCGTCGAGGCCGACCGCGACGCGGATCATTCCCTGCGTGATCCCGGCAGCGGTGCGCTGCTCCTCGCTCAGGCGGCCGTGCGACGTGCTCGCCGGATGCGTGATCGTCGTTTTGGTGTCGCCGAGGTTGGCGGTGATCGAGCAGACCTGCGTGCTGTCGATGACGTGGAACGCTTTCCCGCGCGCTGCCTGAGGCGTGCCGCCGCGGACGACGAACGAGACGACGGCGCCGCCGCATCCCGATTGCTGGGCCATCGCCAACGCGTGCTGCGGGTGCGACGCGAGCGCCGGGAAGTAGACGCGCTCGACGGCAGGCTGCTGCTCGAGCCAGCGGGCGAGCTCGAGTGCGCGCGCGCTCTGCGCCTGCATCCGGATCGAGAGCGTCTCGAGGCCTTTCAGCACGACCCAGGCGTTGAAAGGCGACAGCGTCATGCCGGCGCTGCGCAGGACCGGCACGAACTTGTCGATCACGTCGCCCTCGCGACCGCACAGCGCGCCGGCGATGACGCGGCCCTGGCCGTCGAGGTACTTGGTCCCCGAGTGGACGATGAAGTCGGCGCCGAGCTCGATCGGCCGCTGCAGCGCCGGCGTGCAGAAGCAGTTGTCGACCGCGAGCACGGCGCCGGCGCCGTGCGCGATGTCGGCGAGCGCGCGGATGTCGCAGACCTCGGTCAGCGGATTGGTCGGCGACTCGGCGAACAGCAGCTTCGTGTTCGGCCGCATCGCGGCGCGCCACTCGGCAACGTCGCTCTGCGAGACGAAAGCGGTCTCGACCCCGAACTTGGCGAACTCGCGACCGAACAGCGCCACCGTCGAGCCGAACACGCTCTGCGAGCAGACGACGTGGTCGCCAGCCTTGAGAAGACCCATGCCGAGCAGCAGGATCGCGCTCATCCCGCTCGCCGTTCCGATGCACGCCTCGGCACCTTCCAGCGCAGCCAGACGCCGCTCCATCATCGTCACCGTCGGGTTGGTGAAGCGCGAATAGATGAACGCCTCTTCCTCGTTGGCGAAGCGCGCCGCGGCGGTCGCCGCATCGGGCTGGACGAAGCTGCTCGTCAGGAAGAGCGCTTCCGAGTTCTCGCCCCACGCGCTCGCCGGCAGGCCCTCGCGCACCGCGAGGGTATCGAGGCGAAGTCCCTCGGGCAGCGCCTTCCTGGGCAGTCTCTTTTCGGCCATCAGGCGAGCTCGGCGGCGCTGTGCAGGGTGAGCGCGCCGCGATCGGCGCTGGCGTCGTCGTCGCCGTCGCCCTTGCGGCCCGCAGCCATCGCGGCGACGTCGTCCGCGCTGAGATCGCCGGCGATGTAGACGCCGTCGAAGCACGACGCCTCGAAGCCGTCGAGCTTCGGGTTGAGGGCGCCGACGACGCGCTTCATCGCCGCGACGTCCTGGTAGATCAGCTTGTCGGCGCCGACGAACTCGCGGATCTCCTCGATCGAGCGGCCATGCGCGATGAGCTCGGCGCTGGTCGGCATGTCGATGCCGTAGACATTCGGGAAGCGCACCGGCGGCGCTGCCGAAGCGAGGTAGACCTTCTTCGCGCCGGCGTCGCGCGCCATCTGGACGATCTCCTTCGACGTCGTGCCGCGCACGATCGAGTCATCGACCAGCAGCACGTTCCTGCCGCGGAACTCGACCTCGATCGCGTTCAGCTTCTGGCGCACCGACTTCTTGCGCACGCCCTGGCCCGGCATGATGAACGTGCGGCCGACATAGCGGTTCTTGACGAAGCCTTCGCGGTAGGGCTTGCCGATCCGCTGCGCGAGTTGCATCGCCGACGGCCGGCTCGACTCCGGAATCGGGATCACGACGTCGATCTCCGTCGGCGGCAGCGTCGAGATGACGCGCTGCGCCAGCGTCTCGCCGAGGTTGAGCCGAGCCTGGTAGACCGAGACGCCGTCGAGGATCGAGTCGGGCCGGGCGAGATAGACGTACTCGAACATGCACGGATGCAGCGTCGGCCGCTCGGCGCATTGGCGCGCGTGGACCTTGCCGCCGAGGTCGATGAAGATCGCTTCGCCTGGGGCGACGTCGCGCGTCAGCGTGTGGCCGGTGCCGACGATCGCGACCGACTCGCTCGCCACCATCACTTCGGGTCCGTCCGGGCCCGTGCCTTCGCCGAACGCGAGCGGCCGGATGCCGAACGGATCGCGAAACGCGAGCAGTCCGTGGCCGGCGATCAGGGCGACGACCGCATACGAGCCCTTGACCCGACGGTGGACGGCGGCGACGGCGGCGAACACCTCCTCGGGGGAGAGCTGACGGTCGCGCGCGGCGCGCTCGAGCTCGTGGGCGAGGACGTTGATGAGCACCTCGGTGTCGCTGCCGGTGTTGATGTGGCGGCGGTCGATGTCGAACAGCTCCTGCTTCAGCGCCGCGGCGTTGGTCAGGTTGCCGTTGTGGACGAGGACGATGCCGTACGGCGCGTTGACGTAGAACGGCTGCGCTTCCTCCTCGCTGTAGGCGTTGCCGGCGGTCGGGTAGCGCACCTGGCCGAGGCCGACGTTGCCCGGCAGCGCCCGCATGTTGCGGGTACGAAAGACGTCGCGCACCATGCCGCGCGCCTTCTGCATGAAGCACTTGGTGCCTTGCATCGTCACGATGCCGGCGGCGTCCTGGCCGCGGTGCTGGAGCAGCAGCAGGGCGTCGTAGATCAGCTGGTTGACCGGCGACCGGGCGATCACTCCGACGATTCCACACATGGCAGGCTCCTCGACAGTCAGGGGCAGGCGGGCGTCACACGCCGTGCCCGGCCGGCGGCGCGATCGTGGCGGGCGCAACGAGCGGCACCAGCTCGTGCAGGATCGCATTCAACCAGACCGCGCCATGCGACTCGCGCCAGGCCGTCGATGACGCTATCGGCGTGTACGAGACGACGATCGCGACCGCGAGCAGGACCAGCACGCCGCGCAGGATTCCGAACACCGCGCCCAGCAGCCGGTCGAGCGGTCGCAGCAGCGTCTTGCCGACGAGCGCCGAAACGGCGCGTGCCGCGATCCCGGACAGGATCAGCACGACCAGGAACGCAGCCGCGAACGCGGCGATGCCATTCAGCGGCGCGCCCGGTGTGCCGATCGGCAGGTGCGGCGCCAGCACCGGGCCGAGCCAGAGCCCGGCGAACCAGGCGGCGATCCAGCCGAGCAGCGACAGGATCTCGAAGGTCAGCCCGCGCACCGCGCCGGCGAGCGCCGACAGCGCGATCACCGCGAGCATCGCGATGTCGATCCAGCCGAGCGACGGCCACTCGGTCATCGCCCGCGCTCACAGCGTCAGCAGCACGGCGTTCATGCCGGCTGCCTTGGCCTTCGCGAGCGCTGCCTCGGCCTCGCCGCGCGTCGCGAACGGTCCGACGCGAACGCGGATGCGGTTACCCGCCGACGTCTGCGCGACCTGGGTGTAGGTCTTCAGGCCGAGCTTCTCGACGTTCTTGCGCGTCTCGCGCGCGGCCTCGGCATCGGCGAACGCGCCGACCTGGACGACGAATCGCTGGTCGTCGGCGCCCGATGCCGGATGCCCTTCGAGCAGTGCGCGCGCCCGCTCGCCATCCGCCGAGCGGGTCGCCGTGGACGCCGGCGCGACCGCGACGACCGCGGCGCTCGCGGCGCGGCGCGGCGTCTCGGTGGCCGAGCTCGCGTGCGCGGTCGCACGCGCCGCGCCGATGTCGTGCCCCGCGTCGCCGCTCGACCCGGGGACCACGCCGTCGCTGCCGCGCGTCGTGGCAGGCGCCGTCCGTGGCGTCGCCGGGCCCGGCGCCGTCGGTGCCGCGTCGGTCGTCGCCGCCGGCTCGATGGTGGGCGCTGCCGGACGCGTCGGTGTCGACCGCGGTGGTGGCATGGCGAGCGGCGGCAGCGCATCGCGGCGCGGAATCTCGATCGGCACGTCGACCGGAATCGGCCGCGGCTGCGTCTCGAAGACCAGCGGAAAGCCGATGATGCCGATCACCAGCAGCACGATCGCACCGATCAGCCGCCGACGGGCGCGGGTGCGCGCCTGTTGCACGGCGTCGGCCGGCTCGATCCTGGGCTTGTCGGGAGCGGAGTCGCGCTTCTGCTTGAACATGGTGGACCGAGCGTTCGAAGCCGAATGCGAACGAAGCGAGCCGTTGCCGGCTCAGGACAGGTGAAGGCCGGAGCGCTCCGGCAGACCGTTCTCCAGCACGCCGCCAACGGTGTAGAACGAGCCGAAGACGACGATTCTATCAGTCGGGTCGGCGCCGGCCGCCGCAGCGGCGAGCGCTGCGGCGGGGCTCGGGTGGGTGGCGACGGTCGCGCGCGCCGAGGTCTGCCCGACGCCGCGCAACGCCATCGCGAGCTGCTCCGCGGCCGCTGCGCGCGGCGTCGGCAGGTCGGTGAAGTGCCAGGCGTCGACGAGCGGCGCCATGCGCGCGAGGATCGCGGCGATGTCCTTGTCGGCCATCACGCCGAAGACGGCGTGGGTGCGCGGAAAGAACCCCATCTGATCGAGGTTGGACGCCAGCGCCGCGATCGCATGCGGGTTGTGACCGACGTCGAGGACGATCGTCGGCGCGCCCGGAATGACCTGGAAGCGGCCCGCCAGCTCGACCGTCGCGAGGCCGGTGCGGATCGCCTGCGCGCTGACAGGCAACCGTTCGCGCAGCGCCTCGAACGCGGCGAGCGCACCCGAGGCGTTGAGCAGCTGGTTCGCGCCGCGCAGCGCCGGGTAGCCGAGGCCGGCGAAGCGCAGGCTTCGTCCCGACCAGCTCCACTGTTGACGATCGCCCGAGTGGTGGAAGTCGCGTCCGGCGAGCCGCAGATCGGCGCCCAGACGAGCCGCCTCGCTGAGCACGCTCTGCGGCGCCATCGGATCGCTCACGATCGCAGGCTTGCCCGGGCGCAGGATGCCCGCCTTCTCGCGACCGATCGACTCGCGGTCGGTGCCGAGGTATTCGCGGTGATCGACGTCGATGCTGGTCAGGATCGCGCAATCGGCATCGAACGCGTTGACGGCATCGAGTCTGCCGCCGAGGCCGACTTCGAGAATCACGAGGTCGAGCGGCATCGCCGCGAACAGCGACGCGATCGCGAGCAGCGTGAACTCGAAGTAGGTGAGGCTGATGTCGCCGCGGGCACGCTCGACCGCCTCGAAATGCGGCAGCAGGAGCGCACCGTCGACGCTGCTGCCGCCGATCCGGCAACGCTCCTCGAAGTGGACCAGATGCGGCTTCGAGTGCAGGCCGACGCGATAGCCGGCGGCGAGCGCGATCGACTCGAGCATCGCGCAGGTCGATCCCTTGCCGTTGGTGCCGCCGACGACGATCGTCGGCGCCGCGAACAAGATGCCGAGCCGCGCCTTGACGGCAGCAACGCGGTCGAGCGTGAGCTCGACCGACTTCGGGTGCAGCCGCTCGCAGTGGGCGAGCCACTCGGCGAGCGTCCGGCTCATCGAGGGCCTGTCACCACGGGTGCACCGGCCGCCCCAAGCCTGGCCGCGCCCCCTCGGGGGGCAGCGACCGCGGGGAGCGTGGGGGCACGGTCAGGCGACGGCGTCAGACGGTAGCCGCTGCAGCATCGCGATCTGGCGCGCGATCGTCGGCCGCAGCTCGCGCCGGTCGACGATCATGTCGATCGCGCCGGTCTGAAGCAGGAACTCCGCGCGCTGGAAGCCTTCGGGAAGCTTTTCGCGCACGGTGTTCTCGATCACGCGCGGCCCGGCGAATCCGATCAGCGCCTTCGGCTCGGCGATGACGACATCGCCGAGAAAGGCGAAGCTCGCCGACACTCCGCCCATCGTCGGGTCGGCGAGGACGCTGACATAGGGCAGGCGCGCCTGCGCGAGATGGGTCAGCGCGGCATTGGTCTTGGCCATCTGCATCAGGCTGAGCAGCCCTTCCTGCATGCGCGCGCCGCCGGTCGCGGTGAAGCTCACGAACGGCGTCTTCTGCTCGACCGCGGCCTGCACGCCGCGCACGAACCGCTCGCCGACGACCGAGCCCATCGAGCCGCCCATGAAATCGAACTCGAAGCAAGCGGCGACGATCGGCATGCTCATCAGCGCGCCGCCGACGACGACGAGCGCGTCGGTCTCGCCGGTGTTCTCGAGCGCGTCCTTGAGTCGCTCGGGATACTTCTTGCTGTCCTTGAACTTCAGCGCGTCGACCGGCAGCACCTCCTGGCCGATTTCATAGCGGCCCTCGGGATCGAGGAAGCTGTCGAGGCGCGCCCGCGCACCGATGCGGTGGTGATGCCCGCACTTCGGGCAGACGTTGATGTTCTTCTCGAGGTCGGTCTTGTAGAGGACGGTCTCGCACGCCGGACACTTGACCCAGAGACCCTCGGGGACCGTGCGGCGCTCGCTCGGGTCGGTCGGCTGGATCTTCGGTGGCAGCAGCTTCTCGAGCCAGCTCATCGGGCAACCCCTTGTCGAATGGCCCCGTCGGGGCGTACGGCCGGCGTGTCGAGCGCGCTTCGGATTCCGGCGATGAACTCGCCGGCGATGCGCGGAGCGTCGTCGCGACCGGCAGCCTCGAGCAACTGGACGAGCGCGCTGCCGATGACGACCGCGTCGGCGACGTCGGCGACCGAGCGCGCGGTCGCGCCATCGCGAATGCCGAAGCCGACGCCGACCGGCAGCCTGACATGCGCCTTGATTCTCGGGATCATCTTCCTGACCGCATCGATGTCGAAGTGCCCGGCACCGGTGACGCCCTTCAGCGCGACATGGTAAACGTATCCGCGCGCCGCCTCGGCGACGCTGGCGATGCGGGCGTCGGTCGACGTCGGCGCGACGAGAAAGATCGGATCGACGCCGGCGCTGCGCAGCAGCTCGGCGAACTCGGCGCATTCCTCCGGCGGATAGTCGACGACGAGAACGCCGTCGACGCCCGACGTCTTGGCATCGGCGACGAAGCGCGCGCTGCCGTAGCGCTCGATCGGATTGGCGTAGCCCATGAGAACGACCGGCGTCTCGCGATCCGCAGCGCGAAATTCGCGCACCATGCCGAGCGCCTTGGCGAGGCCGACGCCGCGCGCGAGCGCCCGCTCGCTCGCCTTCTGGACCACGGGGCCGTCGGCCATCGGGTCGCTGAATGGCATGCCGAGTTCGATCACGTCGGCGCCGGCGTCGACGAGCGCGTGCATGATCGCCGCGGTCGTCTCCGCGTGCGGATCGCCGGCGGTGATGTAGGGGATGAGGGCCTTCCTGCCGCGCGCCGCGAGCGCCTCGAACGTCGCCCCGATGCGACTCATCGCCCTGCCCTCGCGTCGAGCTCGGCGACCGTGGCGATGTCCTTGTCGCCGCGGCCGGAGAGATTGACGAGCAGGTGGCGATCGCTCGCGAGCGTCGGCGCCAGCTTCATCGCATAGGCGACCGCGTGGCTCGACTCGAGCGCCGGGATGATCCCCTCGCTGCGGCAGAGACGGTGAAACGCCGCGAGAGCCTCGTCGTCGGTGACGCTGACGTATTCGGCGCGGCCGGTGTCGTGCAGGTGTGCGTGCTCGGGGCCGACGCCGGGATAGTCGAGGCCGGCCGAGATCGAGTGCGTCGCGATGATCTGGCCGTCGTCGTCCTGCAGCAGATAGGTGCGGTTGCCGTGCAGCACGCCCGGGCTGCCGGCGCTGATCGACGCCGCATGGCGGCCGGTCGCCAGCCCCTCGCCCGCCGCCTCGACGCCGATCAGGCGCACCGCCGCGTGGTCGATGTAGGGATAGAAGATGCCCATCGCGTTGCTGCCGCCGCCGACGCAGGCGATCACCGCATCGGGCTGGCGGCCGATCATCTCCGGCATCTGCACCAGGCACTCGGCGCCGATCACGCTCTGGAAGTCGCGCACGAGCGTCGGATACGGATGCGGGCCGGCGACGGTGCCGATGATGTAGAAGGTGTTCTCGACGTTGGTGACCCAGTCGCGCAGCGCTTCGTTGAGCGCGTCCTTCAGCGTCTTCGAACCGCTCTCGACCGGCACCACCGAAGCGCCGAGCAGGTTCATCCGGTAGACGTTCTGCGCCTGCCGCTTGACGTCTTCGCTGCCCATGTAGACGACGCACTCGAGGCCGTAGCGGGCGCAGATCGTCGCCGTCGCGACGCCGTGCTGGCCGGCCCCGGTCTCGGCGATCACGCGCGGCTTGCCCATCCGGCGCGCGAGCATCGCCTGGCCGATCGTGTTGTTGATCTTGTGCGCGCCGGTGTGGTTGAGGTCCTCGCGCTTGAGATGGATCTGGGCACCGCCGAGCTCGCGCGACAGGCGTGCGGCGTGGTAGATCGGGCTCGGCCGGCCGACGTAGTGGGCGAGCTCGGAGCGGAACTCGGCGTCGAAGGCACTGTCGCGCCGCGCCTCCTCGTAGCACGCCTTCAGCTCGTCGAGCGCGTGGACGAGCGTCTCGGCGACGAAGCTGCCGCCGTAGGGACCGAAATGCCCGCGCGCGTCGGGCTGCTGGTAGGCAGTCATGGCGCCGGCCGTCACCGGGCCGCCCCAACGCGGCCGGGCGCCCCCTCCGGGGGCAGCGAACGAAGTGAGGCGCCATCGGGCATGAGGATCTTTCAAGCAGTCGATGCGGCGATTCGGGCATCGGCTTCGCGCACCGCGTCGCAGAAACGCCGGATCGCGCCAGCGTCCTTCACGCCGGACGACGACTCGACGCCGGAGGAAACGTCAACGGCCCAGGGCCGAATGTGCAGGATGCCGGCGCAGACGTTTGCGGCATGCAACCCACCAGACAAAACGAGCCGACGCCTTGACTCTGCCGGGAACCCTGCCGGGACGAGCGACCAATCGAATGCCTTTCCACCGCCGCCGAAGCCCTCGACATGGGCATCGAGGAGAAGGCCTTGCGCCTCGCCGAAACGGCGTGCGAAGTCTAGCAAATCGAGCTCCGCGGTCATCCGCACCGCGCGCAGGTAGGGGCGGCGAAACAGGGTGCAGTCGTCGGGCGTCTCGTCGCCGTGGAACTGCAGGACGAGGCTCGGGATCGCCGCCAGGACGGCGTCGACGTCGGCGCGCGAAGCGTTGACGAACAGGCCCACCGGCGTCACGAACGGCGGCAGCGCGCGCGCGAGTCGCGCCGCGCGGTCGACGTCGAGGCAACGCACGCTCGGCGGGTGAAAGACGAAGCCGACCGCGTCGGCGCCCGCAGCGACGGCGGCTTCGATGTCGGCCTCGCGCGAGACGCCGCAGATCTTGATCCGCGTCCGCTGGTTCACGGCCGAAGCTCGCGCGACATCAGCGGGGGCTCAGGGCAGCCAGTCCATCGCCGGCGTCCGATCGGGAATCGCATGGCAGGCATCGTAGTACGGGCCCAGGAAGTACAGGCCGTCGGGCGCGAACGTCGCCGCGGCGAGCGAGCGGTCGCGGGCCGCGAGCACGTCGGCGAGCCACGTCTCGCTGCGCGTGCCGCTGCCGACCGCGACCAGAGAGCCGACGATGTTGCGGATCATGTGGTGAAGGAACGCGTCGGCGTCGAAATCGAATCGCCAGTAGGCGCCGCGCCGCTCGATCGTCAGCGCGCGCATCGTCTTGACCGGCGAGAGCGCCTGGCACTCTGCGGAACGGAAGGCAGTGAAGTCGTGGCTGCCGACCAGTGCACTGGCAGCACGCCGCATCGCCTCGCCGTCGAGCGAGCGAAACGCCCATCCGGCAAGGCCGCTTTCAAGGGCCGGCCGCACCGGAGACTCGAGCAGCACGTATGCATAGCGCCGGCCGCTGGCGGATGCCCGCGCATGAAAGCTCTGCGGCACGAACCGGCACCACTGCACCGCGATGTCGCTGGGCAGGTAGCGATTGGTGCCGCGCGTCCATGCGTCGGCCGCGCGAACGACCTCGGTGTCGAAGTGGACGACCTGATTCAGCGCGTGGACGCCGGCGTCGGTGCGCCCGGCGCAGATCGATGCGATCGGCGTGGCGGCGAAGGTTCCGAGCGCGGCTTCGAGCCGGTCCTGCACGGTGGACCCGTTCGGCTGGCTCTGCCAGCCGCTGTACGCGCTGCCGCGATATGCGATGCCGAGGGCGACTCTCACGTGGAACCGGCGCGGCGCCGGCCTGGACCGGACCCGCGCGCCCGGCGGACGTCAGGTGATCCGGTCGAGCATGCCCTGCGCCTTGGTCTTCGTCGCTCCGCTTGCGGTCGCCAGCACTTCGCGCAGAAGGTCGCGGGCCCCGTCCTTGTCGCCGATGCGCTGGAACTCCTCCGCCAACTCGAGCTTGCGCGACAGCGGGTCGCCGTTGTCGTCGAAGCCCGCTGGAGCGGTGTTGTGCCCGTCGGCGGTCTCGACAGGATCGAGGTCGAGCGAGATCCCCGAAAGATCGAACGGCAGCGGCTCGTCGCGACGGCCGACCTCGGCTGCGCCGGCCTCGTTCGCGACCAGCGGCATCTTCACGGTCGTGTTGAACGACGCCGGCGCCACCGCCGGCCGCGGCGCGATCGCTTCGGTGGCGTCGAGCGCAGCCGGCCGCGACGGGGTCCCGATGTCGGGGTTGTCGAGGTCGAGATCGATGTTGTCGAACGCGCTGTCGCGTGCCGTCGTGTTGCCGATCGTCGAGCCGAATTGCGAAGGCACCGGCATCACCGACTGCGGCAAGGTGCTCGCGCCGAGAGGTTCGGCGACAGCCCCGCCTTCCATCGTCTGCCCCGGCGTGCCGCCGATGCGGTACATCGCATTGTCCGGATCGATCTGCGCACCGAGCTCCTGCGCCTTCGCCCAATCGTCGCCCTCGCCGCGGGTCAGCGCAAAGAGCTGCGTCGCGAGGAGCTCGAAGCCCTTGATGTCGCGCCGCTTGGCGTAGACCTCGAGCAGCTTGGTCCTGATCGCGAGCCGCTCCGGATTGCTGCGCATCGCCTCCTTCAGGATTTCCTCGGCCTGCAGGTCGCGACCGTAGGCGAGATAGACGTCGGCCTCGGCGACCGGATCGACGTCGCCGATGGCGTCGAGCTGCGACAGCGAGTACGTCATCGACGACGAGCTGCCGGCGGCATCGCGCGTGTCGATGCGTTGACCCCCGCTCGCGCCGAAGAACGAATCGGGCTGCAGGCGGCTCTCGAGGAACGAGGTCTCGCCGCTGTCCTTCTTCGATCGCTGCGTGTAGCGATACGCGCCGTAGCCGAGAAGCAGCAGGGCGAGCGCACCGCCGCCGAGATAGAGCGGATTGCCGCTCGTGATCGAGTCGATGAAGCCCGGCTCGGGGGGCCGCGCGACCGGTCGCGACTTCGCGGCGGTCGGCGGCCGCGAAACGACCGCAGGCGCCGCAGCGCTGCCAGCGGCAGCGACGACCATCGCCGCCGAGGCCGTCGCCGCGGGCATCGACGCCGAGGCGATCGCCGGCGCTGCCGTGGCTGCCGACGCCGATGGCGGCGCGGCGCCGACCATCGTCGGCGCCATCGTCGACGGCGCTGCCGTCGTCGTCGGCGCCGTGAGCGGTGCGGTCGGCGTCGGCATCGGCGTCACGACCGCGACCGGCGACGACGCCGGACGAGCGCCCGCGACTGCTGCCGGCGCGGCGGTGGCCGGCGACGTGACGGTGGTCGCTGTCGCCGGGGCAGTGGATGCCTGCGATGCGCCGCCGCGGACGCGATTCAGGTCGGACAGGTTCTTGTTGAGCTCGGCGACCCGCGCCGCCTCGGCCTGGCGCTGGCGCTCGGACGCCATGCGGTCCTCGGCGCTGCCGGGTGCGGACGGCGGCATCGCGCCGCCCTTGCTCAACCGCAGCTGGTCCGGGCTCGCGTTGGCGCCGAGTTTCTTGTCCTCGACCGAGGCTTGCACCTTGCCGCCGCTGCGGCGACGGTTCGGCTCGGCCTCGGGCGCGGCGCCGGTGGTCGCTTCGGCAAGACGCTGTCGGTAGGCGCCGAAATCGGCGCTCTGCGCCGTGATGACCTGACGAGCCTCGCCGGCAGCAACCGCCTGGGCGGTTTCGGCCGACGGCACCGACAGGACGACGCCGGCTCGCAGCCGGTTCATGTTCTTGCCGCTGAACGCATCCGGATTGGCGCGGAACAACGAGACGAGCATCTGGTCGAGCGAAACCCCCGGTCGCTGGACGCGGATCGCGATCTTCGACAGCGTATCGCCCGAATGAACGTTGACCTCATCCCCTGACGTGGCGGCGCCTTCGCCGCTCGCCGTCGTCGCTGCGGCAGCGCGCGATGCCGGCGCGGCTTCGTCGCCGCTGGCGTGCTGCTCGGCGGCCGCGGCACGGGCAGCGGCGCGCCGCTCGCGCGCTTCGACACGCGCTGCTTCGCGTTGCTCGGCCTTCGTCATCGCCGGCGTCGACTGCGCGAGCGGCGTCGGTGCCGACGGCGCCGCCGACATCACCGGCGACGTCGTCGTTCCGGGAGCGGGCTGTGCGCCGGCGCGGATCGTCGCCGGCGGATCGAACAGCAGCGTGTATTCGCGCACCAGGCGGCCGGTCGCCCATGAGATCTCGAGGATGACGTCGACGAACGGTTCCTGGACGCCGCGGTCGCTGACCAGGCGAACGAACAAGCGGCCATCGGGCCGCTTCTCGAAGGTGGCACGGGTGGTCGGCAGGACCGGGTTGTAGTCGACGTTGGCAGCGCGATACGCCTCGGCCGGCGCGACGCGGATGCGAAGGCTCGCCTGTTCTTCCGGCGTCAGGCTGGTCACTTCGATCTCGGCACGGAGCACTTCGCCGAGCGCGGACTGGACGTTGAGCCGGCCGAGACCGAGGGCCGATGCGAGAGGAGACGCGAGGCAGAGCGCGGCGGCAACGCTGGTCAGCGCGAAGCGGCCGGGCAACTTCAGTTTTCTTTTCAAGGCGTCTCCCGGAATGACGAAGCGGACCCATCCTCGGGTCCGCAGGAACGGTGCGGACTCATCAGCGAGCCGCCATTTCGACGCGAGCACTCCCGTCCCGCCCGCTCATCTCGATCCAACCGCCTTCCCGATCGTTGAGGCAGCTTCAAAGCAGCAGCTGGTGAAAGACGGAAATGACCATAACATCAGTGAGATAGGGTGACAAGCTCATGCAATGGCTGACGTTCTTACAGTTGCACCTTCCGAGTCTTCTGCACGCGGTTGTTGCACGCTGACAACGTAAGTCGCCCTCCGGCGCGCCGTCTCAGCGCTCGAGCAGGATGCGCAGCATCCGCCTGAGCGGCTCGGCCGCGCCCCAGAGCAACTGATCGCCGATCGTGAAGGCACCCAGATATCGCTCTCCCATCGCAAGCTTTCGAAGACGTCCGACCGGGATCTGCATCGTTCCGCTCACGGCGACCGGCGTCAGCTCGGCAGTGCTGGCGGCTCGCGTGTTCGGAACGACGTGCGCCCATGGGTTGTCGGCCGCGATCATGGCCTCGATATCGGCCAGCGGCACATCGGACTTCAGCTTGATCGTGAGAGATTGACTGTGGCAGCGCATTGCGCCGACCCGGATGCAGGTCGAATCGATCGGCACCGGGTCCTTGCCGCCCCGGCCGCGGCCCAGGATCTTGTTCGTCTCGGCGCCACCCTTCCACTCCTCGAGGCTGGTGCCGTCGCCGCGGTCGACGTCGATCCACGGGATCAGGCTGCCGCCGAGGGGAACGCCGAAATGCTCGGTCTCGCCCGGCGCCATGGCGCGCTGGCGATCGATCACGCGGCGGTCGATCTCGAGGATGGCCGACTTCGGATCGGCCAGGAGGTCGCGCACCTCGGCGTGCAGCATCCCGTACTGGCTCAGCAATTCGCGCATGTGCTGAGCGCCGCCGCCGGACGCCGCCTGGTACGTCGTGCACGTCATCCACTCGACGAGGTCGGCCTTGAACAATGCGCCGACGCCCATCAGCATGCAGCTGACCGTGCAGTTGCCGCCGATGAAATCGCGGACACCGCGCGCGAGCGCCGCGTCGATCACCGGCCGGTTCACCGGGTCGAGGATGATCACCGCGTCGTCCTGCATGCGCAGCGTCTTGGCGGCGTCGATCCAGTAGCCGTTCCAGCCCGCAGCACGCAGCCGCGGGTGGACGTCCTTCGTGTAGTCGCCGCCCTGGGTGGTGATGACGACCCGGCAGCGCTTCAGCGCCTCGAGGTCATAGGCGTCGAGCAGACGAGCGTCGTTGCCCGCAACCGCCGGCGCGCGACCGCCCTTGTCGCTGGTGCTGAAGAAGATCGGCTCGATGAGGTCGAAGTCGCCTTCGGCCGCCATGCGCTCGAGCAGCACGGATCCCACCATGCCGCGCCATCCGACCAATCCCGTCCGTTCCATGCTGTTCGTCCCGTTCAACGCTGTCGTCTCGATCCTCGACCCGGCGCCTCGGCCGGATGGGCGAGACGAACGGGAGCTTGCTAGTGCTTGGTGGTGATCGGTTTGCCGGCGAGCGCAGCCACCACCGCATCGCCCATCGCCCGCGTGCCGATCCGCTTCGTCCCGTCCGACCAGATATCGGCAGTTCTCAGCCCGGACGAAAGGACGTCCTGCACCGCACGCTCGACACGGGCGGCGGCCTCGGGCTGCTGGAGGGAGAAGCGAAGCATCATGGCCACGGACAGAATTGTAGCGAGCGGGTTGGCGACATCCTTGCCGGCGATGTCCGGCGCGCTGCCGTGGCTCGGCTCGTACAGGCCCTTGCCGTTCGCGTCGAGCGACGCCGACGGCAGCATTCCGATCGATCCGGTGAGCATCGCCGCCTCGTCCGACAGGATGTCGCCGAACATGTTGCCGGTGACGACGACGTCGAACGACTTCGGCGCCCGCACCAGCTGCATCGCGGCGTTGTCGACGTACATGTGATCGAGAGCGACGTCGGGATAGTCGCGATGAACCTCGCCGACGACGTCCTTCCAGAACTGGAAGGTCTCGAGGACGTTCGCCTTGTCGACGCTCGTCACCCGCCGCTGGCGCTTCTGCGCGGCGCGAAAGGCGACGTGGGCGATGCGCTCGATCTCGGGTCGCGTGTAGCGCATGGTGTCGAACGCCTCGGGCGCGCCGGCGAACGGACCGTCGGGAGCGTCGCGCCGGCCGCGCGGCTGGCCGAAGTAGATGTCGCCGGTGAGCTCGCGGACGATCAGGATGTCGAGCCCGGCAACGAGCTCGGGCTTGAGACTGGACGCCGACGTGAGCTCGGGATAGCAGATCGCCGGCCGGAGGTTGGCGAACAGGCCGAGCGACTTGCGCAGGCCGAGGATCGCCTGCTCCGGCCGCATCGCGCGCGGCAGCGTGTCGTATCGCCAGTCGCCGACCGCGCCGAAGAGGACGGCGTCGGCCGCCTTCGCCAACGCCAGCGTGGCGTCGGGAAGCGGGTGGCCATGGCTGTCGTAGGCGGCGCCGCCGACGGCCCCTCGCTCGGTCTCGAAGCGCAGGTCGAGAGCGCCGAGGACGCGCTCGGCCTCGGCGACGATCTCGGTTCCGATGCCGTCGCCGGGGAGGATCGCGATCTTCATCGGCCGGCGGCTTCGGGTCGCATCAGCGGATCGAGGTCGCGAGCCATGGCTGCTTCAGCAGCCGCTCCGATTCGAACGCCCGGATCTTGTCGGCATGGCGCAGGGTCAGCGCGATGTCGTCGAGGCCGCCGAGGAGGCAGTCCTTGCGAAACGGCTCGACGTCGAAGCCGATCGCATCACCGGAAGGCGTCAGCACGACCTGGCGCTCGAGATCGATCGTCAGGCGAAAGCCCGGGAACGCGGCGACGTCGTCGAACAGCGCCGCGACGCGATGCTCGGGGAGCACGATCGGCAGCAGGCCGTTCTTGAAGCAGTTGTTGAAGAAGATGTCGGCGTAGCTCGGCGCGATGAGGGCGCGAAACCCGTATTGCTGCAGCGCCCATGGCGCATGCTCGCGCGAGGAGCCGCAACCGAAGTTCTTGCGCGCCAGCAGGATCGAGGCGCCGCAAAAGCGCGGCTGGTTGAGGACGAAGTCTGGGTTCGGCCGCCGCGTCGCCGGGTCGGCGCCGGCAACGCCCGGGTCGAGAAAACGCCAGGCGTCGAACAGGTTCTCGCCGAAACCGGTCCGCTTGATCGACTTCAGGAACTGCTTCGGAATGATCGCGTCGGTGTCGACGTTCTCCCGGTCCATCGGCGCAACCAGGCCGGTGTGGGTGCGAAATGGCGCCACGTCGGCTCCTTTCAGACGAGCCGGCGGACGTCGACGAAATGCCCTTCGATCGCCGCCGCTGCGGCCATCGCCGGGCTCACGAGGTGCGTCCGCCCGCCCGCGCCCTGGCGGCCTTCGAAGTTGCGATTGCTCGTCGACGCGCAGCGCTCGCCGGGCTCGAGTCGGTCGGCGTTCATCGCCAGGCACATCGAGCAGCCCGGCTCGCGCCATTCGAAGCCGGCGTCCTTGAAGACGAGGTCGAGCCCTTCGCGCTCGGCCTGCTCCTTCACCAGCCCGGATCCCGGAACGACCATCGCCAGCTTGACGTTGCTGGCGACCGAGCCGCCGAGCCGGCGCACGACGGCCGCGGCGTCGCGCAGGTCCTCGATGCGCGAGTTCGTGCACGAGCCGATGAAGACCTTGTCGACGCGGATGTCGGTCACCGGCACGTTGGGCTCGAGCGCCATGTAGCGCAACGCCCGCTCCATCGCGTCGCGCCGACCCGGGTCGCGCTCGCTGTCGGGATCGGGAACGCGGTCGGCGATCGAGACGACCATCTCGGGCGAAGTCCCCCACGTGACCTGCGGGCGGAGGTCAGCGGCGTCGAGCGTGACGACCGTGTCCCAGTGCGCGTCGGCGTCGGAGCGAAGCGTGCGCCAATACGCCACCGCGTGCTCCCACTCGATCCCGGTCGGGCTGTAGGGGCGGCCGCGAAGGTACGCGATCGTGGTGTCGTCGACGGCGATCAGCCCGGCGCGTGCGCCGGCCTCGATCGCCATGTTGCAGACGGTCATCCGGCCTTCCATGGTGAGCGCGCGGATCGCGCTGCCGGCGAACTCGATCGTGTGCCCAGTGCCGCCGGCAGTCCCGATCTTGCCGATCACCGCGAGGACGATGTCCTTGGCGCTGCAGCCGCGGCCGAGCTTGCCGTCGATGCGGACGAGCATGTTCTTCGCCTTGCGGGCGAGCAGCGTCTGCGTCGCCAGCACGTGCTCGACCTCGCTCGTGCCGATGCCGTGCGCGAGAGCGCCGAAGGCGCCATGGGTCGAGGTGTGCGAATCGCCGCAGACGACGGTCGTGCCCGGCAACGTCGCGCCCTGCTCCGGGCCGATCACGTGGACGATCCCCTGGCGGAGGTCGTTCATCTTGAACTGGGTGATGCCGTGGCGGTCGCAGTTGGCGTCGAGGGTGTCGACCTGCAGGCGCGAGATCGGATCGGCGATGCCGTGCGAGCGGTCGGTCGTCGGCACGTTGTGGTCGCTGACGGCGAGGTTGGCGGAGACGCGCCAGACCTTGCGGCCGGCGAGGTCGAGCCCTTCGAACGCCTGCGGGCTGGTCACTTCATGAAGAAGATGGCGGTCGATGAAGAGGATCGCAGTGCCATCGCTCTCCGAATGGACGACGTGCTCGTCCCAGATCTTGTCGTAGAGGGTTCGGTTGGTCACGAGAACGATTCTAGGTGCGCTGCACAAAGCCGACGGGCACGGCACGTTCCCGCCATCTCCATGAAAGGACCGGGGTGTCCAGCAGGACGCGGCGTCTTCCCGTTCGCCCGACGGCGATCGAGAAGGAGGAACGAGAAAGTCCGTCCTTCAGCCGCGCTGGGCGATCGCCCGTACCTGGCGCGGCGTCGCCCCGGTGTAGAGCTGGCGCGGCCGGCCGATCTTGTACTCCGGGTCGCCGATCATCTCGTTGAGCTGCGCGATCCAGCCGACGGTGCGCGCCAGCGCGAAGATCGCCGTAAACAGGGTGACCGGGATGCCGATCGCACGCTGCACGATTCCCGAATAGAAGTCGACGTTCGGGTAGAGCTTGCGGGCGACGAAGTACTCGTCCTCGAGCGCGATCTTCTCGAGCGACATCGCGAGCTTGAAGATCGGATCGTCGTGCAGGCCGAGCGCGTCGAGCACCTCGTGGCAGGTCTCGCGCATCAGCTTGGCGCGCGGGTCGTAATTCTTGTAGACCCGGTGGCCGAAGCCCATCAGCTTGATGCCCGAGTTCTTGTCCTTGACCTGCTTCACGAACTCGCCGATCTTTTCGACGCCGCCCATCCGCTGCACGTCCTCGAGCATGTTGAGCGCCGCCTCGTTGGCGCCGCCGTGCGCCGGCCCCCAGAGGCAAGCGACGCCGGCGGCGATCGCCGCGAACGGATTCGTCCCTGACGAGCCGCACAGGCGAACCGTCGACGTCGAAGCGTTCTGCTCGTGATCGGCGTGAAGGATGAAGATGCGGTCCATCGCCCGCACCAGCACCTCGTTGGGCGCATAGTCCTCGCACGGCGTGGCGAACATCATGCGCATGAAGTTGCCGGCGTACGAAAGGTCGTTCTTCGGGTAGATGTAGGGCTGGCCGATGGTGTACTTGTAGGCCATCGCCACCAGCGTCGGCATCTTGGCGATCAGGCGGATCGCCGAGATCTCGCGATGCTGCGCGTTGTTGATGTCGGTGGAGTCGTGATAGAAGGCCGAGAGCGCGCCGACGAGCCCGGTGAGGATCGCCATCGGATGCGCGTCGCGGCGAAAGCCGCGCAGGAAGAACTGCATCTGCTCGTTGATCATCGTGTGATGCGTGACGAGGTGCGTGAACTCGTCCTTCTGCGACTGCGTGGGCCGTTCGCCGTTCAGCAGCAGATAACAGGTCTCGAGGTAGTCGCAACTGGTGGCCAGCTGCTCGATCGGATAGCCGCGATAGAGCAGCTCGCCCTTGTCGCCGTCGATGTAGGTGATCGTCGAGTTGCACGAGGCCGTCGAGAGAAAGCCCGGGTCGTAGGTGAACTTGCCGGTCTGCGCGTAGAGCTTGCGGATGTCGATCACGTCCGGACCGATCGAGCCCTTGTAGAGCGGCAGCTCCATGCTCGGGCTGCCGTCCGAGAAGGTGAGAGTGGCTTTGACGTCGGACGGGGTCATGGCGGAGTCCTTGAAAAAAGGGGCG
>DATAYY010000100.1:0-4239 GCA_036272325.1 Caldimonas sp. | reverse complement strand
CGTCCTGACCGACATCGACGACACGCTGACGACCGACGGCGCGATTCCGATGGGCGTCGTCGCGGCGCTCGCCGCGCTGCACGAGGCGGGGTTGCCGGTGATCGCGGTCACCGGCCGGCCGATGGGTTGGAGCCGACCGATCGCGCTCGAGACGCCGCTCGACGCCGTGGTCGCCGAGAACGGCGGCGTCGTGCTCGTTCGCGACGGCGCCGGCGTCCGGATCGACTACGCCGACCCGGAGCCGGTTCGCGCCGCCAACGCGCTGCGCCTGCGCGAGGTTGCCGCGCGAATCGTCGCCGAGGTCCCGGGCGCGACGCTCGCCCGCGACAGTGCCGGGCGCGTCACCGACATCGCGATCGACCATGGCGAGTTCGCGCAGCTGGCTCCGGCGCAGATCGAGGCGGTCGTCGCGCGAATGCGCGCCGAGGGCATGCACGCGACGGTCAGCTCGATCCACGTCAACGGCTGGTTCGGCAGCCACACCAAGCTGAGCGGCGCGAGCTGGACCGTCGCTCGCGTCCTCGGACGCGACGTCGGCGCCGAGCGTTCGCGCTGGGTCTACGTCGGCGACTCGACCAACGACGAGCCGATGTTCGCGGCGTTCCCGCTCTCGGTCGGTGTCGCCAACATCGCCGACTTCGCCGACCGCCTGCAGCGCTGGCCGAGGTACGTCACCGCGCTCGATCGCGGCCGCGGCTTCGTCGAGGTCGCCGAAGCGCTGCTCGCCGCGCGCGGCCGGTGAGCGGCGCGGCCGCTGTCCGACCGACTTCTGATATATCAGCAGGAAGACGTGGCTGTAAGGGAGCCGACCATGATGACCGAACGCCAGCGCAACTTTCGGCGCCAATACATCGCCCAGATCAGCCCCTGGTACAACGGCCTCGTCCACGTCGGCGTGATGTACGCGGCCGGAATCGCGGCGATCTGGTGGTGCGTGAGTCGGATGCACGGCGCGAGCTGGGAGTGGCTGCTCGTCGTTCCGGTCGCCGTCGCCGGCAATTTCGCCGAGTGGGCGATGCACAAGTACGTGATGCACCGCCTGATCGACGTCTTCGCGCTGCGCGCGATCTACGACCGCCATACCCGCCAGCACCATCAGTACTTCACCGACAACGATCCGACGATCCACACGGTGCAGGAATTCCGGATCGTCTTCTTCCCGTGGCGGGTGCTGATGGTGCTCGCCGTCGGCGGCGGCCTGCTGGCGTGGCTCGCGTCGCTCCTGATCAACGGCGACGCCGGCTACGTCGTGTTCGTGACCATGATCGGTCACTACATGGTCTACGAGACGTTCCACTTCTGCTGCCACGTGCCCGAGAACGCGTTCGTGCGCCGCCTGCCGCTGGTCAACACGATTCGCCGCCACCACGCGGCGCACCACAACATGGGGATCATGATGCATTGCAATATGAACCTCACGTTCCCAATCGCCGACTGGGCGATGAAGACGAGCGACCTGACGCGCGGCCTCGCCGGCCATCTCTTCAACGGCTACGGCGACGAGCACGTCAAGAGCGAGCTGAAACCGGTGATGGCGCGCTTTCGCACCGCCGAGACGCAGGCCGAGCGCTGCACCCTCGACGGCCCACGCCTGAACGACGACGAGCTGAGCGCTCTCGGCCGCGCCGTCAGCCAGGCCTGACGCGCCGACGTCAGAGGGCGAGAAACTCCGCCATCCGCTCGCGCTCGGCCGCGAACTCGCGCCGGAACGCGCTCTGGCCCGGCACGCCGCTGACATAGCCGGGAACGACGCGCAGCCGGCCGCCATCCACCGACGCGTTCGCCCAGCCGACGACCTGGTCGCGCCAGAGCAGCGGCAACGCGTAGTAGCCGAGCTTTCGCTTCGGCGCCGGCGTGTACGCCTCGAACCGGTAGCTCCAGCCCCAGAGCAGCGCGAAGCGGCGCCGGTCCCAGACGATCGGGTCGAACGGCGCGAGCAGGCGAACGCGCTCGTCCGGCGCATGGCGCGCCGAGCGCGGGTTCTCGTCGGCAGGCCAGTGCCAGATGACGTTGTCGACGCGGACGCTCGCGAGCCGCTCGCGCAACGCGCCGAGCGCGTGCCGGGTCTCGTCGCCGAGGTGCGGCGCGCCGTAGCCGAGCAGGCGCGCGAGATAGACCAGGCTCGCGGCCGGCAGCGGCGCGTATTTGGCGACGACGAGATCGAGCAGCGCAGTGGCGCGTGCTGCACGCGCCGCCGGCGAGTCGTCGGCAGGAGGGCGCTCGACTGCCTCGTAGACGCGGGTGCCGCCCTCGCGCCGGCGCACGCGGAGCAGCCCGCGGTAGTGCATCGCGTCGAGCAGGTGCGTCGTGGCGTTGCTCGAGCCGCCCCAGTAGTTGGTGACGCGGCCGTGGGCGAAGTGCGCTTCGACCGCGCGCGGGTGGGTCGGCCCGTGGGCGCGCACGAACGCGAGCACCGCGGCCGCCTTCTTTGCGGTCGCCGCGTCCCAGCTTCGCCTGGGCGTGCGCGGATGCAGGAGCGCGAGGTGGCGCCGCGGCAGGAAGCCGTAGTTGACGAACGCGTCCTCGTCGATGCGCAAACGCGAATAGCGACGCTCGAGATCGCCGGCGTGGTAGCCGGCGACACGATGGCGCAGTGTGAGGTCTTGCGCGCGCGCCGGCGCGCGGATCGGGTCGGCCTGGACGAAGCCGAGCTTGTCGATCGCACGCGCGAGCGTCGTCGGCTTGAACAGCGTGCGGGCGACGGCGTAGCGGCGCAGGTCGTCGAGCGTCGGTTCCTTCGGCATGGCGGCGCCGATGATGCCGCGCAACGCCGGAAGGCGCGCGGCGGCGGGCGCTACAGCCGGGCGAACGGGACGACCATGGCCTTCGCGCGCGACGAATCTCCTGCCGACGCGATCTGCGCCGCGCGCCTCGCGCGCCGCTCACCGAAGCGCTTCACGCGGCGACCGCCACCTTGCGGCAAGCGTCGGCGCAGTGCCGGCACGCCAGGGCGCAGGCACGACCATATTCGTGACGACCTTGTCCGCACTCGGCCTCGAACGCATCGCAGATCTCGGCGCAAGGCCCGCAAATCGAACCGAGCTGCTCGCTGCCGCGAGCGACGGCGGCAGCGGTGACCCTGCAGGCGGCAGCGCAGTCCATCGCGAGCGACAGGCAGCGCGCCATCATGCCGATATCGCCGTGCAGGCACGCCTCGGCGTAACGGTCGCAGGCCTCGGCGCACGCGATGCACGCGTCGAGACATGTCTGTCCAGGGTCGCTCGCCACGTTCCGCGGTCCGATGACGGCGCCCGATTGGCGCCGACATCAGATGGCAAAGCGTGTGCCGCCGACTCCAGGCGCCCGGCCCCCGCCCGGGGCTGCGCTTCGTGGGGGCTTTACAGGCCGGCCGCTGCCTTCAAGGCCGCAGCCTTGTCCGTCCGTTCCCACGAGAACTCGGGTTCGTCGCGGCCGAAGTGCCCGTAGGCGGCGGTCTTCTGGTAGATCGGCCGCAGCAGGTCGAGCATCTGGATGATGCCCTTCGGTCGCAGGTCGAAGTGCTCGTGGACGAGCTTCTCGATCTGGTGGTCGGGGATCTTGCCGGTGCCTTCGGTATAGATCGTCACGTTCATCGGTCGCGCGACGCCGATCGCGTAAGCGACCTGGATCTGGCACTGCCGCGCGAGGCCGGCGGCGACGATGTTCTTGGCGACGTAGCGCGCCGCGTATGCGGCCGAGCGGTCGACCTTCGACGGATCCTTGCCCGAGAACGCGCCGCCGCCGTGCGGGCAGGCGCCGCCATAGGTGTCGACGATGATCTTCCGGCCGGTGAGGCCGCAATCGCCCTGCGGGCCGCCGGTGACGAAGCGGCCAGTCGGGTTGATCAGGTACTTGGTCTCCTTCAGCCACTCCTTGGGCAGCACCGGCTTGATGATCTCCTCGATCACGGCCTCGACGAACGACGCCTTCATCTTCGTCGGCGTCTCGCTCTGGCTCGGGTCGTGCTGACTCGAGAGGACCACCGTGTCGATCGAGTGCGGCTTGCCGTCGAGGTAGCGCATCGTCACCTGGCTCTTCGCGTCGGGCCTGAGGTACGGCATGCGGCCGTCCTTTCGCAGCATCGCCTGGCGCTCGACGAGACGGTGCGCGTAGTAGATCGGCGCCGGCATCAGGTCGGGCGTCTCGTCGCAGGCGTAGCCGAACATCAGGCCCTGGTCGCCGGCGCCGGTGTTGAGGTGGTCGTCGCTCGCGTGGTCGACGCCCTGGGCGATGTCGTTGCTCTGCTTGTCGTAGCAGACC
>DATAYY010000099.1:0-10019 GCA_036272325.1 Caldimonas sp. | reverse complement strand
GTGGCGCCCGCCGGGAAACGAGGGCATTACGCGCCCGGTCGCACCGCGCAGTTGTCCATTTTCGCGCGGTACCACTCGTGGAAATGCTGCATGCCGTCTTCCATCGGGCTCTGGTAAGGGCCGAACTCGTTGTCGCCGCCGTGGCTGATCGTCAGCGCATCGTTCCTGTTCGCGACGATGGGCGTGTGCGTCAAGCTGGCGTCCGCGCAGTACTCGGCCGGCGAGATCGTGCTCTACCGCGGCCTGACCGGCGCGCTCATGATGGTCGGCCTGGCGCGCTGGCAGCGCGGCAGCGTCGCGACGCGCGTGCCGGCGATGCACTTCTGGCGCAGCGTCTCGGGCGTCGTTTCGCTCGTCCTCTGGTTCTACGCGCTCGGCCACCTGCCGCTCGCGACGGCGATGACGCTCAACTACATGTCGTCGGTCTGGATGGCGCTCTTTCTCCTCGGCAGCGCGATCGCGGCCGGCGGCTCACGGGTCGACGGCAGGCTCGTCGCGACCGTCCTGGTCGGCTTCGCCGGCGTCGCGATGATCCTCCGGCCGACGATCGCCGAGCAGCAGCTCTGGTACGGCGTGATGGGACTGCTCTCGGGAATCATCGCTGCGACGGCGTACCTGCAGGTGACTGCGCTCGGCCGCGTCGGCGAGCCCGAATACCGGATCGTCTTCTACTTCTCGCTCGGCGGCGTCGCCGCCGGCGCGTTGCTGGTCGCGTTCACGGGGATGCATGGCCACACCTGGAGCGGCGCGCTGCTGCTGCTCGCCGTCGGCGTGCTGGCGACTGTGGCGCAGCTGATGATGACGCGCGCCTACGGCACCGGCCGCACGCTCGTCAATGCCAGCCTGCAGTACCTCGGCATCGCCTGGTCGTTCGTCTACGGCGTCCTGCTGTTCGGCGACCGCGTGACGGCGCTCGCGCTTTCGGGCATGCTCCTGATCGTTGCCGCCGGCCTGTCGGCGACGCTGCTGCGCAGCCGCAGCGGCAAGCCGCCGGTGGCCCTCATCCCCGACCCGCCGAACACCGCATGACCGCCACGTTCCAGACGCTGATCACTGCCACCGAGCTCGCTGCGTTGCGTGCACGCGGACCGCAGCCGGTGATCGTCGATGCGAGCTTCGACCTCGCCGACATCGAATCGGGTGAGCGGCGGTACCGCGAATCGCACTTGCCTGGCGCGCACTATCTCCATCTCGACCGCGACCTGAGCGCCGCGAAGAGCGGCCGCAACGGACGCCATCCGCTGCCTGACCGGGCGACCTTCGCGCGCACCCTCGGCGCGCTCGCCATCGGGCCCGAGACGCAGGTCGTCTGCTACGACGCTCAAGGCGGCGTCTATGCGGCGCGCCTCTGGTGGATGCTGCGCTGGCTCGGCCACGCCACGGTCGCCGTCCTCGACGGTGGCTTGCAGGCATGGCGGGATGCCGGCGGCGAGCTCACCGGCGACAACAGCGTTCCGTCCGGCGGGCCGCCCTACCCCGAGCGCCCATCGCTCGCGCCGACGGTCGACGCCGCCGGCGTCGCCGCACGACCGCCGCTTCGGATGTTGCTCGATGCGCGCAGCGAAGAGCGGTTCCGCGGCGAAGCCGAGCCGATCGATCCGGTCGCCGGCCACATTCCGGGCGCGTTCCAGCGCTTCCACAGGTCGAACCTCGACGCCGCCGGCCGCTTCAAGTCGGCGTCGCAGCTGCGCGACGAATTCGCCGGCCTGCTCGGCGGCCGCGCGCCCGGCGATGTGATCCATTCCTGCGGCTCGGGCGTCACCGCTTGCCACAACCTGCTCGCGATGGAGCACGCCGGTCTCGCCGGCTCGGTGCTCTATCCGGGTTCGTGGAGCGAGTGGTCGTCCGATCCCGCACGGGCGATCGCGCGCGGCTGACCCTGTCGACGATTGCCGGACCCCTCGGGCAGACAGCGCCTTGCCGACGCGGGCAGCGCGGTGCGAAGATCGCCGAAACGCGCGGAGGTGCCCATGTTCAAACGAATCCTCGTCCCGACCGACGGCTCCGAGATCACCGGCCGTGCGGTCGCGATCGCGATCGGCCTGGCCAAATCGCTGGGCGCCGAGATCTACACGCTCTGCGTCAAGGAGCCGTTCCCCTACGGTGCCGTCGCAGAGATGCAGCCGACCCCGCCGCAGGAGTTCTTCGATGCCCAGGAGCGGACGGCGACGAAGAACGTGCGCACCGTCGCCGACGCCTGCCAGGCGGCGGGGATCGTCTGCCACGCACAGACGGTCGAAGGCGTGCAACCGTGGGAGGCGATCGTCGCCTACGCCACCGAGCAGCACTGCGACCTGCTCGTCATGGGCTCGCACGGCCGCAGCGGCCTGGCGTCGCTCTTTCTCGGCAGCGAGACGAACGACGTCCTCAAGCACACGACGGTGCCGGTGCTCGTCGTCCGCTGACTGAGCGCCTGGATCCTCAGCCGAGCTGGCTGATCGCCAGCACGACGATCGCGAGGCCGGCGCCGAGCCAGAACAGCTGCGCCGCGGTCTGCCTGAGCGTCAACCGGTGCTGCAGCTGCGGAATCAGGTCGGCGACGGCGACATAGATGAAGCTGCTCGAAGCGACGACCAGAAGGTACGGGAAGTACGACTGCCGCGGGCCGACGATGTAGTAGCCGATGATGCCGCCGACCACCGCCGCGAGCCCGAGAGCGCGTTGAAGAACAGCGCCCGCGCACGCGAGAAGCCGGCGTTGAGGAGGACGATGTAGTCGCCGACCTTCTGCGGGATCTCGTGGGCGATGATCGCGAGCGAGGTGACGATGCCAAGCCGGATGTCGGCGAGGAACGCGGTGGCGATGATGATGCCGTCGCAGAAGTTGTGGATGCTGTCGCCGAGGATGACGCTCCAGCCGCCGCGGCCGGCCTGCTGGCGATCGAAGCCGTGATGATGGTGGTGCTCGTCGCCTTCATGGTGGTGCGTGTGGCGATAGAGCTCGGCCTTCTCGAGCAGGAAGAAGAAGAGCAGCCCGCCGAGCAGCGTCACGAACAGCGCCTGCGGCAGCGCCTTGGCCGAGAACGCTTCGGGCAGCACGTCGAGCAGCGCGGTCGCGAGCAGCACGCCCGCCGACAGGCTGACAAGGTGGTGGACGACCTTGCTCAGAACCGCGAGCGTGAGCGCCGCGGCGACGATGACCGAAAGAATGCCGCCGATCGCGGTCGCGACAACGATCCAGGCGAGCGTCACATGGCGGCCATTCGCCGCCCGCGAACGCGCATGCGCTGCGACCTGGAGTCAGCGCTCAAGCGACGCCGTGGGCACGCAGCCAGCCGAGGCAACGTTGCCAGCCGTCCTCGGCCGAGCTGCGGTGGTAGCTCGGCCGATAGTCGGCGTAAAACGCGTGCGACGCCTGCGGATAGACATGAATGCTCGAGCGCCGCGCGGCGTCGCTGCCGTTTTGCAGCGCCGCCTTCATCTGCTCGACGCTGTCGAGCGGAATGCCGGTGTCGACACCGCCGTAGAGGCCGAGCACCGGCGCGTAGAGCCGCCGGGCGACGTCGATCGGCTGCTCGGGTTGGAGGGCAGTGGTCGGGCCGACGAGGCGCCCGTACCACGCCACGCCGGCCTTCAGCGCGGCGTTGTGCGCCGCGTACAGCCAGGTCGCGCGGCCGCCCCAGCAAAAGCCGGTCACGCCGAGCCGCGCGCCGTCGCCACCGTGGGTCTTCGCCCAGGCGACGCAGGCGTCGAGATCGGCCAGGACCTGCGTGTCCGGCACCTTCGAGATGATCGTCGCGAACAGCGTGTTGATGTCGCTCGGCGCCTTGGCATCGCCCTGGCGCACGAACAGCTCGGGAGCGATTGCGAGGTAGCCGAGCTTGGCGAAGCGGCGCGCGACGTCGGCGATGTGGGCATGAACGCCGAAGATCTCCGACACGACGAGGACGATCGGGAACGGGCCGTCGCCTTTCGGTGCGGCGCGGTAGGCAGGCAAGGCGAAGCCGCCGACGTCGACCGTCACCTCGCCGGCGACGAGCGCGGCATCGTCGGTCGTGATCGCCTGCGCCGCGATCGGCCCGCTCGCCGCCGCAAAGCCGACTCCGGTGGCGCCTACGGCAGTGGCTGAGGAGAGGATGTCATCGGTTCGCAGCATCGTTGTCTCGCGGGTTGCCTTGCGCCCTGGCGCGCGACGTCATTCTAGGAACCACGGCCCGACCGCGGCGCGACTCGGCGAAGCTCGACAATCGCCGCCATGCCATCCACCTCCGCGCAGCCCGGCCCCGAATCGCGCTGGCCCGGCCAGCTGGCAGCGGTCGACCTGGGATCGAACAGCTTTCGGCTCGAGATCGGCCAGCTGCACGGCGGCATCTACCGGCGGATCGACTACCTGAAGGAGATGGTGCGCCTCGGCGGCGGCCTCGACACCCGCGGCTTCCTGAGCGACGAGGCTGCCGCACGCGGCCTCGATTGCCTCGCCCGTTTCGCGCGCCGCCTCGACGGCTTCGCGCCGAGCCAGGTGCGCGCGGTGGCGACGCAGACCCTGCGCGAAGCGAAGAACCGCGACGCCTTCCTGCTGCGCGCGCAGGGCGTCCTCGGCCAGTCGATCGAGATCCTCTCGGGCCGCGAGGAAGCGCGCCTCATCTTCGCTGGCGTCGCCCGCCTGCAGCCCTCGACCGTGCCGCGTCTGGTGGTCGACATCGGCGGCCGCTCGACCGAGCTGATCGTCGGCCGCGGCACGCGGCCGCGGCAGGCCGAGTCGTTTCAGGTCGGCAGCGTGAGCCTGTCGATGAAGTATTTCCCCGAAGGCCGCTTCAGCGAGCGTGCATTCCGCGAGGCGCAGGTCGCGGCCGGCGCCGAGCTCGAGGAAGCGCTGCAGCCGTTCGCTTCGAAGCACTGGCGCGAGGCGCTCGGCTCGTCGGGGACGGTCGGTGCGGTTTCGCAGGTGCTCGCTGCGAACGGAGTCAGCGACGGGCGCATCACTCCCGAGGGACTTCGCTGGCTGATCGAGCGCTGCATCGAGGCTGGCCATGCCGACCGGCTGGCGCTGGCGGGGCTGAAAGACGAGCGTCGCGCCGTCGTCGGCGGCGGCGTCGCGATCCTCTACACGCTGGCGACGCATTTCGGCATCGGCGAGCTGAGGCCGGCTCGCGGCGCGCTCCGCCAGGGGGTGATCTTCGATCTCGCAGCGCGCCAGGCAGCGGCGCGCCGCGTCGACGGCCACGACTTGCGCGACGCGTCGGTCCGCGAATTGCAGCGCCGCTTCGAGGTCGACGTCGCGCAGGCGGAGCGCGTCGAGCAAGTCGCCCTCGCCCTGCTCGACGGCGCCGGCAGCGCCGCGGGTGACGAGCGCCGCGAGCTCGCCTGGGCGGCAGCGCTGCACGAGGCGGGAATGATGATCTCGCACCACGACCACCATCGGCACAGCGCCTACCTGCTCGACCACGTCGATGCGCCCGGTTTCTCGCAGAGCCAGCTGCGCCGGATCGGCCGGCTCGCGCTCGGCCAGCGCGGCGGCTTGCGCAAGATGGAAGGCGCGCTGCAGAGCACGAGCATTGCGCTCGACCTGCTCTGCCTGCGCGTCGCGGTGATCGCCTGCCATGCCCGCGACGACGTCGAGCCGGAAGCGATCGCAATGCGCATCGACGACGGCGTTCCGGTGATCCGCCTGCGCGCCGGCTGGGCCGACACGCATCCGCGCGCGCTCCACCTTCTGCGCGCCGAGATCGACGCCTGGTCGAAGACCGGGCTGCCGCGACCGCCGCGGCTGATCGTGACCGCGGACTGAAGCCGGCTCAGAGATCGCTGTCGTCGGGCGACCGCACGGCATGCAGGCGGACGGCGCCTGACTTGCTGCCGCGCAGCCACCACACCGCGCCCTTCTTGACCTGCCAGGCCGAGCCCGCCGCGCCCATCGCCAGCGCCGCCGCCTGGCCGATCGTCGGCTGGTGGCCGACGACGACGACCGTCTCGCCGGCACTGGGCCAGCCGGCGGCGGCGAGCAGTGCTTCGGGCGTCGCGCCGGGGCCGAGGGCGGCGACGGTGGCCGGCGCCCTGCCGAGCGCGGCGACGGTCTGCTGGCAGCGTTTCGCCGGACTCACGATGACAAGGGCCGTCGCCGGCAGCCGCGGCGCCAGCCAGGCGGCCATGCGTTCGGCCTGCTCGCGCCCGCGCGCAGTCAGGGCACGCGCGAGATCGCCGCCGCGGCCGGCGTCTTCGGCTTCGGCATGGCGCCAGAGGATGAGGTCCATCTTCTTCAAGGTGTGCGGTCGTAACGCTGCACCAGCGATTGCTGCGCCGAGAGGCCGCCGCCCGAGACGCGATCGTACGTGCCGTCGCTGCGCAGCGCCCAAGCGTCCTCGCTGTCGAGCAGGTAGGGCACGAGGCATTCGTCGATGACGCGCTGGCGCATGGCGGGATCGCGCACCGGCCAGCAGACCTCCACCCGACCGAACATGTTGCGGCCCATCCAGTCGGCGCTGGACAGGAACACGGCCTCATCGTCGTCGCGTTCGCCCCAGCGGAAGTAGGCGACACGCGAATGCTCGAGAAAGCGGCCGACGATCGAGCGGACGCGAATGCGATCGGTGAGCCCAGCGGCGCCGGGTGCGAGCAGGCAAGCACCGCGAACGATCAGATCGATCTGGGTGCCGGCCTGCGCCGCACCGACCAGCGCCTCGATCAGGGCGACATCGGTGAGCCCGTTGATCTTGACGACGATGCGCGCCCGCCGCCCGGCCGCCGCCGCCTCGGCGACCTGCGCGACCCTGGCCAGCATGCCGCCGTGCAGGGTGAACGGCGCCTGCAGCAGCAGCTTCAGCGGTTTCATCTTGCCGAGGCTCGCGAGCTGCTGGAACACGGCGTCGACATCGGCGGTCAGGTCGGCGTCGTCGCTGAAATAGCCGAGATCGGTGTAGAGGCGCGCGGTGCTCGGGTTGTAGTTGCCGGTCGACAGATGCGCATAGCGCTTCAAGGCCTTGCCTTCGCGGCGCGTCACGAGCAGCATCTTCGCGTGTGTCTTCAGGCCGACGACGCCGTAGACGACCTGCGCACCGACCGCCTCGAGCCGCTCGGCCCAGTTGATGTTGGCCTCCTCCTCGAAGCGCGCCTTCAACTCGACGACCGCCATCACCTCCTTGCCCGCGCGCGCCGCCTCGATCAGCAGGTCCATCACACGCGACTCGCTGCCGGCACGGTAGATCGTCTGCTTGATGGCGAGAACGTCGGGGTCCTCGACCGCCTCGCGCAAGAGCTCGATGACGGGCTCGAACGACTCGAACGGGTGGTGCAGGAGAAGATCGCCGGCGCGCATGCGCGCGAACATCGACTGGTTCGGTTGCAGGGTGGCCGCCTGGGCCGGGACGAACGGCGGGAAGCGCAATGCGGGCGCGTCGGCGAGATCGATCAGCTCGTTCATCCGCACCAGGTTCACCGGACCGTGGACGCGGTACAGCGCCGACTCGGGAAGGCCGCACTGGCGCAGCAGGAACTCCGAGAGCTCGCTCGGGCAGGTGTCGACGACCTCGAGCCGCATGGCCTGGCCGAAGTGCCGGGTCCTGAGGCCGCTGCGCAGCGCCTGGCGCAGGTTGGTGACGTCGGCGTCGACCTCGAGGTCGGAGTCGCGGGTGATGCGAAATTGCGAGAACGCCTCGACCTCGCGGCCGGGGAAGAGCTCGCCGAGGTGGGCGCGGATCACGCTCGTCAGCAACACGAACGACTGCCCTTCGCGCCGCGACGAGCGCGGCAGCTCGATCACGCGCGGCAGCACCCGCGGCACCTTGACGATCGTCACCGTGTTGCGCCGCCCGAACGCGTCCTTGCCGGCGAGACGGGCGACGAAGTTGAGCGACTTGTTGGCGACTTGCGGAAACGGGTGCGACGGGTCGAGTCCGACCGGGACCAGCAGCGGCCGCACCTGCGCCTCGAAGAAGCGGGCGACCCAGCGTCGCTCGCTTTCGTCGCGGTCGGCATGGTTGAGGATGCGGATCCCCGCCGCGGCGAGCGCCGGCATCACTTCATCGTTGAAGACGGCGTACTGGTCGTCGATGAGCTCGTGCGCGGCCGCGGCGATCGCCTCGAGGTCGGCCGCGGCGACTCCGCTGCCGGGCTTCTTGGATGCCTCTAGGCAGTCGGCGAAGCGGACCTCGAAGAACTCGTCGAGATTGGACGAGACGATGCAGACGTAGCGCAGCCGCTCGAGCAGCGGGACGTCGACGCGGCGCGCCTGCGCGAGGACGCGGCGGTTGAACTCGAGGATCGCGCGCTCGCGGTTCAGCAGCGGCGGCATCGCCACGCGCGGCCGCGTTCCACTCTCGCTCATCCGCGAAGTTTATGAAAATCGCGCCACGATTTCGTGACAGAGCGCCGGCGCGAGACGGCGCCCGTGGGCGACATCAACTGGCGTTGGTCGAGATCAGGTCGCCGAAGCCCTGCCAGAGCGTGCCGGTGAACTTGGCGAGCTGGCCTTGCTCAATCGGGTAGAAATCGGTCGGCGAAGTGTTGATCGCCATTCCCGTCAGCAGCAGTTTGGGGCTGAAGTTCTTCAGGTTGGCGGCCTGGCGCATGATGTTCTCGCGCGTCAGGTCGTTGCCGCACTGCTTGAGGATCTGCACCATCGTCTGCGCGGCGATGTAGGCGTAGATGTTGCTCGCGTCCTTGGGGTCGCCGTCCCTGTAGTACTTGCCCATGAAGCCGCGCCACTCCAGCATCGCCGGATCGTCCTTCCACTGCGGGTCGTTCGGATCCTTGTAGTACTGCACCGTGATCGCCCCGATCGCCTTCTCGACGCCGGCAGGAATCAGCACCGAGCCGATCGAGGCCGAGACGTTGTTGATGATGTGCAGCGGTTTCCAGCCCGAGTCCCACGCCTTGCGCACCGCCTGCGCACCGAACTTCGGCGTCGTGATGTTGATGAACGTATCGGCGCCCGAGCCCTGCAGGGTGAGGATCTGCGAGTCGACCGTCGGATCGGTGACCTCGTAAGTGGCTTCCTTGACGATCATCTTGGCGCCAACGGTACCGAGGCCGTCCTTCACGCCCTTGAGCACGTCCTTTCCGTAGTCGTCGTTCTGGTAGAGGATTGCGACCTTCGCGTTCGGCTTGTTCTTCAGCAGCCACTTGGCGTAGATCGCGCCCTCGGACTGGTAGCTGAGGTTGAACCCCATCGTCCACGGATAGTTCTTCGGGTCGCCCCACTTGGTCGCGCCGGTCGCGAGCAAGAGGTGGGGCACCTTCTTCGCGTTGACGTACTTGTGGATCGCCGAGTTGCACGGCGTGCCGAGCGTCTGGAACAGGGCGAGCACCTCGTCCTGCTCGACCAGGCGGCGCACCTGCTCGACGGTCTTCGGCGGGCTGTAGCCGTCGTCGAGGCTGATCAGCGTGATCTTGCGGCCGTTGACGCCACCGCTCTCGTTGAGTGCCTTGAAGTAAGCCTGCTCGAGCTTGCCGATCGTCCCGTAGGCCGACGCCGGGCCGCTGTACGGCATTGTCTGGCCGAGCTTGATCTCGGTCGCCGAGGCACCCGGGCCGTACTTGGCGGCCTGGGCGAAGGCGCGACCGCCGAGGGCGGCGACGGCGGCTCCGGCGCCGAGCGCGGTGCGGCGGGAGATGCGAAGGGGGGTCTTGGTCATGGTTCGCTCCATCGAAAGAACGTGGTAGGAATCAAGGCGGGACCGAGGCGACGCGCCGACGCTCCAGCCGCCCGCGCACGAAGCGGACGAACCCGGCCACGCCCGTCGGCATGACGTACATGAAGGCGATCAGGACGATCCCGTAGATCGCCCATGGTGCAGCCTTCGAAATCTCATCGGCGACGTTGGGGACGAACTGGATGAAGACGGCGCCGAAGAAGGCTCCCGAGATCGACGCCAGCCCGCCGATGACGACGCCGGTGAGCAGCGTGATCGACAGGAAGAAATTGAAGGAGTCGGGGGCGACGAACTGGACCGCGATGGCACCGAGCGCGCCGGCGATCCCGGTGTAGAGGGCGGACACACCGAAGGTGAGCGACTTCACCATTGCAGTGTTGACGCCCATCGCCTGCGCTGCAATGGGTTGATCCCGGATCGCCACCATGGCGCG
>DATAYY010000098.1:0-34800 GCA_036272325.1 Caldimonas sp. | reverse complement strand
GGAAGATCTCGCGCCCCTGCGGCACGTAGCCGATGCCGCGCCGGGCCCGCTGATACGGCGTCTCGCGGGTGATGTCGGCGCCGTCGAAGCGCACGCTTCCCGAGCGCACCGGAACGACCCCCATCAGGCTCTTCAGCAGCGTCGTCTTGCCGACGCCGTTGCGGCCGAGAATCACCGTCACCTCGCCGGCCGCGGCATTGAAGGCGACGTTGCGCAGGATGTGCGAGCCGCCGTAGTACTGCTGCAGAGCCTCGACCTGGAGCAGCGGCGCCGTCGCCGCCGGCACGGACGACACTGCCTGCGCACGCACCGGATCGCGAGGCAGCGCCGCGAACGGCGTCAACGAGCGGGCGCTATCGTCCAAGGTAGACCTCGACCACCTTGTCGTTGGCCTGCACCTCGGCGAGCGACCCCTCGGCGAGAACCCTGCCCTCGTGCAGCACGCTCACCAGCTTGTTGGCATCGCCGTGGGTCAGCGCGTGGATGAACTTCATGTCGTGCTCGACGACGACGAGTGAATGGCTGCCCTCGAGCGACAGGAAGAGCTCGGCAGTGCGCTCGGTCTCCTCGTCGGTCATGCCCGCGACCGGCTCGTCGAGCAGCAGCAGCCGGGGGTCCTGGATCAGCAGCATGCCAATCTCGAGCCACTGCTTCTGGCCGTGCGAGAGCGCCCCGGCCTTGCGCTGGGCGTGGCCTTTCAGATGGATCAGGACGAGCGTCTCGCCGATCCGGTCGAGCTGCTCGCCGCTGAGGCGAAAGAGCAGCGACGCGCGCACGCCGCGCTCGGTCTTCAACGCCAGCTCCAGGTTCTCGAACACCGAGAGGTGCTCGAACACGGTCGGCTTCTGAAACTTGCGGCCGATGCCGGCCTGCGCGATCTCGTTCTCGCGCAGCCGCAACAGGTCGATCGTCGAGCCGAAGAAGGCCTGCCCCGCATCGGGCCGCGTCTTGCCGGTGATGACGTCCATCATCGTCGTCTTGCCGGCGCCGTTCGGGCCGATGATGCAACGCATCTCGCCGGCGCTGATCGAGAGCGAGAGCGCGTCGAGCGCCTTGAAGCCGTCGAAGCTGACCGTGATGTCGTCGAGGTAAAGGATCGCGCCGTGAGCGACGTCGAGCTCGCCGGTGGCAAGGCGCGAGTAGCTCGCCTGCCGGCCGCCCGACTTGCCCGCTGCAGCCACGGCCGCGCGCTCTTCGGCATCATGTCGAACCCGGGCGCCGGCGCGCATCAGGTCGGGGGTCACGACGCGCTCCCGCCTTCCTTGCGAACGCTGCGGCGCAGCCGCGCGACGACACCGTCGGGCCCGCGGACGAGGCCGACGAGCCCTTGCGGCAGGAACAGCGTGACCGCGATGAACATCGCACCGAGCGCGTAGAGCCAGAACTCGGGCAATGCCTGCGTGAACCAGCTCTTCGCGCCGTTGACGAAGAAGGCACCGACGATCGGCCCGACCAGCGTCGCCCGGCCGCCGACCGCGGCCCAGATCGCGATCTCGATCGACGCCGCCGGCGTCATCTCGCTCGGGTTGATGATCCCGACCTGCGGCACGTAGAGCGCACCGGCGATGCCGCACATCACCGCCGAAAGCGTCCAGATCGCGAGCTTGTAGCGCAGCGGGTCGTAGCCGGTGAACATGACGCGACTCTCGGCGTCGCGGATCGCCTGCAGGACGCGGCCGAACTTGCTCTCGACGATCGCGCGCGCCAGCAGGAAGAACGCGATCAGCGTGCAGCCGGTGACGACGAAGAGGAGCATTCGCATCGTCGGCGTCGCGATCGGGTGGCCGAGGATGCGCTTGAAGTCGGTGAAGCCGTTGTTGCCACCGAAGCCCGTCTCGTTGCGGAAGAAGAGCAGCATCGTCGCGTAGGTCATGGCCTGCGTGATGATCGAGAAGTAGACGCCCTTGATGCGCGAGCGAAAGGCGAAGTAGCCGAACACGAACGCGAGCGCGCCGGGCACGATGACGACGAGCGCCATCTGGGCGACGAACGAATCCGAGAGCGCCCAATGCCAGGGAAACTGCTTCCAGTTGAGGAAGACCATGAAGTCGGGCATTGGCATGCGGTACTGGCCGTCGCTGCCGATCTGGCGCATCAGATACATGCCCATCGCATAGCCGCCGAGCGCGAAGAAGACGCCGTGGCCGAGCGAGAGGATGCCGGTGTAGCCCCAGATCAGGTCCATCGCCAGCGCGCAGATCGCGTAGCACATGATCTTGCCGATCAGCTGGACCGCGTACTCGCTCAAGTGAAAGACGCTTCCCTCGGGCACCAGCAGGTTGGCGATCGGCACCAGGACGGCGACGACGACGAGCGCGATCGTCACGCCGGCCCAGCCGCGGATGCCGAGCAGCATCGATGGCCGCGATGGGTTCGCCTTCGGCAGTGGCATCACAGCGCTCATGCGATCGATTTCTCACTGCGTGAGAGCCCGCCGGACCCGGGCCCGGCAGCCCCGGTACCTTTCATTTGCCGGCCCAACCGAACGTCACCCGCCATGCCCGGGCGGGACCGGGCGGGCCGCCGCCCAGTGAACGAAATCAAAGCAGCGCTCAAGCCTCGGCACTCCTGCCCTTCAGGGCAAACAACCCCGAGGGCTTGCGCTGAATGAAGATCACGATCAGGACGAGCACGGCAATCTTGGCCAGCACCGCCCCCGCGACGCCCTCGAACAGCTTGTTGAGGACGCCGAGGCCGAGCCCGGCGACGACGGTGCCGGCGAGCTGGCCGACGCCACCGACGACGACGACGAGGAAGGAATCGACGATGTAGCTCTGGCCGAGGTCAGGCCCGACGTTGCCGATCTGCGAGAGGGCGACGCCGCCGAGCCCGGCGATGCCGGCGCCGAACGAGAACGCGAGCGTGTCGATCTTTGCCGTGTCGACGCCGACGCACGAGGCCATGCGCCGGTTCTGCGTCACGCCGCGGATGAAGAGGCCGAACCGGGTCCTGGCGATGAGCAGCGCGACGCCTGCAAGGACGATGAACGCGAAGGCGATGATCGCGATCCGGTTGTACGGCAGGACGAGGTTGCTCATCACCTCGACGCCGCCCGAGAGCCACGCCGGGTTCTCGATCCGCACGTTCTGGGCGCCGAAGATCGAGCGCACCGCCTGCTGCAGGACGAGGCTGATGCCCCAGGTCGCGAGCAGCGTCTCGAGCGGACGCCCGTAGAGGAAGCGGATGACGCCGCGCTCGAGCACGGCACCGACCAGCGCCGAGACGAGGAACGCGGCGGGAATGGCGACGACGACGTAGGCGTCGAACGCCGCCGGCCAGAAGGAGCGGAACGCGTTCTGGACGAGGTAGGTCGTGTAGGCGCCGATCATCATCAGCTCGCCGTGCGCCATGTTGATGACGCCCATCAAGCCGTACGTGATCGCCAGGCCGAGGGCAACGAGGAGGAGCACCGAGCCGAGGCTGATGCCGGTGAAGACGACCGCGAGGCGCTCGCCCCACGCCAGGCGCGCGCGCACGGCATCGAGCGCGCGGCCGAGGGCGGCGCGCACCTCCGGGTCGCTCTCAGCACCGGGGCCGAGGCGCTCCTGCAGCAGGCTGGCGACCGAGCTCTGGCTGCTCGACGCGAGCTCATCGACGGCGGCGAGGCGCTTGGTGCGATCGCTCGAGGCGACGAGCAGCGTCGCGCGCATGCGCTCGAGGCGTGCCTTGATCCCGGCGTCGGTCTCGGCGGCGACCGCCTTCTCGACCAGCGGCAGCTGCGATTCGTCGAGCGATGCGCGGCTCAGCTCGTCGACGGCGGCACGACGCTCGGCGACATCGGCTGAGAGCAGCCGCAGGGTCGCGAGCGTCGCCTCGAGCGCGCCACGCATGCGGTTGTTGTTGGTGACGTCCTCGGCGGTCTCGGGAAGCGTCGCGACCGCGCCGCTGGCGGCGTCGATAACCTTCTCGCCCTGGACGACGAGGACGCGATCTCCGGCGACCTTGACCTCGCCATTGAGCATCGCCTGAACGAAGCCCTGCAGCTTCGGGTCGCCTGCGGCCGCCGCCGCCGCGACGGCGGCGATCCGCGCATCGTTGTCGCCGGCGGCCATGGCAAGTGCCTGCTCGGCGGTCGTCGCGCGCGCCCCGCCGGCGATGCACGCCAGGCCGAGCAGGAGAACGCGAAAGAGAGTGCGCATGGTGCAGCGGATGGCGAGCAGAAGCGATACGCCGGACGTGACGACGGGCCGGTGGCCCGGCCCGTCGTCTGCCGGCAGCGTGAGCCGCCGGCGGGTCCGGAACGCGTCGGCGATCGCTACTTCTTCGCGACGTCGACGGGCTCGTCCTTCTTGCCCTTGTTCTCGGGGATGAACGGGCTCCACGGCTGCGCCTTGACCGGGCCCGGCGTCTTCCAGACGACGTTGAACTGGCCGTCGGCCGTGATCTCGCCGATGAACACGGGCTTGTGCAGGTGATGGTTCTTCGGATCCATCGTCGCGACGAATCCGCTCGGCGCCTTGAAGATCTGGCCCGACATCGCCGCGATCACCTTGTCGGGATCGGTCGACTTCGCCTTCTCGACCGCCTGCTTCCACATGTGCATGCCGATGTAGGTCGCCTCCATCGGATCGTTCGTCAGCGGCCTGTCCTTCTGGCCCGGGATGCCCTTGGCCTTGGCGTACTCGCTCCACTCCTGGATCCAGGCGGCATTGGTCGGGTTCTTGATCGACATGAAGTAGTTCCATGCCGCCAGGTGGCCGACGAGCGGCTTGGTATCGACGCCGCGCAGCTCTTCCTCGCCGACCGAGAACGCGACGACGGGAACGTCGGTCGCCTTCAGGCCCTGGTTGCCGAGCTCCTTGTAGAAGGGAACGTTCGAATCGCCGTTGATCGTCGAGACGACCGCGGTCTTCTTGCCTTCGGCAGCGAACTTCTTGATCTTGCCGATGATCGTCTGGTAGTCGGAGTGGCCGAACGGCGTGTACTCCTCCATGATGTCGGCATCGGCGATGCCCTTCGAATGCAGGAAGGCGCGCAGGATCTTGTTGGTCGTGCGCGGGTAGACGTAGTCGGTGCCGAGCAGCACGAAGCGCTTGGCGGAGCCGCCGTCCTTGCTCATCAGGTACTCGACCGCGGGAATCGCCTGCTGGTTCGGCGCCGCGCCGGTGTAGAAGACGTTCTTCGAGAGCTCCTCGCCCTCGTATTGCACGGGGTAGAAGAGGAGGCCGTTGTTCTCCTCGAACACCGGCAGCACGGATTTGCGGCTGACGCTCGTCCAGCAGCCGAAGACGACGGCGACCTTGTCCTGCGTCAGCAGCTGCTTGGCCTTCTCGGCGAACAGCGGCCAGTTCGACGCCGGATCGACGACGACCGCCTCGAGCTGCTTGCCCATGACGCCGCCGTTCTTGTTGATCTCGTCGATCGTCATCAGGACCATGTCCTTCAGCGCCGTCTCGGAGATCGCCATCGTTCCGGAGAGCGAGTGCAGGACGCCGACCTTGATCGTGTCGGCGGCGAAGGCAGGCAGCGACATCAGGCCTGATGCGGCAAGGGCCGCACAGGCCGCTCTGAGCGCGAAGCGACGTTTCATCGGGATCCTCCGGGTGGTCGTGGGTGCATGCGGGTTGACAGAGCGCAGTGCTTTCCGTCGCGACGACATTCGCAAGGCCTGTGCCACGCGAGGCCCGTACGTCAGGCCCCGCCGCGCACCAAGGCCATGCGGCATCGCACCAAGCTGGGAGGGCGCGGTGCACGCCGCCGTCGCAGCGCCGTTGCGCGCCGGCGGCCGAGCCGCAACGGGTCAGTCCTCGAAGACCGGACGCGTGTCGCGCGTCGGCAGCCACCAGACGCCATGGTCCTGCTCGACGACGTCGATCGGCAGCAGGCGCCCGCGACCGCACGGGCCGCCGATGCAGCGCCCGCTCTGTGCTTCGTAGGCAGCGCCGTGGATCGAGCAGATGATGAATTCGCGGTCGGCGTCGAGGAACTCGCCCGGCTGCCAGTCGAGCTCGGTCGGCACGTGCGCGCAGCGGTTCAGGTAGGCGAAGACACGGCCGTCGAAGCGCAGCGCGAAGGCCCGCGCCGGCGCGCCGAAGTGGAGCACGTCGAAGACGACGGCGCGGCCGCGCTCGACGAGATCGACGGCGTCGCACACGCGTTGCGGCGGCAGCGACGCCGGCACGGGCAGCGCGGTGCGCGCGGGAACGACGTCAGCCATGCGCGACGAGCCAGGCGGCGAGCTCGGCGGTCGAATGGGCGACATGCAGCGCCGCGTGGCCTGCGAACTCGTCGTGGTCGTGAGCGCCGAAGCTCACCGCAACGCTCGCGCAGCCGGCGTTGGCCGCCAGCTGCAGGTCGTGGCTGGTGTCGCCGACCATCAGCGTGCGCGACGGTGACGCGCTGACTTCGGCCATCAGCTCGACCAGCATCAGCGGATCGGGCTTGCCGCGCGTTTCGTCGGCGGTGCGGGTGGCGTCGAAGAGGCCGCGCAAGGGCGACGCGTCGAGCGCCGCTTCGAGGCCGCGGCGGGTCTTTCCGGTCGCGACGCCGAGCCGGTGCTCGCGCGCCTTCAACGCCCGCAGCATCTCGAGCGTGCCGTCGAAGAGGACGATTTCGTGCTGGCGCGCCAGGTAGTGGTGGCGATAGCGGTCGGCAAGCTCGCCGTAGCGCTCGCGTGGCACGTCGGGAGCGGCGTGCCGCAGCGCATCGGCCAGGCCGAGCCCGATGACATAGGTTGCGTCGCGGTCGCTCGGAATTCGAGCGCCGACGTCGGCGCACGCCGACTGGATGCAGCGTGCGATCAGGCGGGTCGAGTCGAAGAGGGTGCCGTCCCAATCGAAGGCGATCAGGTCGAAGCGGCGGCGGGCGGTCATGGCCCGCATTCTTGCGCCGACGCCGACGCCGCCCCGCGGGGCGGCGTGGCGGGTCCGGGTGTCAGATCGCGAGCGGCGTGATCTTCGTGCCGTCGAGGCTGAGGTTGGCCATCAGGCCGCCGTTGGTCAGCACGTAGCCGATGATCGCCTGCTTGGCCGTCTTGGAGTCGACCTGGGCGTTGGCGCCGACGTCGACCAGCGTCACCGAGGCGTCGGCGCCGACCGTCCAGCCGTTGCTGGCGCGGAACTTGGCGAGCGACTCGTCGGTCATGAACAGCAGGTAGATGGCCTTCGACTCGGCGCCAGCGAGGAGGCCGACCGAGCCGGCGGCGGTGCTGTAGTACTGGACGCTCTGGCCGTGGACGCGCAACGCGCCTTGACCGTACGAGCCGCCGACGACGAATCCGGCCGAGACGACGGACGGGAACACCAGCGTACCGCGCGCCTTGGCGACGAGCTCGCGCGCCGAAGGATCCTGCGCGTACAGCTTGGACATGGCTGCGTCGACGTTGGCGTCGATGGCGTGCCGCTTGCTGGCGGCGCTGTCGGTCGCGTTTTCCGACGTCGTCGTCGTCGAGCAGCCCGTGATGGAGCCGACCGCGAGCGCGGCGGCCGATGCGATGGCGAGAAGTCGGGTCTTCATGGCGAGATCCTTGTCTGTGTGTTGCGACGCCGCGCCCGGGCAATCCGGACGCACCGCGATGGCAACCTCGATTGAAACCCGGGCTGCGCGAGCCCCCGAGCGGACGATGCCGGCTGCCGGCGTAGGAATCGGCCGCGCTCAGCATACCCGAGCTGCGAGCGCGGCGAGCAGTTCAGCGCACGCCGGCGGCAGCGGCGCCTCGAGTTCGACCGTCTCGCCACTCGCCGGATGGACGAAGCGGAGCCGCCCGGCATGCAGGAACATCCGCTCGAACCGCACCGCTGGCAGCAGCACAGCGCGGGCCAGCGACCGGTTGAGAGCGAAATCGCCGTATTTCGGATCGCCGACGATGGCATGGCCGGCGTCTGCGAGGTGGACCCGGATCTGGTGCGTCCGCCCGGTCTTCAGAGCCACCTCGAGCAGGCTGAAGTCGCCGAATCGGCGGTTGACCCGAACCAGGCTGATCGAGCGCCGGCCGCGCTCGTCGTCGGCGTCGACGACGCGGACGTGGCGGCTGCCGTCGGCGGCAAGGTCCTTGCGCAGGGCGACGTCGATCACCTTGAGCGATGCCGGCCAGTCGCCGATCACGAGCGCCGCATAGCCCTTCGCGATCGCCCGCCCGGCGGCGCGCGTTCGCAAGTCGTTCTGCAGCGCGACCAGGGCCGGCCGCGTCTTGGCGACGAGAAGCAAGCCCGACGTCTCCTTGTCGAGCCGATGGACGAGCTCGAGGAAGGCTCCGGGTCGCGCCTGGCGCATCTGCTCGATGACGCCATGGCTCTCGCCGCTGCCGCCGTGGACGGCCACGCCCGCGGGCTTGTCGATGCAGACGAGCGCGTCGTCCTCGTGGACGACGCGGAACTCGCGCGCCGGCGCCGGCGCGCGCTCGCTGCGGTCGGCGACCCGGACCGGCGGGATCCGCACCTCGTCGCCGAGCGCGAGCCGAGTGTCGGCGGCCGCGCGGGCCATGTTCACGCGCACCTCGCCCGAGCGAATGACGCGGTGCAGGTGGGCGCGCGGAACCCCCTTCAAGATCTTGGCGAGGAAGTTGTCGAGCCGCTGCCCTGCCGATCCGGGGTCGATCCGGACGTTTCGCACGCGCGGCGCGGCCGCGGGCGCGCGCTCCGCGGCCCGGGCGGCCGCGGCTGGCACGCGCTTGCCCGCTATAATGCGCTGCTCCACTCGCCGACCGCAAGTTGTTGATTCTTCAGAGTTTAGCGTCGCTCATCCGAGCGACGCGCGCGGTGCGGAAGGAGGGAGCGGTCGGATCCGGTTCCGGCCATCCGGTGATGCAACGTCGCGTCGCCCGGGCAGGCAGCGTTCCCAAGCGACGCGGCGGGCCGAAGGCGCGGCGGCAGAGCAAACAAGAACGAATCCACGACAAGGTTTCCGGCCGCAGACATGCAAGACGAGGCATCGCGCCTCGATCGCGCTCGCGCTGCGGCCTGCGTCCAGTGACCCAAAGCTCGCTTTCCAGCCGCTTACCCACTGTCTCGCGCGCGCCAACGCTGGCGGGGCCCGCGGTCGCCTGACCGCGCAGGGCCGACGCCAGTCCAGGGCGATTCCTTCGGTTCCTCTCGTTTTCTCGTGCATCTTTGGCCGCGGCGGGCCTGGCCCGCGGCGGCGCTGTGTATGAGCGCGTCCCGCGTGCGGGCAGCGCCGAAGGAGTGCAGATGAAACGAATGCTGATCAACGCGACCCAGGCCGAAGAGCGCCGCCTCGCGATCGTCGATGGCCAGAAGTTGATGGACTTCGAGACCGAGATCGAAGGTCGCGAGCAACGAAAAGGAAATATCTACAAAGCGGTCGTCACCCGCGTCGAGCCTTCGCTCGAGGCGTGCTTCGTCGACTACGGCGAGGACCGGCACGGCTTCCTGCCGTTCAAGGAGATCTCGAAGAACTACTTCCGCGACGGCACCGACGCGCGCACGGCGCGGATCCAGGACGCGATCAAGGACGGCGACCAGCTGTTGGTCCAGGTCGAGAAGGAAGAGCGCGGCAACAAAGGCGCGGCGCTGACCACCTTCGTCTCGCTCGCCGGCCGCTACCTCGTGCTGATGCCGAACAACCCGCGCGGCGGCGGCGTCTCGCGCCGGATCGAAGGCGAAGATCGCGAGGAGCTGAAGGAAAACCTCGACCAGCTCGAGTACCCGAAGGGCATGAGCCTGATCGCCCGCACCGCCGGGATCGGCCGCAGCGCCCCCGAGCTGCAGTGGGACCTCAACTACCTGCTGAAGCTCTGGACCGCGATCGACGGCGCCGCCAAGGCCGGCAAGGGTGCGTTCCTGATCTACCAGGAGAGCTCGCTCGTCATCCGCGCGATCCGCGACTACTTCACCGCCGACGTCGGCGAGATTCTGATCGACACCGACGACATCTACGAGCAGGCGCAGCAGTTCATGAGCCACGTGATGCCGGAGACGGCGCACAAGGTCAAGCGCTACCGCGACGACGCCGCGCTCTTCTCGCGGTTCCAGATCGAGCACCAGATCGAGACCGCGTTCGCTCGCACCGTCAACCTGCCGTCGGGCGGCGCGATCGTCATCGACCACACCGAAGCGCTGGTCTCGGTAGACGTCAACTCGGCCCGCGCGACGCGCGGCAGCGACATCGAGGAGACCGCGACCCGCACCAACCTCGAGGCCGCCGACGAGATCGCGCGCCAGATGCGCCTGCGCGACCTCGGCGGCCTGATCGTCGTCGACTTCATCGACATGGAGGAGTCGAAGAACCGGCGCGAAGTCGAGACCCGGCTGCGCGACGCCTTGCGCTCTGACCGCGCCCGCGTCCAGTTCTCGTCGATCTCGAAGTTCGGCCTGCTCGAACTGAGCCGCCAGCGCCTGCGCCCGGCGCTTTCCGAAGGCAGCCACATCACCTGCCCGCGCTGCAACGGCACCGGCCACATCCGCGACACCGAATCGTCGGCGCTGCAGATCCTGCGCATGGTCCAGGAAGAGTCGATGAAGGACAACACCGCCGCCGTGCACGTCCAGGTGCCGGTCGAAGTGACTTCGTTCCTGCTCAACGAGAAGCGCACCGAGATCACCAAGATCGAGCTCAAGCAGCGCGTCACGGTGCTGCTCGTTCCGAACAAGAACCTCGAGACGCCGAACTACCGCCTCGAGCGGCTGCGCCACGACGACCCGCGCCTCGAGAACCTGCAGGCGAGCTACACCATGGTCGACGACGCCGAGGACGAAGTCGGCATCACCCGGCGCGAGAAGGCCAAGGCCAAGCAGGAGCCGGTCATCAAGGGCATCCTGCCCGAGACGCCGGCGCCGCAGCGCGTCGAGCGGCCGCAGGTTGCGCAACCGGCGCCGCAGACACCGCGTGCACCAGTCACGCAGGCGGCAGCGCCGGCCGCTGCACCGCAGAGCGCCGGCAAGGGCTTTTTCGCCTGGGTCAGGTCGCTGTTTGGAGTACCGGCAGAGGAAGCGCGGGCACCGCTCGCCGCCCTGCCCGCAGCCACGGCAACGCCGGGCGAGCAACGCGGAGGCCGCAGCGACCGCGGCGAGCGTGGCGAGCGTGGCGGGCGCGGCGGCCGTGGTGGTCGCGACGGGCGGCGCGGCGAGCGGTCCGGCGAGCGATCTGGTGAGCGCGCGTCTGCCAACGTCGAAGGACAGGGCCGTGGCCGCCGCGAGCGCGCAGGCGCAGAACCGGGCCGCGAGGGCGGCGATGTGCGGGAGGCGCGCAACGCGGGTGAAGGCCGCGAAGGCCGCGGTGGGCGCGGCGAGCGCGACCGCGGCGATCGCAACCGCAACGAGGCGCGTGGCGAAGGTGCCCGTGGCGAAGCTTCACGCGGCGACGATGCCCGCGCCGACGGGCGGCGCGAGCAACGGTCGTCGCGCGGCGCCGACATGCCGGCCCGGGAAGTGCCGGCCGACGGAGAGGCGATGCAGCCCGCGTTCATCGACACCTTGCCGAACCCGCAGGCCGACGAGTCGTCCGAAACGACCGCCGAGCGCCAGGGCGGGCGTCGCCGGCGCCGCGGCGGGCGCGGGCGTGACCGTGATCGCGACGACGCGACCGGCGGCGAGCGCGGCGCCGCTCCGGCGGCAGCTGAGGGCTACGGCGACACGATGCCGATGCCACCGGCGGCCGTCGAGCCGGTGACCGGCGACGACCGACTGCGCGCAGCGAACGATGACGACCGACCGGTGGCCATTGGCCGCGAAGGTGAGCAGGCTGGCGTCGCCGGCGAGAGCGGTGAGCAGCGTGGCGAAGGATCCCGGCGCCGCGGCCGGGGCCGCGGAGGTCGCGATCGCGGCCCGCGTGAAGGGGCACCGTTCACCGACAGCGAAGCAACCGCCGCCGACCGCGATGCCGCGGCCGGCGAAATCGCCGACGTCGCGACACGGCCCGACGACGAATCGCGTGAGCCGATCGTCTCCGTCGCGGCACCGCAGCCGTTGCAAGAGTCCGGCATCGCCGCGAGCGCTGCCGACCGGGCAGAGGCGTGGCGCCCCGCTCCGACCAGCCGTCCTGCGGCGAGCGAAGCAGCAGCGCCGCGCGCGATGCCGGCACCGCATGTCGAGCCGATGCCGTTGGCGCGTGTCGAGCCCTACGCGCTGCCGATCGACTCGCTTGCCGCCGTCGCCGAGTCTGCTGGCCTGCAGTGGGTGAATTCAGACGCCGGCAAGATCGAGGCTGCGCAAGCCGCGCTGGCGGCGACGCCGACGCCGCCGCGGGTGCCGCGTGAGATCGTCGCAGTCGCGGCGGTCGACGAGGGCCCGCTGGTGATGGTCGAGACGAAGAAGGACCTCGCCCAGGTCAAGCTGCCGTTCGAGACGACCGCCGAGGAAACGCAGGGGCTGTAGACGAGCGCAGTAGCTGGGGAGCGCCGCGCAGGGTTCGACCCTTCGGCGCTTCTTTCCTCGCGCGAGCTACGGCAGCCGCTCGAGGGCGCGCTGGTACGCCGGATCGTGCATCAGCTCGTCCCACGTCAGCGGGGCGGTCTCAGGCAACAGGGCGAGACGACGCGACTCGCTGTCGGGATCGGCTCGCCACTGGTCCACGGCCTGCGCCGCGAGCAGCTCGTCGAGCAATCGGTCGACGACGGCGCCGCCGTCGAGCGATTGATTGCACAGCAGCACCAGGTCGCAGCCGGCCGAAAGCGCGAGCGCAGCCGCTTCGGCATAGGTGACCTCGACGCCGCCGACGCGGCGTGCACCGGCCATGCTCAGGTCGTCGCTGAAGACGGCGCCGTCGAAGCCGATCCGGACGCGCAGCATCTCGCGCAGCCAGCGCTCGGAAAACCCGGCCGGACGGTCGTCGACCTTGGGGTAGATCACGTGCGCGGGCATCACGCTCGCCAGCGAGCCGGCGAGCCATTCGTACGGCCGCGCGTCGTCGTCGAGGATGCGCTCGAGCGGGCGATCGTCGACCGGAACGTCGACGTGGCTGTCGGCGCGAACGAAGCCGTGGCCGGGGAAGTGCTTGCCGCAATTGCGCATCCCGGTCTGCAGCAAGCCGTGCATCAGGCTCTGCGCGAGCACCGCGACGACGCGCGGATCGCGGTGAAAGGAACGGTCGCCGATGACGGTGCTGCCGCCGTGGTCGAGATCGAGCACCGGCGCGAAGCTGAGGTCGACGCCGCAGGCGCGCAACTCGGCGCCGAGCACGTGGCCGAGCGCCCGCGCTGCCTCCAGCGCGCGCATCGCGCCGGCGCCGCGGCCACCACCGGCGTCGTCCATCCAGATCTCGCCGAGCGCACGCATCGGCGCAAGCGCCGTGAAACCGTCGCTGCGAAAGCGCTGGACGCGGCCGCCTTCGTGGTCGACGCAGACCAGCAGGTCGGGCCGGATCGCCTTCGCTTCGGCAATGAGACCCACGAGCTGGCGGCGGTCGCGCCAGTTGCGCGCGAACAGGACGATGCCTCCGGTCAGCGGGTGGGCGAGGCGACGGCGATCGTCGTCGTCGAGGGCGAGACCGGCGACGTCGAGGACGACGGGGGCGTGGCGATCGGTCATCGCGCGATCTCCTGTTCGACGACGACGAAACTCGCCGCATAGTCGACTTCGTCGGTGACGCTGACATGGGCGCGCAAGCCGCGCGCTTCGAACCAGTCGGCGAGCGCGCCGTGGAGACGGATCTCGGGCTTGCCGCTCGGCCGCTTGGCAATTTCGCAGCCGCGCCACGTCATCGGCATGCGCATGCCGAGGCCAATCGCCTTCGAGAACGCCTCCTTGGCGGAGAACCGCGTCGCCAGGTAGCGCACGCCGCGATCCTCGAACTGCGCGCGCCGCGCCCGGAAGACTTCGATCTCGTGGCTGCCGAGGACGCGTTCGGCAAAGGCGTCGCCGCGTCGCGCAAGCACGCCACGGATGCGGCGGACATCGCAGATGTCGGTGCCGACGCCGAAGATCATCGCCCGCCGCCCGGTCGGCCGAAGACCGCGGGGCGCCGCCCCGAAGGACGGCGAACGACGAGCGCGCCGGCGGAACTCATCGCACGGCGGCCCGGTCGATGACGCTGCGGTAGGCGCGGACGGTCTCGACCATGCCGAGCTCGAGCGCGTCTGCGATCAGGGCGTGGCCGATCGAGACTTCGAGAACGCCCGGCACCGCCGCCAGGAACGGGCCCAGGTTGTCGCGATTCAGGTCGTGGCCGGCATTGACGCCGAGGCCGAGCCGTTGCGCCGCCTCGGCGGCGGCGAGAAACGATGCGACGACTTGCGCCTGCGCGATGGTGCCGAACGAAACGGCGTACGGCTCGGTGTAGAGCTCGACCCGGTCGGCGCCGATGGCGCGTGCTCCCGCCATCGCCTCGGGGACCGCATCGATGAAGACGCTGACGCGAGCTCCGAGTGCGCGCGCTTCAGCGATCAACGGCGCCAGGCGATCGCCGTCGCGGGCCAGGTCCCAGCCGTGGTCGGAGGTCGGCTGCCCGGTCTCGTCGGGAACGAAGGTGCATTGCTGCGGGCGCACCGACCGCAAGAGCGGCATCAGGTTGTGGAACGGATTGCCTTCGATGTTGAACTCGGCGCCGGGCCACTCCTGCAGCAGCGCCGCGAGCGCTTCGACGTCGCCGGTCCGGATGTGCCGCTGGTCCGGACGCGGATGCACCGTGATGCCGTGCGCGCCGGCCTCGAGCGCGATCCGCGACAGCGCGACGACGCTCGGGATCGCGAGCGCACGCTGGTTGCGCAACAGCGCGATCTTGTTGACGTTGACCGACAGCGCGGTCGTCGTGCGCCGCGCGTCCTGGCCCGAGGTGACGAGAGGGTTCATCGGTCCAGCGCCTGCGCCTCGATCATGACCTGGCGCGTGCGCAGCTGCGAGGAGCCGAGATGATAGTGAAGCTGCAGCCGCAGCAGCGGCCGCAGCTCGGCGAGCGCATCGGCAGCGGCGCGTTGCAGCGCGCCGAGGTCGCCGCCGCCGAGCGCGGCCTGCAGCGCGAGCAGCGTCGCGCCGCTCGCCGTCGCTTCGTCGCTCCGCTCCGACTCGACGACGCCGGCGTCGGCGAGGACGAGGTAGCGCCGCGTCGCGACGACCGGCCGCCGCGACGCCGTCTCCGTCGCCAGCTCGGGCAAGAGGCCGATCTCGCGCAGGAGAACGATCTCGAATGCGCGCAGCGCGGCCTGCGTCGCCGTCTCGTCGGCGCGGCCGAGCGCGGCGATCGTCTCGCCGTAGGCATCGAACAGCTTCGGGTGCGGATCGTGGCGGGCGAGGAGTTTCATCAGCAGCTCGTTGGCGTAGAAGCCACTGAAGAGCGCCGGTCCGGTCAGCATCGCGTGGCCGCCGGCCCAGTCAGCGGCGCGCAGCGTCTGCACCTCGCGCGACTCGTCGCCCGGCGCCTCGCGGCCGAGCACGACGTGCAAGCGCTGGAACGGCAAGAGAACGCTGCGCAGCTGCGAGAACGGCCGTTTCGCTCCCTTCGCGGCGACCGCGATCCGCCCCTGCTCACGGGTGAAGAGGTCGAGAATGAGGCTCGACTCGCTCCAGTCGTAGTGGTGCAGGACGTACGACTCCAGCGCGGCGTGGCGGGCGGCGCGTCCGGCGGCCATCGTCAGCGTCCGTGCCTGCCGGCGCACCACCGGCGCCGGCTACTCATAGCCGTAGGAGCGCAGGTGCGCGTCGTCGTCGGCCCAGCCGCTCTTCACCTTGACCCAGAGCTCGAGGAAGACGCGTGCATCGAGCAGCCGCTCGAGCTCCTGGCGCGCCTCGGCGCCGATCCGCTTCAGCCGCTCGCCTCCGGCGCCGATGATCATTCCCTTGTGGGCGTCGCGCTCGACGACGATCGTCGCCGCGATCCGCCTGAGGCCGCCCTCCTCCTCGTAGCGGTCGATGACGACGGTCGACGTGTACGGCAGCTCGTCGCCGGTGAGCCGGAACAACTTCTCGCGCACGACCTCGGCAGCGAGGAAGCGGTCGCTGCGGTCGGTGAGCGCGTCTTCCGGATAGAGCCAGGGCTGCTCGGGCAGGTACGGCTCGACGATCGCGAGCAGCCGATCGACGTCGGCCGGGTGGGTCGCGCTCAAGGGAACGTACTCGGCGAACGCTTCGCGCTGCTGCATCTGCTGCAGCCACGGCGCGAGGTCGGCACGGCGGGCGACGAGGTCGAGCTTGTTGGCGACGAGGAGCACCGGCTTCGCGCGATCGACCAGCGCGAGCACCGCCGCGTCTGCCGGGCCGAACTTTCCCGCCTCGACGACCAGGAGGACGACGTCGACATCGGCGAGCGTGCCGGTGACCGTGCGATTGAGCGAGCGGTTGAGCGCCGCGGCGTGGCGCGTCTGGAATCCCGGCGTGTCGACGAAGACGAACTGGCTCGAGCCGACGGTGCGGATGCCGGTGATCCGGTGCCGCGTCGTCTGCGCCTTGTTGGAGGTGATGCTGATCTTCTGCGCCACGAGGGCGTTGATCAGCGTCGACTTGCCGACATTCGGACGGCCGACGATCGCGACCAGCCCGCACCGGATCATGGCTCAGGATCGCAGGGGGCTGCCCGGCTCGTCGCTCGCGCGCAGCGCGTCGAGCATGCGCCGGGCGGCGGCCTGCTCGGCGGCGCGGCGCGACTTGCCCTCGCCGGTTTCCTGCAGGCTGAGCGCGGGTACCGCGCACTCGACCTCGAACGTCTGCGCGTGCGCTTGGCCACGCGTCGCGAGGATGCGGTAGCTCGGCACCGGAATCCGCCGCGCCTGCAGCCATTCCTGCAACTCGGTCTTGGCGTCCTTCGCCCAGCTGCCAGCCTCGGTCGTCTCGATGACCTCGCCGAACAGGCTGTGCACGAGCCCGCGGGCGGCCTGCAGCCCGCCGTCGACGAAGGTCGCGCCGATCAGCGCCTCCAGCGCATCGGCGAGGATCGACGAGCGCATCGCGCCGCCGCCGCGAGCCTCGCCCTCGCCGAGCCGGAGCGATTCCGGCAGGCCGAGCTGCAGTGCCGCGCGGAACAGGCTGTCTTCGCGAACGAGGTGGGCGCGCACGCGCGTCAGGTCCCCTTCGTCGGAGTCGCCGAGGCGGTCGAACAGGAGGCTCGAGACGACCAGGCTGAGGACGGCGTCGCCGAGGAACTCGAGGCGCTCGTTGTGGTCGGCGCCGTAGCTGCGGTGGGTCAGCGCCCGTTCCAGGAGCGTCGGGTCGCTGAACCGATGGCCGATGCGCTGCTGCAGAGCGACGAGGCTGGAATCCATGCGTGAGAGACGGCTCCGATCTGAAAACGCGGGCCGCCAGACTAGTTCGACCGGCCCTCGAACTTGATGAGAAGGAACACGGGCTTCACAAGTTCCACTTCCTTGTCGTACGCGAAGGATACGACCACCTTGTCGTTCTCCTTGGTGATGGTGAGATCCTTGCCGGTGATCGAGACGATCGAGTACTCGATGTCCTTCTGCTTCTCGAACGCCGACCGGATCTCGGCCACCGTCGACCCCTCGGAGGCGATCTTGTTGACCGTCCGCTTGATCGTGAAGTACTCGTTCAGGGAGGGCAGCACCCGCATGCCGATGAGCGCCGCGAAGCCGACGATGACGGCCCAGAACAGCAGCCCGAACAGGGTGACGCCGCGCTGGCGGCTCGCTTTGTCGACCTCGCCGATCATCCGCGTTTCTGTCCTTCCCTTGCGAGTGCCGCTCACTCGAACGACCCCATCCGCCTCAGATCGCCGAAGTTCATCCAGATCAGGAAGGCCTTGCCGACGATGTTCTGATCGGGGACGAAGCCCCAGTAGCGCGAGTCGAGCGAGTTGTCGCGGTTGTCGCCCATCATGAAATAGTTGCCAGCCGGCACCTTGCAGGTGACGCCCTCGGCACTGTAGCGGCAGTTTTCGCGGAAAGGAAACTGATTGTCCTCCTGGCTTTTCCAAAACTGCGCCGACTGAGGATTAATGAGGATACCGTGCTCGACGCTGCCGAGCTTCTCCCTGAACTCCGGCGCGTAACGACGTGCTTCCTCGTCGTAGAACCCCGGCGGCGGCAGCGGCTCGGCCGGCACCTTCTGGCCGTTGACGAACAGCTGCTGGTTGACGAAGGTCACCTCGTCCCCCGGCAGGCCGACGACGCGCTTGATGTAGTCGATGCTCGGGTCCTTGGGAAAGCGAAAGACCATGACATCGCCGCGCTCGGGGTCGTGGTTGGCGATGATCTTCTTGTTGATCACCGGCAGCCGGATGCCGTAGTGGTACTTGTTCACCAGGATCAGGTCACCGACCAGCAGCGTCGGCATCATCGAACCGGACGGGATCTTGAACGGCTCGAACAGGAACGAGCGGAGCAAGAAGACGACCAGGATCACCGGGAACAGGCCTGCCGTCCAGTCGAGCCACCAAGGCTGCAGCAGCAGCGCCTGGCGCGCCGCCGCGACGTTGTCATCGACGCGCGTGATCCCCTGGCGTGCCAGCTGCTCGCGCCTGGCCGCGTCCTGTTGCTCGAAGGAGGCGACCGCGGCGAGGCGTCGCGGTGCGAAGTAGAAGCGCTCGGCCAGCCAATACAGGAACGTGACCACCGTGAGGACGAAGAGGAGCAGTGAGAAGTTGCCGGACCAGCGGTTGAAGTACCAGCCGAGGCCGAACGCGGCCAGGCAAGCGTAGAGCACGGCGGTGAGCAAGCCCATCAGTCGTCCACTTGGAGAATGGCCAGGAACGCCTCCTGCGGCACCTCGACGGAGCCGATCTGCTTCATGCGCTTCTTGCCGGCCTTTTGTTTTTCAAGCAGCTTTTTCTTGCGTGTGATGTCGCCGCCGTAGCACTTGGCGATCACGTTCTTGCGCAGTGCCTTGATTGTCTCACGCGCGATGATGTTGGCACCGATCGCGGCCTGCACGGCGACGTCGTACATCTGGCGCGCGATGAGCTTGCGCATCTTGGCGACGATTGCGCGGGCGCGGAACTGCGACTGGCTGCGGTGGAGGATGATCGCCAGCGCGTCGACGGTTTCGCCGTTCAGAAGGATGTCGACCTTGACGACGTCGGCGGCGCGGTATTCCTTGAACTCGTAGTCCATCGACGCGTAGCCGCGCGAAACGCTCTTCAGCTTGTCGAAGAAATCGAGCACGATCTCGGCCAGCGGCATTTCGTACGTGAGCAGCACCTGGCGGCCGTGGTAGGCCATGTTGATCTGGTTGCCGCGCTTCAGGTTGGCCAGCGTCATCACCGGGCCGACGTGCTCCTGCGGCATGTAGAGCCGGACGGTGACGATCGGCTCGCGGATCTCGGCGATGCGGCCGAGATCGGGCATTCGCGATGGATTCTCGACCTTGAGCACCTCGCCGTTGTTGAGCTGGATCTCGTAGACGACCGACGGTGCGGTCGTGATCAGGTCCTGATCGAATTCGCGCTCGAGCCGTTCCTGCACGATCTCCATGTGCAGCAGGCCGAGGAAGCCGCAGCGAAAGCCGAATCCGAGCGCCTGGCTCACCTCGGGCTCGTAGCGCAGCGACGAATCGTTGAGCTTGAGCTTCTCGAGCGCGTCTCGCAGCTGGTCGTACTCGCTCGCCTCGGTCGGGTAGAGGCCGGCGAAGACCTGCGGCTGTATTTCCTTGAAGCCGGGCAGCGGGTCGGTCGCGACGCCGGCGTTGTTGGGCAGCTTCTTCTCGGCGGTGATCGTGTCGCCGACCCGTGCCGCCTGGAGCTCCTTGACCCCGGCGATCAGGAATCCGACCTCGCCGGCCGAGAGGCGGTCGCGCGCGACTGCCTTCGGAGTGAAGACGCCGAGCTGGTCGGCGCCGTAGACGGCGTCGCTCGCCATCATGCGGATTCGCTCGCCGCGTGCCAGCTGGCCGTCGACGACCCGCACGAGCATGACAACGCCGACGTAGTTGTCGAACCACGAGTCGACGATCACCGCCCTGAGCGGCGCCTCGGGGTCGCCGCGCGGCGCCGGCATGCGGTGGACGACCGCCTCGAGGATTTCGTCGATGCCCTCGCCGGTCTTGGCGCTGCACGGGATCGCGTCATCGGCGTCGATGCCGATGACGTCCTCGATCTCGGCTCGCGCGCGCGCCGGGTCTGCCTGCGGCAGATCCATCTTGTTGAGCACCGGCACGACCTCGACGCCGAGATCGAGCGCGGTGTAGCAGTTCGCGACCGTCTGCGCCTCGACCCCCTGGCTCGCATCGACGACCAGCAGCGCCCCCTCGCAGGCCGATAGCGAGCGGCTCACCTCGTACGAGAAGTCGACGTGTCCGGGCGTGTCGATCAGGTTGAGCTGGTAGGTTCGGCCGTCACGTGCGGTGTACTCGAGAGCCGCGGTCTGCGCCTTGATGGTGATGCCACGCTCGCGCTCGATGTCCATCGAGTCGAGCACTTGCGCCTCCATCTCCCGATCCGACAGGCCGCCGCAGCGCTGGATCAGCCGATCGGCGAGGGTCGATTTGCCGTGGTCGATGTGGGCGATGATCGAAAAATTGCGGATCTGATCCATGCTCACGGCGGCGACGCTCTGCGCTCGACGATCGAAGACGCGAAGGTCTCGCTCGCCGCCCGCTGCAACCCTGGCGACATCGACTTCTGGCTTCTGAAGTCGGCGCGCAGAGGGACAAAAAAAAGGCACGTCGAAGAGATGACGCGCCTTCCAACAAAACGTATGGCAACTGCTTGTTGGGACTTCATTGTATGCAAAAGCCCCCTCTACAAAGCCCTGCGGGGCCTTGATTTCTCTACGTTGCAGGCCGCCAACAGCAATTCTATCCACAGATTGTTCACAAAGGCTTGTGGACGTCCTGGGGGCAATTCCGGACCCAAAACCAGGGCCTGCGTCGGTCCCGGCCGGCCGGCGCCGGTCTCTAATAAGGAACGCGTCTCGGCCCAGCCCGGAGACCGGGATGTTTGCGTGGGCACACACTCATGCCTAGCGGCCCGGGCGGACGATCACGTACCTGGCAGTGTCGCCTTGTCGGACCAGCAGGGTCACCGGCTTGGATTTGTCCAGCTTGGCGAGCAGCCCCTCGAACTGCTTCGCACCGGTCACCTCGACATTGTCGAGGGTGAGGATGAGGTCGTTTTCGCGGATCCCGGCCCGCGCCGCTGCCCCATCGACCGTGTCGACGCGGACGCCGTTCTTGGTCTTGCCGTCCCGCTTCTGGGCGTCGGTCAGGTCGGAGACGGCCAAACCGATGCTCGTGACGGCCTCGGGGTTGGCCGGACTGTCGGGCGCGCGGCGTGCCACGACCCGTTCGGGCTCGAACTCAGCGACGACGATGGCCAGGTCGCGCGAGTTGCCGCGCCGGAACACCTGCAACGTCGCCTTCGTCCCCGGCTTGATGTTGCCGACGATGCGCGGCAGCTCGACCGAGCTGTCGACCGACCGGCTGTCGACGCGCGTGATGATGTCGCCCGGCTCGACGCCCGCCTTGTCCGCCGGGCCGCCCGACTCGACCGACCGCACGAGCGCACCCATCGCCTTGCCGAGGCCGATCGCCTCGGCGACCTCGCGCGTGACCGGATCGATGACGACGCCGATCCGGCCCCGGACGACGCGGCCGCTGGCCCGCAGCTGATCCGAGACGCGCGTCGCTTCGTCGATCGGAATCGCGAACGAAATGCCCATGAAGCCGCCGGAGCGGCTATAGATCTGCGAATTGATGCCGACGACCTCGCCGCGCATGTTGATCAGCGGGCCGCCCGAGTTGCCCGGATTGATCGCGACGTCGGTCTGGATCAGCGGCAGCAAGTCGCCGGTGTCGCGCGACTTGGCGCTGACGATGCCCGCGGTGACGGTGCTTTCGAGGCCGAATGGCGAGCCGATCGCGATCACCCACTCGCCGACCTTCAGCTTCGCGACGTCGCCGATGCGCACCGTCGGCAGCGCGGTCGCCTCGATCTTGACGAGCGCGACGTCCGAGCGCTTGTCGATGCCGATCGTCTTCGCCTTGAACTCGCGCTTGTCGGCGAGCGTGACGATCACCTCCTCGGCACCGTCGATGACGTGCGCGTTGGTGAGGATGTAGCCGTCGGCGCTGACGATGAAGCCGGACGCGAAGCCGCGCTGCTGCGGCTCGCTGTCGGGCTGCTGCGACCGTGGCATGGGACGTTGCTGGCCAGGCGGCTGGCCGAAGAACCTGCGCAGCAGCTCGGCCATGTCGTCTTCGGAATCGCCCGATCCGCCGCGCGCCTGGCGGCCACGCTCGAGCGTGCGGATGTTGACGACCGCCGGGCCGACCTTCTCCACCAGCTCGGTGAAGTCGGGCAGACCCTGGGCATTTCCTGCCGCCGGCGCCGCCGAGGCGACGATGCAAAACGCGAACGCGAGCACGACCTGCGCGAGACGCGACGATGACGATTGCGAGGAGGCCTTGATAGACGACATGGCTGGGCGTCGCGGAGCGACAAGTTGCGACAACGAAGGAGCCGCCACGAACGACAGCCTAGGGCCTTTTGCGTTCGAGCGCTGCGGCGAACATTCTGAGCGTTGCCGCGGGGGTATCGCCGACCACCGTGACCCACCAGTCGCCCTGGCGGTGCGCCAGAGTCGACGTCGCGCCGACCACGACCAGCATCGGCCTCGTGTGCCGCTCCGGTCGGAACGGCTCGATGAAGACCGAGACATAGGTCAGGCCGTCGGAATAGATGCTCTGAAGGACCGGCGGCGATGCGGCCGTGCTGCTCACTTCGCCCGGCGCCTCGATCTGTCGGCTCACGCAGCCCACCGGGCGAAACCCCGGTGCGAGCTGGCGCATCGTCCATCCCTCGGACTCGAGCTGGGTCGGCGTCAGCACCGGGCGCACGACGTGGTAGCCGTCGAGACTGTGCATCGCCTGCAGGACCGTCTCGGGCTGCGGCCGCACGCCGATCACCACGTCCGAGAACGCCGACGTTTCGAGCACGTCGCCCTTGGCTCCGATCACCTCGGCGCGCAGCAGCAACCCCGAGGCATGGTCCGCCCACAACCGATAGCCGTAGCGCAGGCCATCGCGTGCCCGGACCGTGAGCACGTCGGCGTCGTGGCCGGCGACGCGCTCGCCGCCGTCGGCCCGGACCTCGTACCAGTCGCCGATGCCGTCGTCGCCGGCCTGCAGCAACGCCGGAAACGAGCTCAACATGCCGCGCTGCTCGATCATCGCGATGTGGCTGGCAGGCCAGACCGTCTGCACGACATCGTTGTGGCGATAGACCTTGCGCTGCTTGCCATCGAGCGACTCGATCCGCTCGTACTGGTTCGGCCCCTCGCAGAAGTGCGAGATGCGTGCGCTCGCCACCGAGCCCCCGCCGCTGACGACGAAGGTGCCCTGGAAATTGCGTCGGCTCGCCGCGCCGTGGATGCGCAGCAGCCAGGAGCGGACTTCGCTCTGCGGAGCTGCCGTCGGCGTATTCGCCTGTCCGCACGCCGGAGCGGCGTGGGCGAACGTCACCCAGGCAAGAGCCAGAGAAGCGACGGCGCGCAGGACCACGGCCGCCGTCGCGATCAGCGAGACGCCGTGTCGACGGTGGCGCTGCGCAGGAACGCCGAAGGCAGGCCGAGCGCCGAGGTGCCTGAGAACTGCTTGTGCGCGTCGAGGTAGCGATCGAGCTGCGCATCGTGGACCAGGCGGACGTCGGTGATGACGGCCTCGTCGGCTTCCGCAGCCGGCGTCACCGGCCGCGGAGTTGCGGCCGCGACCATGGTCGCGGCCGGCGCGCGATCGGCGCTCGCCAGGGCCGCCGGTGCCGGGGTGGCGTCGGGACGCAGCAGCGAGTACGTGCCAGCAACGAGGACGAGGCCGGCAGCGACGGCGCCGCCAAAGGCCCAGCGCGCGCGCGGCCGGGCGCCGACCGTGGCCGGTGCGAGAACGACCGGCTCCTTCTCCAGGCGGGCCCGAACGGCGGCGCAGAGCTGGCGGTCGCGGCGAGGGTCCGATGCCAGATCCTCCGACCGCAGCACGTCGCCGATCAGATGCCAGGCGTGCCAGTCCTGCCGTGCCTCGGCGCTCCCGGCCCACGCGGCGCAGACCACCACCGGCTCGGCGCCGTCGAGCTCGCCGTCTGCCAGGGCAGAAAGCCGTTCCCTTGCCGCATCGTCAAAAGATTCCATCGCCATCGCAACTCTCCGCAAATCGCATCCGTCGGCTGCGATCCACTTCCCTCATTGTCACTTCCAGGCGCGCGCCGCGCTTACCACCGGTCGCCCTCACGCGTGTCGAGCAAGGGGCGCAGCCGCGCCGCAATCGCCTCGCGGGCGCGGAAGATGCGCGACCGGACGGTGCCGATCGGACAATTCATCAGCGCCGCGATTTCCTCGTAGCTGAGGCCCTCGATCTCGCGCAGCGTGATCGCTTGCCGCAGGTCTTCGGACAACGCTTCGACCGCAAAGTTCACTGCGGCCGCAATTTGCTTGCTCGCCAGCACCGCTTCGGGGGTGGCGGCGTCACTCGGCTCGCTCTCGGGGCGCGGGCCGTCGTCGTCGTCGCGGCTCGCCCGCGCCGCTTCGGTCACCAGCGGGTCCCGCTTGAGGTCCATCAGCGACTTCTTGGCGGTGTTGACGGCGATCCGGTACAGCCACGTGTAGAACGCGCTTTCACCGCGGAACTGGGCGAGCGCGCGGTAGGCGCGGATGAAGGTCTCCTGGGCGATGTCGGGAACGAGATCGACGTCGCGCACCATGCGGCCGATCAGGCGCTCGATCCGCCGTTGGTACTTGACGACCAACATCTCGAAGGCGGTCTGGTCCCCCTTCTTCGCCCGCTCGACGAGCGGCGCGTCGGCGTCGGGACCGTTCATTGCGACTGGTGATCCGAGGCCCGCGCAGGCGCGCTGGTCTGGCGAGGCGGCGGGTCGACGGCGCAGTGGAGAAACGGGCCCAGGTCGATCGCCACGGCCAGCGGCCCCGACTCGCTCGGTCCCGCCTCCGGGGTGAAGCTCCATCCGCCGTCGCGACACGCAACGACGCCGGCCGGAAGCCGCGCGAGCGACGCGGCCACGGCGACCGTTGCCAGCGGCAGGACGACGGCGACTGCGACGGCGACTGCGACCGTGACGACGACCGCGACGCCGTCATCGTCACGCGCTGCGACGGTGGCGACGGCGCAGGCGAGGACGGCGGCGACGGCCGCGAGGGCGACAGCGCCGATCTCCGATCGCCAGACCCAGAACCGACGCGGAGGTATCTCGAAGACCTGGGTCTCGCGCATGGCAGGCGCCGGCGCGAGCTCAAACGCGCTTGAAAACGAGGGTGCCGTTGGTACCGCCGAATCCGAAGTTGTTCTTCACGGCGTGCTCGATCCGCATCTGCCGCGCCGTGTTGGCGCAGTAGTCGAGATCGCATTCCGGATCCTGGTTGAAGATGTTGATCGTCGGCGGTGCGACCTGTTCGTGCAGCGCAAGCACGGTGAACACCGACTCGATTCCGCCGGCGCCGCCGAGCAGGTGACCCGTCATCGACTTGGTCGAACTGATGACGAGCTTCTTGGCCTGATCGCCGAACGCGAGCTTGATCGCGTTGGTCTCGTTGACATCGCCGAGCGGAGTCGACGTGCCGTGGGCGTTGAGATATTGAACTTCGTCGGTATTGAGCGCGGCCGAGCGCAGCGCGGCCTGCATCGAGCGCTTCGGGCCGTCGACGTTGGGCGCGGTCATGTGGAAAGCGTCGGCGCCCATGCCGAAGCCGATCAGCTCCGCATAGACCTTGGCGCCGCGCCGCTTTGCATGCTCGATCTCCTCGAGCACGAGCACGCCGGCGCCCTCGCCGAGGACGAAGCCGTCGCGATCCTTGTCCCAGGGGCGTGACGCCGTCGCCGGATCGTCGTTGCGCGTGGACAGAGCGCGCGCCGCGGCAAAGCCGCCGACGCCGAGCGGAGAGATCGTCGCCTCCGAGCCGCCGGCGATCATGACGTCGGCATCGCCGTGGGCGATCAATCGACCGGCCATCCCGATCGAGTGCAGCCCGGTCGTGCAGGCGGTGACGATCGCCAGGTTCGGGCCCTGGAAGCCGAACATGATCGAGACATGGCCCGAGATCATGTTGATGATCGACGCCGGAACGAAGAACGGCGTGATCCGCCGCGGGCCGCGCTTCTCGAGCTCGGCCTTGGTGTCTTCGATAAGCGGCAGGCCGCCGATGCCCGAGCCGATCAGGCAGCCGATTCGCTCGGCCTCCTCGGCGCCGAGCTGGTCGTTGGTCGGGAGGCCGGCGTCGCGGATGGCCTGGATCGACGCCGCCAGGCCGTAGTGGATGAAGGCGTCCATGTGACGCGCATCCTTGGCCGGAAAGTAGTCTTCGACCTGAAAGCCCTTGACCTCGCCCGCGAAGCGACACGCGTACGCGGAGGCGTCGAACTTCGTGATGTCGGCAATGCCGGTGCGGCCGGCGAGCAGGTTCTTCCAACCCTCGGCGACGCTGTTGCCGACCGGGCTGATCAGTCCGAGCCCGGTGACGACGACGCGGCGCGAGTTCATGGGAGCGGTCGCGCCGCTCAGGCGGCCTTCTGGTGCTTCGACGCGTAGTCGATCGCGAGCTGGACGGTGGTGATCTTCTCGGCCTCTTCGTCGGGAATCTCGATCCCGAACTCGTCCTCGAGCGCCATCACGAGCTCGACCGTGTCGAGCGAGTCGGCACCCAGGTCGGCGACGAACGCCTTTTCGTTCGTCACGTCGGACTCGGGGACTCCGAGCTGCTCGGCGATGATCTTCTTGACTCGTGCATCTATATCGCTCATGACTCCTCCGGGAGTGTGAAAAAGTACGCGGATTCTAAAGGGCGGCGCCTCGGTTGCCCGGGTGCCAGGGGGTGCGCGTCAGGACATCAGCATGCCGCCGTTGACGTGCAATTCAGTGCCCGTGATGTAGGACGCGTCGGGCGACGCGAGGAACGCCACGGCGTTCGCGATCTCGATCGGCTGGCCGAGCCGGCCGAGCGGGATTTGTGACAGCAGCGCGGCCGACTGGGCTTCGCCGAGCGAGCGCGTCATGTCGGTCTCGATGAACCCGGGCGCGACGCAATTGACGGTGATGCCGCGGCTGCCGACCTCGCGCGCCAGCGCTCGCGTCATGCCGGCGACCCCGGCCTTGGCCGCCGCATAGTTCGCCTGCCCCGGATTGCCGCTCGCGCCGACGACCGAGGTGATGTTGACGATCCGGCCGTAGCGCTGCTTCATCATCGGCCTGAGCGCCGCGCGGCTGGCGCGAAACACCGCGCTCAGGTTGGTCGCAAGAACGACGTCCCAGTCCTCGTCCTTCATCCGCATCGACAGCGTGTCGCGGGTGATGCCGGCATTGTTGACGAGGACGTGGAGCGCGCCGAGATCGCGCACGACGGCGTCGATCGCAGCGCCGGCCGCATTGCCGTCGGTGACATCGAGGACGATGCCGCGGCAGCCTGCGTGCGTGCCGAGCGCCTCGCCGATTCCTGCCGCGCCCGCCTCGCTCGTCGCGGTGCCGACGACGCGAAAACCCTTCGCGGCGAGCACTTGCGCGATCGCCCGGCCGATGCCGCGCGATGCGCCGGTGACGAGCGCGACCTGCCCTGCCATGGCAACGGATTCGCTCATCCGAGCAGCGCCGCGGCGTCGGCGAGCGACGCCCGATCGCGCACCGTTGCCGAGACGGCGTCGGGCTCGATCCGCTTGACCATCCCGGCGAGCACGTGCCCCGGGCCGCACTCGAAGATGTGGCCGACACCGCGGGCACGGATCGCCTGGATCGTCTCTGCCCAGCGAACCGGCCCGAACGCCTGGCGATAGAGCGCGTCGCGGATCGCCGCCGGCTCGCTCTCGCTTCTGACGTCGATGTTGTCGATCACCGGGATGACCGGGGCTTCGATCGACGTCGCCGCCAGCCGTTCGCGCAGGCGTTCTGCCGCCGGCCGCATCAGACTCGAATGAAACGGCGCCGAGACCGCGAGCGGCAGCGTCCGCTTCGCGCCCGCGGCCTTGAGCAACTGGCACGCCTTGTCGACGCCTGCCTTGGTGCCGGCGATCACCGTCTGCTTCGGGTCGTTGAAGTTGGCGGCCTCGACGGCCTCGCCGGTCTCGCGTGCGGCCTCGGCGCAGCCGGCGCTGACGGCGGCAGCGTCGAGACCGAGGATGGCGGCCATCGCACCGGCGCCGACCGGAACCGCTTCCTGCATCGCCTGCGCCCGAAAGCGCACCAGCGGCAGCGCGTCGGCGAGGCGCAGCGCGCCGGCAGCGACGAGCGCGCTGTACTCGCCGAGCGAGTGACCGGCGACGATCGTCGGCGCGTGCCGCGTCTCGGCGAGCCAGGCGCGGTAGCAGGCGATCCCGGCGGTGAGCATGGCCGGCTGCGTGTTGGCCGTCAGATCGAGCTGCTCCTTCGGGCCGGTCCGGATCAGGGTGGCGATGTCGAGGTCGAGCGCCGCCGACGCCTCGTCGAGCGTCTGCCGCACCGCTGGATGATCGCCCCAGGCGTCGAGCATGCCGACGGATTGCGAGCCCTGGCCAGGGAAGACGAACGCGAACGGTCTCATCGTCGAGGCTAGTAGTCGAGCAGCGCCGCGCCCCACGTGAAGCCGCCGCCGACGCCTTCGAGCATCAGCGTGTCGCCGCGCCGGATCTTGCCGGCGCGGACCGCTTCGTCGAGCGCCAGCGGGATCGACGCCGCCGAGGTGTTGCCGTGCCGGTCGACGGTCGCGACCAGCTTTTCGGGGTCGAGCTTGAGCTTCCTGGCCGTGCTCTGCATGATGCGGATGTTCGCCTGGTGCGGGATCAGCCAGTCTATGTCGCGTTCGCTGCGGCCGGCCTTCGCCAACACCGAGCGGGCGACGCTGTCGAGGACACCGACCGCGAGCTTGAACACCGCCGGGCCGTCCATTTTCAGCAGCGGATCGCCGAGGATCGCGCCGCCGGAGACGTTGCCGGGAACGCAGAGGATGTCGACGTGGCGGCCGTCGGCGTGGAGCTCGGTGGCGAGGATGCCCGGCGTCTCGCTCGCCTCGAGAACGACTGCGCCGGCGCCATCGCCGAACAGCACGCAGGTGGTCCGGTCCTTGAAGTCGAGGATGCGCGAGAACACCTCGGCGCCGACGACGAGCGCCTTCGACGCCGCGCCGGTCTTGATCATCGAATCGGCGATGGCGAGCGCGTAGACGAAGCCCGAGCACACCGCCTGGACGTCGAACGCCGGGCAGCCGGCGACGCCGAGCTTTTGCTGTAGCAGGCACGCCGCCGACGGGAACACCATGTCGGGGGTCGAGGTGGCCACGATGATGAGGTCGATCGCGCCGGGGTCGCAGTCGGCCGCCTCGAGGGCGCGACGCGAAGCGATCAGCGCGAGGTCGCTGCTGGTGACGTCGGCCGCCGCGAAGTGGCGATAGCGGATGCCGGTGCGCTCGACGATCCATTCATCCGACGTCTCGACGCCGTCCCTGGCGAGCCGCGCCGCGAGCTCGGCGTTGCTCACGGGATCATCCGGCAGGAAGCTGCCGGTGCCGCGGATGCGGGAAAAGCGCCCCGCCGATGTCATGCCGACTGCACTCCGCCGAAGGCCGTCGAGTCGTCGAATCCGGTCTCGCTCGGATGCGCGGTCGCCGGCAAGGCGGCGAGTGTCGCCTGGATCCGATGTTGGACGCGGTCGAGCAGGCCGTTCTTCGCCGCGTCGTGGGCCCGCGCGAGCGCGTGCTCGAACGCGAACGCGTCGGCCGAGCCATGGCTCTTGAAGACGAGGCCGCGCAAGCCGAGCAGCGCAGCGCCGTTGTAGCGGCGCGGGTCGACCCGGGTCTTGAAGCGCCCGAGCACCGGCAGCGCCGCAAGCGCCGCGATCTTGGTCAGCGCGTTGCGCGTGAACTCCTGCTTGATGAACGTTGTCAGCATCGAGGCCAGGCCTTCGGCCGTCTTCAGCATCACGTTGCCGACGAAGCCGTCGCAGACGACGATGTCGGTCGTGCCCTTGAAGATGTCGTTCGCCTCGACGTTGCCGTGGAAGTTGACGATGCCGGCGGCGGCGGCTTCGCGCAACAACTCGCCGGCGGCCTTGATCGCCTCGCCGCCCTTGATCGCCTCCTCGCCGATATTGAGCAGGCCGACCGTCGGCTCGGCCTTGCCGGAGACCGCGGCAACGAGCGCGCTGCCCATCACCGCGAACTGGAGCAGGTGCTCCGCCGTGCAGTCGACGTTGGCGCCGAGGTCGAGGACGGTCGTGAAGCCGTCGTGCTCGTTCGGCATCAGCGTCGCGATCGCCGGCCGGTCGATGCCGAAGGTCGTCTTCAGCACGTAGCGCGAGACCGCCATCAGCGCGCCGGTATTGCCGGCCGAGACGCACGCCTGGGCGAGCGAGGGCCGGTCGGCGAGCGGTTTGACCTGGCTGACGGCGACCCGCAGCGACGAATCCTTCTTCCGCCTGAGCGCGGTTTCGACCGAGTCGGTCATCTCGACGACCTCGCTCGCCGCAATGCGGGTGCAGCGCGGCCAACCCTCGGCCTCGGCGATCGCCTCGGCACGGCCGACCAGGACGAGCTCGGCGGCCGGATGCGCGGCCAGGAACGCCCGGCAGGCCGGCAGCGTGACCTCGGGGCCGTGATCGCCGCCCATGAGGTCGACGGCGAGGCGGACCGGAGCGGCACGATCAGGCGCGACGGAGCGCTCGACGATCGGCGCCGCGCCGTCTGCTGCCGGAGTCATCGGAGATCCTTCGCGTCCGACGACCCGGCGCCCCCGCCGGCATCGCCAGCCGAACTCGCGCCGAAGCGTCGAACGGCGTTCCTCAGGCTTCGACCTTGGTCTTCAGCACCTTGCGACCGCGGTAGAAGCCGGTCGGGCTGACGTGATGGCGCAGATGGGTCTCGCCGGTCGTCGGCTCGATCGCGGTGCTGGGCTTTTCGAGCGCGTAGTGCGCGCGATGCATGCCGCGCTTGGAAGGCGACTTCTTGTTCTGCTGGACGGCCATGAAAATCTCCTGAAGCCCAGGCGGCGGGCAGCGCGACGAGGAGCCGCTCGTGTGAGGGCGAGGTCGCGGAAAAACCGAGCATTGTACCAGCGGCGATCACCGGGACTCTTGGCGTCAGTTGGGTCGGGAGCCCTGCTTCAGCGCGGCCAGGACAGCGAACGGGTTCTCGGCCGAGACGGCGGCCGGATCCCCGTCGACCAACCCCCGCGGCAGCGGCTCGGGGCAGACCTCATGGCGCGGCACCAGCGGCAAGGCGAGCAGGAGCTCGTCTTCGATCAACGCCGGCAAATCGAGCACCGGCGCCAGCGCCAGGACATCATCCTCGTTCTCGGCGTCGAGTGCTTCCGCGGCGTCCTCGCCGTCGACGAAGAAGATCCGGCGCCCGGCCCGCAGCGGCACCTGCATCGGCTGCAGGCAGCGCTGGCATTCGAGAGTGACGTCGGCCGACGCCGTGACGAGGAGAGACGCCTGGACGCCGGCACCTGGCAGCGGACGTCGCTCGCCGTCGACCCGCCAGCGTACGCCGGGGCGGGGCAGGTCGGCGGCGGGCGCGAGCGTCGCCGAGGCGAGACGCGGCAGCGCCTCGGCAGGAAACTCGCCCGCGAGCTCGCCGGCGGCGGCGGCAAATGCGGCGACATCGAGGCGGCGCGGGTCGAATTCGCGGCTGGCCATCGGGCCAGTGTAGGCCGAGCCGGCGCGAACGCTGCCATGGAGAATGCGGGCATGCCCGCGCGCCGCCTGGTCCTCGCTTCGTCGTCGCGCTACCGGCGCGAGTTGCTGGCGCGACTGCGCCTACCGTTCGACGTCGAGGCGGCCGCGATCGACGAGGCCGCCCGCGACGGCGAGACGCCAGCGCAAACCGCTGTCCGGCTCGCGCTCGCAAAGGCGGCGGCCATCGCCGCGCGCGACCCGGAGGCCGTCGTCATCGGCGCCGACCAGATCGCCGACCTCGACGGCCGCGGCGTCGGCAAGCCCGGCGACCACGCGCGAGCGACCGCGCAGCTGCGCGCGATGCGCGGCCGCACCGTCGTCTTTCAGACCGCGGTCGCCGTGTCCTGCGGCGCGACCGGCTTCGCCGAGACGGCGCTGGTGCCCATCGCCGTGCGTTTTCGCGCCCTCACCGACGCCGAGATCGAGCGTTACCTGCGCGCCGAGACGCCGTACGACTGCGCCGGCAGCGCCAAGATCGAGACGCTCGGCATCGCCCTCGTCGAGAGCGTCGGCGCCGACGACCCGACGGCGCTGATCGGGCTGCCGCTGATCCGCACCTGCGAGCTGCTGCGCCACGCCGGCATCGATCCGCTCGCCGACGGCCGATGAGTGGCACGCTCTTCCTCGTTCCCAACGGGCTCGACGTCGGCACCGCCGACGCGGAGGTCGACCTGCGCGAGCGCTTGCCGTTCGGAACGCTCCGCGTTGCCGCGCGGCTCGACCATTGGGTGTGCGAGAACGCCAAGACGACGCGGGCGTTCCTGAAGCGCGTCGATGTCGCCTGCAGGCTCGGGCGTCCGTTGCAGGAAATCGGAATCGTCGAGTTGCCGCGACCGCCGAAGGGGCGCAGCGACCCGTCGCCGTTCGACGCTTCGCGGCTGCTCGCGCCTGCGCTCGCCGGCAGCGACGTCGGACTGGTCTCCGAGGCCGGGCTTCCCGCCGTCGCCGACCCCGGTGCGCAGCTGGTCGCGGCGGCGCATGCCGCAGCGGTTCGCGTCGTCGCCCTGCCGGGGGCGAGCTCGATCACCCTTGCCGTGGCCGCAAGCGGCCTGAATGGCCAGAGCTTCGCGTTCGTCGGCTATCTGCCGATCGAGATCGAGGCGCGCAACACCCGCATCCGCGAGCTCGAATCGGTCTCGCGCCGGCTCGCGCAGACGCAAGTCGCGATCGAGACGCCGTACCGCAATCCTGCCCTGCTGGCGGCGCTGGTCGCGCAGCTGCAACCGACGACCGTGCTCTCGGTGAGCGTCGGCCTGACGCTGGCGAGCGAAGCGACCCGCAGCACGACCATCGCCCTCTGGCGCGCCGAGCCGGGCAGCGTCGCCGCCGACGTGCCGGCAGTGTTCGCCTGGCTCGCCCGCTGAGGCGATGCTCAGGTCTCGGCAGCGGCGGGAACCTTGGCGCCGAACAGTGCGGCGACCTTTTTCTTCGCCTTGATGTTGGCCGAGACGCGGCCGACCGGTGCCGCCGGCTTTTCCCATGACGGCCCGGTGCTCACCACCGCGGACGGCTCGTACGGCTGGTCGAAGAACGGATCGTTGCTGCGCGCCGGCTCGCGCGGCTGGCCGTACGGTCCAGCGCCCGGGCGCGGCTCGCGCGACGCGCGCGCGGCGCGGATGTCGCCCGATTCGCGCGGCGACTCGTCGTCGTCGCGACGGCGGACACGCTCGCGAAACGGCGGCCTGCGGTCGTCGTCGAGCTCGAGCGGCTCGATCTCGATCTTGCGGCCGAGGAGCTTCTCGATGTCGGCGACGAGGCGCGCGTCCTCACGCGCAACGAGCGTGATCGCGAGGCCAGAGGCACCGGCGCGCGCGGTGCGGCCGATCCGGTGGACGTAGTCCTCGGCGTTGAACGGAACGTCGAAGTTGAAGACCGCGGGCAGATCGACAATGTCGAGCCCGCGCGCGGCGACGTCGGTCGCGACCAGGACATCGACCTCGCCCTTCTTGAACGCCTCGAGTGCCTTCAGCCGCTCGTCCTGCGACTTGTCGCCGTGCAGGGCGTTGGTGCGCAGGCCGTCGCGCTCGAACGAGCGCGCCAGCCGCGCGCAGCCGATCTTGGAGTTGACGAAGATGAGCGCCTGCGAGATCGAGCGTTCCTTCAGCAGCTTCAGCACCGCGCGACGCTTGTCGTCGGACGAGACGCTGTAGAAGTGCTGCTCGATGTTGCTCGCCGTCGCGTTCGGCCGTGCCACCTCGACCAGGATCGGATCCTGCAGGTAGCTCTCGGCGAGGCGCTTGATCTCGGGCGAAAACGTCGCCGAGAAGAGCAGCGTCTGACGCTGCTTCGGCAGGTACGAGAGGATGCGCTGCAGGTCCGGCAGGAAGCCGATGTCGAGCATCCGGTCGGCCTCGTCGAGGACGACGTACTCGACCTGGTTGAGGACGCAGTTCTTTGCCTCGATGTGGTCGAGCAGGCGCCCCGGCGTCGCGACGAGCACCTCGACGCCCTGCTTCAGCTCGAGCGTCTGCGGCTTCATGTCGATGCCGCCGAAGACGACCGCGACGCGCAGCTTCGAGTGCGCCGCATAGCCCTTGATGTTGTCGGCGACCTGGTCGGCGAGCTCGCGCGTCGGCGCGATGACCAGCGCGCGCACCGGGTGGCGCGCCGGCGACATGCTCGCGTTCTCGTGCGGCAGCATCTTGTGCAGCAGCGGCAGCGAGAACGCCGCCGTCTTGCCGGTGCCGGTCTGGGCTGCGCCCATGACGTCGCGGCCGGCGAGGACGATCGGGATCGCCTTCGCTTGGATCGGCGTCATCGTCGTGTAGCCCTGCGCGGCGACCGCGCTCTGCAGGACCGGCGCCAGGCCGACCGAGGAGAACTTGAGGGAGGAAGAGCCGGATTCGGTTCCGGAAGTGGGCGGCGAGACCGGCTCGGCCGCGAGCGCGCCCTGCGCGCCGTACGGTTCATTCATGACGCAATTATCGCGCCTAGGGGCCATTCCCCGCTCGGCGGGGGCAGCGGCGCAGCCCGGGGCGCCTGTCACGCATCGCCGCCACGTGACCGAATACACTCTCCCGCGTTCAGCTTTTGAACAGGACGCCACGACGCCCACGCTCCCATGAAAGTCACGGTCATCGGTTCCGGCTATGTCGGCCTCGTCACCGCCGCCTGCCTTGCCGATCTCGGCAACGACGTCTATTGCTTCGACATCGACGCGGCCAAGGTCGCCCTGCTGCAAGGCGGCGGCCTGCCGATCCTCGAGCCCGGGCTGGGCGAGGTCGTGCAGCGCAACGTCGCCGGCGAGCGGCTGCGCTTCGGCGCCGACGCGGAAGCAGCGGCGACCCACGGCAAGGTCCAGTTCATCGCCGTCGGCACTCCCCAGGACAGCGACGGCTCGGCCGACCTGCAGTACGTGCTTGCCGCCGCGTGCGAGCTCGGCCGCCACATGGACGG